>JAYTTZ010000088.1:0-2458 GCA_043744805.1 Gammaproteobacteria bacterium
ACTTCTCAACGAGCTGCGCTTCTAGTTCAAGATCCCGTCGCATGAACGCATCAGATCATGAATCACCCTAGCTGTACAGATAATTCACGCCTGCGTCCTTAGCTTGCACATCATGCAGCAGATCCTACCGGCGTCGACTCGTTCGATAATGGTTTCGCCGGATGATTGACTACTCCTTCACCAACTAATTCGAGCGACTCTCTCTATATCGATTTGTAAGAAGGCCCAGGCGTCGAAAGCAAAGAAGCATCTGAAGGCGTCGCGCTTGACTACGATGTGCAGGGAGTTTGGTCGGCATCGATATAGATATTGCGAAACGGAAGGTTGCATGGGGGAAGTTTGTAGTCAGCAGTCTTCCCGGCATCGTCGAGATCGATGCTGCCTAACCCACCGTTGGAGCCACGTGAGATTGGCCTGGTCGTCGTACTGGTGCTTTCCAGCCCCTCAAGCCGCCGGACAGTCCATCGTACAGGTGATTAATTTCCGGCCCGGCCCTACATTGCCTGTGCCTTACCCGGAGCGCCGAGCCATGCCCTGCTTTCACGCCCAGCCTCGTCCTGCTGCATGACCGAGCGCCAGTTCCTCGGCCACCCCGCCGGCCTCTCCACGCTCTTCTTCACGGAGCTCTGGGAGCGCTTCAGCTATTACGGCATGCGCGGGCTGCTCATCCTGTACATGACGGCCGCGGCGAGTGCGGGGGGCCTGGGTTACGACACGGCGCAGGCCGGCGCGATCTACGGGCTGTACTCGGGCTGCGTTTATCTGGCGTGCCTGCCCGGGGGCTGGCTGGCGGATCGCGTGCTGGGGGCGCGCCGCGCGACGCTGTGCGGTGGCAGTCTCATCCTGGCCGGGCACCTGTGCCTCGCCGCCCCCACCGGCGGCAGTTTCTTCGCAGGGCTGGCCCTGGTGGTGCTGGGCACGGGCCTCTTGAAGCCCAGCATCAGCACGATGGTGGGCGATCTCTATCCGCCCGACGATCCGCGCCGCGACGCCGGCTATTCGCTGTATTACATGGGCATCAACCTGGGCGCCTTCCTGGCGCCGCTGGCCTGCGGCTGGCTGGCACTCAGCGACAACGGGCGGGCGCTGGCCACGAGCCTTGGCGGCTCGCCGGCGCTCGGCTGGCATCTCGGCTTTGGCGCTGCCGCTGTCGGCATGGCGGTGGGCCTGCTGCAGTTCCTCGCCGGGAGCGCTCGCCTGCGGGACGCGGGTCGGCCGCCCGCTGCGCTGTCCCCAGTGGATCACCGACGTCTGCAGCGTGGACTCCTGGTGGGCGCCGTCGTGGTGGGCGGCCTCGCGCTGGCGCTGTGGCAGGACGCGCTCACCCTCCAGCGGCTCTCGGATGGTTTCGCGCTGGTGCTGCTCGGGGTGACGGCGGCCTTTTTCACCGCGATGTTCCGGGGCGGCGAGTGGACCGGCGAGGAGCGCAACCGGTTGAAGCTGATCCTCATCCTCTTCGTGGCGGCAGCGGTGTTCTGGTCGCTGTTCGAGCAGGGCGGCTCCACGCTCAATCTCTTCGCCGCCCGCAACACCAACCTCGATGTCGGCGGGCACGAGTTCCCGGCCACGTGGTTCCAGTCGGTCAATCCGCTGCTGATCATCCTGCTGGCACCGGTCTTCGCCTGGGGCTGGGTAAAGCTCGGATCCCGCAATCCCTCGCGCCACGCCAAGTTCACGCTTGGTCTCGTGTTGGTGGGCGCCGGTTTTGGGGTCCTCGCGGTCGGGGCATGGTGTGCCGCAAACGGGGTGAAGGTCAGCCCCTGGTGGCTGGTCGCCACCTACCTCCTGCACACTTTGGGCGAGCTGTGCCTGAGCCCGGTCGGGCTGTCGGCCATCAGCACCCTTGCACCGGCCCGCATCGCCAGCCTGACCATGGGCGTCTGGTTCCTGGCCAGCGCGGTGGGCAATTACCTTGGCGGACGCGTGGCGGGACTCTACGAACAGTTCAGCCTGCCCACGCTGTTCGCCCTCGTCGCCAGCGTTGCGCTCGTCGCGGCCCTGGTGCTGGCCGCGCTGGGGCCCTACGCCAGCCGCCTCTCCACCGCAGCCCCGGGAGCCCCCACGCCGTGAGTCATCGCGCCCTCTGGTATTTCGACGTCATCTCGCCCTACGCCTACCTGCACCTCAAGCAGTTCACCCGACTGCCAGCGGATCTCGCCATCGAGTTCCGGCCAGTGCTCTTCGCCGGCCTGCTCAAGCACTGGGGCACCAAGGGACCAGCCGAGCTCCCCGCCAAACGCCTGCACACCTACCGCCAGGCGGTGTGGTTTGCCCACGAACTCGGCGTGCCCTTCCGCATGCCGCCGCGCCACCCGTTCAATCCGCTCAAGGTGCTGCGGCTCATCATCGGGCTCGGCGCCAGCCGCGCGGTGGTGGAAACGGCTTTCGATGTCATCTGGGGTGAAGGCCACGATCCCGATCACGACTGGCCGGCGCTGTGCGCGCGACTTGGCGTAGC
>JAYTTZ010000089.1:0-9486 GCA_043744805.1 Gammaproteobacteria bacterium
CAGGCCCATAGCCCGGCTATGGGGCAAAAAGACGGTGCCGAATGGACGGCTGCGGTCGGTTCGCAGCCGACGCTCCCCAAGTCCGACAGGCTGCTAGAGGAAGCGTTCCAGGAACCGGCGGCTGCGACCGTCCAGCGCCGCCTGATCCTCGATGAGCAACTGCATGCCGTGGCGGTCGCTGACCAGCAGCCTGCCGCGGTCGAGACGGCGGATGTCTTCCTCGGCTTTCAGGATCAGGGTGGTCTTGCCGCGGTCGGTGGTCACCGTCCACACGCTGGGGGTGGCGAAGGTCGAGACCGTGTCGATGGACAGGATGCGCGGCATGAACTCGCGCGGCGCAATTTCCTCGTTGATGAGTCGCTGCACGGCGTCCGGCAGTGCATCCAGTCGGTCAATCGAGAACAGCTCACTGCCCTGTGCCGAGATCAGTCCGACGTATTCGTTGGGGGCGCTGAGTGGAAACGCCCGCACCGGCTGCACGCCTGCGTGGCGGGTGCCGTCGGCGAGGGTCAGCACCAGCCGCCCGCGTGCAGTGCGTTCGAGGGTAAAGGGTTCGCTCATGCTTCGGTCTCGGCGTGCTGGCGGGTCTGGGCCTCGTAGAGCCTGGCGTAGGCGCCATCGGCGGCGATAAGGGCGTCGTGGTTACCCACTTCCACCACCCGGCCGCGTTCCAGCACCACGAGGCGGTCGGCCTTGCGCAGGGTGGAGAGCCGATGGGCGACGGCGATGGTCGTCCGGCCCCGCACCAGGTTTTCCAGCGCCTTCTGGATTTCTTTTTCGGTTTCCGTGTCCACCGAGGACGTGGCCTCGTCGAGGATGAGGATGCGCGGGTCGATGAGCAGCGCTCGGGCAATCGAGATGCGCTGCCGCTCGCCACCGGACAAGCCCTGGCCGCGTTCACCCACCAGGGAGTCGTAGCCGTGCGGCAGGCGCAGGATGAAGTCGTGGGCATGCGCGGCGCGCGCGGCGGCCACGATTTCATCGCGGGTGGCGCCCGGCTTGCCGTAGGCGACGTTCTCCGCGACGGTGCCAAAGAACAGGAAAGGCTCCTGCAGCACGAGGCCGATGTGCTGGCGGAAGTCGCGCAGCGCGAGCTTCCGGATGTCCACGCCTTCCAGCAGGATTTCGCCTTCGGCCACGTCGTAGAAGCGGCACATGAGGTTGACCAGCGTGCTCTTGCCGGAGCCGCTCTGGCCAACGAGGCCGATCATCTCGCCCGGCGCGATATCGATGTTCACGTCGCGCAGCACCTGGCGGTTGCCGTAGCGGAAGCCCACGTGGCGCAATTCGATGTGGCCGGTCACCGAGGGCAGGGCCTGCGGGTCCTTCGGTTCCGGGACGGACGAGACGTGGTCCAGCACGTCGAAGATGCGCTTGGCGGCCGCCGCGGCTTTCTGGGTGGTCGACACGATGCGGCTCATGGCGTCGAGCCGTGAATAGAAGCGTCCGATGTAGGCGAGGAAGGCAGTGAGTACGCCGACCGTGATTTCTTCACGGGAGATCTGGTAGATGCCGAAGGCCCATACCACCAGCAAGCCGACTTCGGTCAGCAAGGTGACCGTGGGGGTGAAGAGTCCCCACACCTTGTTCAGGCGATCGTTGAGGGCGAGGTTGTACAGGTTCGCCGCCAGGAAGCGCTTGCTCTCGCGGTCTTCCTGCGCGAACGCCTTCACTACGCGGATACCCGGGATGGTGTCGGACAGCACGTTGGTCACTTCCGACCAGACCCGCATGAGCTTGTCGAAGCCCGTGCGCAGTCGGTCGCGCACCACGTGGATCATCCACGCAATGAGCGGCAGCGGCACCAGGGTGGCGAGCGCGAGCCAGGGGTTGATGGAAAACAGGATGACGGCGGTCATCAGGATCATCAGCACGTCGGTGACGAAGTCGAGCGCGTGCAGTGACAGGAACACGCAGATGCGGTCCGACTCCGAGCCCAGCCGGCTGACGAGGTCGCCGGTGCGCTTGCCGCCGAAATACTCCAGCGACAGGCCCAGCAGGTGGTTGAAGGTGGTGGTACGGAGATCCGCGCCGATGCGCTCGGACACCAGCGCCAGTAGGTAGGTGCGGGCCCAGCCCAGCACCCAGGCCAGCAGCGAGGCCCCGAGCAGCCCGCCCAGGTAGAGCGTGACCAGGTGGAAATCGATGGGCGTGCCGTTCTGGAAGGGGATGAGCACCTTGTCCATGAGCGGCATGGTGAGGTAGGGCGGCACCAACTGGGCGACCGTCGCCAGCAGGGTAAAGATGAACCCGCCAAAGAGTTGCAGGCGGTAGGGCCGGGCGAAGCGCCAGAGGCGGAACAGGGTCCGGGTGGACGGTGGCGCGGTGTCCTCGCGGGAGCACAGCGGGCAGAGCCCGGTGAGGGGGTCGAGGGTGCCGAGGCACTCGGGGCAGAGGCCCGCGTTCTCCTCGTCCCCGGCGCCGTCGGTCCGCAGGCGCTCGAGTTCCATGACCAGATGACCGGCGGCCACGGACTTCTCCAGGGTGTAGCGGATGAGCCCGGAGCGGCGTTCACCGCCGAAGACTTCGAGCTGGCCGACGCCGGCGTGATCACTCTGGCGCACGGACAGCTCATCTTCGAGCATCCAGCACCGTTTCTGTTCATCTTCGGTTAAATGAAGGATACGGATAGTGGTCAGGACCACCAGTCCAGGCGCGTAACGCAGGTCCTCGGTGAGGTCGGTTTCGAACCCGGCGCGGACGGCTTCTTCGGGCTCGAGGAGGCCTTCCATCCGCTCCCGCCACGCCAAGGGCAGAAGATTCAACGAGACAGCATGCTTACGTTCGACCATTGCCCATCTTATCGCGGGACCGCTGTTTCGGCTGCGGTTTCTTCCTCCGGCCCCGAACATTGCCGCTGGCTCGGTGAGCCAGCATGAGCCGCCACGACCTCCTGATCCTGGACACCACGGTCCTCCGCGGTCCCAGTCGCTGGTCCTACAAACCGGCCCTCGAGGCCCTCGTGGACATCGGGGATCTTGAATCGTTTCCGTCCAATACCCTGCCCGGTTTCGTCGCACGCCTCGTCGCCTGGCTGCCGGGCCTGCACCAACATGAATGCAGCTATGAGGAACCGGGCGGCTTCGTGCGCCGCCTGGAGGAAGGCACCTGGCCGGCCCACATCCTCGAACACGTGACCCTGGAACTGCAGACCCGCATCGGCCACCCGGTGGGCTACGGGCGCGCGCGCAGCACGCACAAGGTGGGCGTCTACCACGTGGTGGTGCGCATCTCGCAGGAAGACGTCACCCGCGCCTGCCTTGCCAAGGCCCGCGAACTCGTACTTGCCGCCATCCATGACGACCCTTTCGACCTGCGCGCCGCGCTGGCCGGACTGCGCGCCCTGGCGGAAGCCAAATCCCTCGGTCCCAGCACCGCGATGATCGTGGAGGCCGCGCGCACGGCCCGCATCCCCATCGCCCCGCTGGAGCACGGCAACCTGGTGCTGTTTGGCTTCGGCATCCGCCAGCGCCGGATCTGGACCGCAGAAACCGACCGCACCTCGGCGATTGCCGAGAGCATTGCCCAGGACAAGGATCTCGCCAAGGAACTGCTGGCGCGCTTCGGGATCCCGGTACCGGAAGGCGTGATTGCGCGCAATCTGGCCGACGCCCTTGAAGCCGCTGACGACCTGGGTCGCCCGGTGGTGACCAAGCCGGCGGAAGGCAGCCGAGGCGTGGCGGTGTCCCTGGCGCTGTCGACGGACGCGGCAATCGCCACGGCGTTCGCCCTGGCGCAGACCATCCAGAGTGCGGTGATCGTCGAACGCTACGTGGAAGGCACCGAGTTCCGCTTGCTGGTGGTGGACAACCGCGTCGTTGGCGCCACTGGTGCCCTGCTGTTCACGGTGGTCGGCGACGGCCACCACACGGTGCGCCAACTGGTCACCGATGCACTGGGCGCGGCGTCCTCGGATCTCTGGGTGGCGGATGCCATCGCCGGACATCCCACGGTGAAACTCGCGCTGGCGCGCCAGCACGTGAACTATGAATCGGTACCCGCCGCCGGCCACCGCGTCACCCTGCCCCACCCCGCCAAGTACGGCGAGGACGTGCTCGCCCGGGTGCATCCGGACACCCTGGCAATGGCCTGCCTCGCAGTCCGCGTCGTGGGCCTCGACATTGCCGGCGTCGATCTCGTCGCCCGCGACATCAGCCAACCACTCGCCGCCCAGGGCGGCGCAGTGCTGGAAGTGAATGCAGGCCCCTCGCTGCCCACCCACCTGCGCACGCCGGGGGATATGAGCAACGAAGCGGGCGCCGCCATCGTGCGCCACCTGTTCCCGGAAGGTCATGACGGCCGCATTCCGCTGGTGGGTATCTCCGGTTGTTCGGACACCACCAGTGTCGCGAGCATGCTGGGCTTCCTGCTGCACCTCCACGGCCAGTCGGTGGGCCTGGCCTGCGCGAGCGGCACGTTCCTGGGCCTGCGCTGCGTGCGGCGCGGCGACAGCGCCAACTGGTCCGGCGGCCAGCGGGTGCTGATCAACCGCACGGTCAACGTGGCCGTGCTGGAAACCTCGCCCGCCAGCCTCCTGCGCGAAGGCCTGCCTTACGACCGCTGCCAGGTGGGCGTGGTGACCGCCGCGACCGCCGTGCCGGCCCTTGCCCGCTACGGCGTGGAAGACGCCGACCAGATCGCGCACATCCTGCGCACCCAGGTGGATGTCGTCTTGGGCGACGGCGTCGCCGTGCTCAACGCCGACGACCCGCTGGTGCTCGCCATGGCCGAGTACGCCGATGGCGAAGTGATGCTCTATGGCCGTGACGGCAACGCACCGGCCCTCCAGGAACTCCTCGCCAGCGGCGGTCGCACCGTGTACCTCGAAGGCGACGCCCTGGTGTTCGCCCAGGGCAGCAACCGCCACCAGCACCTGCTGGCGCCCTGCGTGAACGCGGCCGACTGCCTGCCGACCGCAGCCGCCGCCTGGGCGCTGTCGATTCCTTTTGATCTCATCGTCGGCGCCATCGTCGGCTACCCGGCGGCGCTGGCGGATCTGGTCAAGCCGATGGCCAGGGCCTAGCAGCCTGCCGACCCCCCTATTCAAACATCGCGTCCCGTAACCACAGGCCTATCCAACGATGCAAGTTGATCGTGTCCGCACCCTGCGCGGCCCCAACCTCTGGACCCGCAGCACTGCCGTCGAAGCGATCGTCACCTGTGACGAAGACGAGCGCGACCTCAACACGCTGCCCGGACTCGAAGACTCCCTGCGCGCGCGCTACCCGCGCCTCCGTTCGCTGCCGCAGACCCTGGCGGGCGGCACCCCGGTGAGCCTTGCGCACGTGCTGGAAGTGGCGGCGCTCAGCCTGCAAACCGATTGCGGGAGCCCGGTGACCTTCAGCCGCACGGCCAAGGCCCCGGACCCCGGCGTCTTCCAGGTCATCGTGGAATACGAAGAGGAAGCCGCCGGACGCGGCGCCTTCGACCTCGCCCACCGACTCATCGAGGCCACCCGCGCAAACCGCGACTTCGATCTGGACGGCGAACTCACCCGGCTGCGCGAACACTACGAGGAAGCCCGCCTCGGACCTTCCACCGGTTCCATCGTCACCGCCGCACTGGCGCGCGGCATACCCTACTACCGCCTCCTGCAGGACAGCAGCCTGGTGCAGCTCGGCTGGGGCAGCCGCCAGCGCCGCATCCGCGCGGCGGAAATCGACCGCACCAGCGTCATCGCGCAAGCAGTCGCACAGGACAAGCAACTCACCAAGCAGCTGCTCCGCGCCGCCGGCGTGCCGGTGCCGGACGGCCAGGCGGTGGATTCCGAAGACGCCGCCTGGATTGCCGCCAACGAACTCGGGCTGCCCGTGGTGGTGAAGCCGCAGGACGGCAACCACGGCCGCGGCGTCACGGTGAACATCGAAACGCGCGAGCAGCTGGCCGCCGCCTGGCGCGCCGCGATCCAGGAAAGCCCGCACGTCATCGTCGAGCGCTACATCCCCGGCAGCGACTACCGCATGCTCGTCATCGGCGACAAGCTCATTGCGGCTGCCCGGCGCGAACCGCCGCAGGTCATCGGCGACGGCGTCCTCACCGTGCAGGCGCTGGTGGACGAGGTGAACCGCGACCCGCGTCGCGGCGAAGGCCATGCCACTTCGCTCACCCGTATCCGGCTGGACAACATCGCGCTCGGCTGCCTCCAGACCCAGAACCTCACCACCGACTCCGTGCCACTGCTCGGCCAGCAGGTGGTGCTGCGGAACAACGCCAACCTCTCGACCGGCGGCACCGCTACCGACGTCACCGACCAGGTCCATCCGGAACTGGCCGCGCGCGCGATTGCCGCGGCGCAGATGGTGGGCCTCGAGATCTGCGGCGTGGACATCGTGTGCCAGTCGGTACTGCGGCCGCTGGAAGAACAGTCCGGCGGGGTCATCGAAGTCAACGCAGCCCCTGGCCTGCGCATGCACCTGACGCCGTCCTACGGCACGGGTCGCCGCGTGGGTGAAGCCATCGTCGCGGAGATGTTCGCCCCCGGCGACGATGGCCGCATCCCGGTCATCGCGGTCACGGGCACCAATGGCAAGACCACCACGGTGCGCCTCATCGCGCATCTCCTCGCCCAGCACGGCCTGCGGGTGGGCATGACCACCACCGATGGCGTGTATGCCAACGGCCGCGAACTCGACGTCGGCGACTGCAGCGGTCCGCGCAGCGGGCGCACCATCCTCATGCATCCCGACGTCGACGCCGCGGTGCTGGAAACGGCGCGCGGCGGCATCCTCCGCGAAGGCCTTGCCTTCGACCGCTGCCAGGTCGCCGTCGTGACCAACATCGGCACGGGCGATCACCTGGGCCTCAACTACATCACCACCGTGGAAGACCTCGCGGTGCTGAAGCGCGTCATCGTGCAGAACGTCTCACCGGACGGGCACGGCGTGATGAACGCCGACGACCCGATGGCCGCGCGCCTTGCCGGCGCCTGCCCGGGCAATGTGATCTTCTTCTCGCGCGATCGCAGCAACCCACTGGTGCTCACGCACCGTGCGCAGGGCCGCCAAGTGGTGTACGTGGAGGGCGACGCCATCAGCTGCGTCGTGCAGGGCGAAGAGACCTATCGCTTCCCGCTCGCCGACATCCCGGTCACCCTCGCCGGGCGCATCGGCTTCCAGGTGGACAACGTGATGGCCGCGATCGCCGCCTGCTGGGCCGTCAACGTGCCGATCGACGCCCTGCGGGCAGGGCTGGCCAGCTTCCGCTCGGACGTCGCCTCGACGCCCGGCCGCTTCAACCTGCTCGACTACAAGGGCGCCACGATCATCGCGGACTACGGCCACAACCCGGACGCCATGAAGGCGTTGGTAGGCGCCGTGGTGGCCCTCCCCGGCAAGCGGCGCACCGTGGTGATCAGCGGCGCCGGCGACCGGCGCGATGAGGACATCCGCGACCAGACCCGCATCCTCGGCGAAGCCTTCGACGCGGTGCTGCTCTACCAGGACGCCTGCCAGCGTGGCCGCGAAGACGGCGAAGTGCTGGCGCTGCTGCGGGAAGGCCTGGTCGGCGCAAGCCGCACCAGTACCATCGAGGAAATCCACGGCGAGTTCATCGCCATCGATCGCGCGCTGGAAACACTCGCACCGGGTGACATCTGCCTTATCCTCATCGACCAGGTCACTGAAGCGCTCGCCCACATCGAAAAACGGGTGGCCGAAGCGAACGCAGCCCACTGACGTCGCGACGGCACGCTAGCGGGCCCGCCGCGGGTTCACCTTGCAACGCGGAGTCCTTGCCCATGAGCGTCCTCAGCTACGTCGTCGAAGATCACATCGCCCTCATCACCCTCAACCGCCCGGAAGCGCGCAACGCGCTGAACCCGGAAGTGGCGGTGAAGCTGGCGGAAGCCTGGGAGCGGGTCCGTGACGACGACGAGGTGCGGGTGGCCATCCTCACCGGCACCGGCAGCGCGTTCTGCGCCGGCGCGGATCTTGGCCAGCTCATCCCGCTCTACTCCGGCGCGCGCAAGCCGGAAAACGAATTCGACGAACGCATCGTGGCCGACCGCTACCTCACCCGACGCGCCCTGCTGCGCGACTTCGATCCCGGCAAACCCATCATCGCCGCCATCAACGGCCATGCGATCGCCGGTGGCATGGAGCTGGTGCAGGGCACGGATATCCGCGTCTCGGTGGCCGCAGCGCAATTCGGCGTCCAGGAAGTGAAATGGGCACTATTCCCCGCCGGAGGCTCTACTGTCCGCCTGCCTGCGCAGATGCCCTACGCCAAGGCCATGGAGCTGCTGCTGACGGGCGATCTCATCACTGCCGACGAAGCACTGGCGTTGGGTTTCCTCAACTACGTCGAGGCCGATCCGGTGGCCAAGGCGCGAGAGATCGCGCAGCGCATTGCAGCCAACGGCCCGCTGGCGGTGAAGGCCATCCGGCGTTCGGTGAAAGCCTGCCTCGGCAAGCCAGAGGCCGAGGCGCTGGCCATCGAAGTGGAAATCTCCTCGCCGGTGTTCCAGACCGAAGATGCCCGGGAAGGCCCGCGCGCCTTCATGGAGAAGCGCGCGCCGCAGTACTTCGGCCGCTGAGCTTCGCGGCTGAGCCGACTCTGCGGAGCAGCGCCACTACCGAGCTCGACAGCGCCTCCGGTGCGCGGGGTTGCGCGGGAAACGGCGTATCCCACGCGACCGCGCGCCCGGCTGGCCCGCAGCTTCGCCAGGCGCTGGGATCAGGTCTTGGGCGGTAGGGTCAGGTCTGGCTTCTCGCAGAGCTGTCGTCGTCGATCCCTTGGCAGCCAGATTTCATCCGGAATCTTCGAACGAATTCGGGGGGATTCCTCAGCGTTTGACATGAGAGGCATGCCCCGGCTTGCCGGGACATGTCCTCTCGATGGAAGGGTTAGACGTCTTCAAGGCGTTCAAACAGCTTGAAGACAATTTCGTCTGTGACCTTGTTCGCGAGGTCGGCTCCTAGGGTCGAATAGTTCTTGAACGGAATGCCGACTATGTCTTTCGGAATTCCGGGAACCGGAGTGTCATCAAGATAGATCGGAATGACTGCTGCTTCGGAGACTCTTGGGGCGAAGCATTCGCGCTCTAAGGTTGGCCAAATCTTTTCTACGTGGTGCTTGTCGAGAAGGCAGACAACGAACCTGGACTGCTCTCCGAAAATCTCAGTAAAGCTCTTGTGCCATGTCTTGCCAAGATAGTTAGCTTCAAAGTACTCGTCGTAGAAGACGGCGCAGTCGCAGAGATCGAGTTGATCGGCAACGGTATTCAAGGACACCCACCGTTTTAACGGTATTCAAGGACACCCACCGTTTGATTTGACGCGGACAAGACCGGATAACGACTCCCGCTCCGGTCTGCCTCGCTCCCGCACGCACCCAAACCAGCCCGGAACGATTCCAAAGGCGTCATCGCAGTCGATGCAACGCGACGCAGCCAACACTCGCCCGTGCCGGTCGCCGGCGCGGCCCCAGGGTCAAGATCACGAGAGGCGAGTGGAGCCTTCGGTCTTACTCGTTAGCGCGACGATACAG
>JAYTTZ010000090.1:0-2436 GCA_043744805.1 Gammaproteobacteria bacterium
CATAGAGGCGCTGGTGAGTCCGGTGGCGCGCGGCGGGTTCTTCAAAGTCAACGTGCAGGGGATCAGGGTGCAGATCCTGCGCGAACCCTGGGTGCTGGACGCGACGGTGAAGCGCGTCTGGCCGGAAACGCTCCAGATCAGCATCGTGGAGCAACGGCCGATCGCGCGCTGGGGCAAGGACGCCTTGCTGAGCGAACAGACGCAGGTGTTTGCACCGGATCCAGCCAGCCTCCCGCCCGGGCTGGTGCGCGTGCATGGTCCGGTGGGCAGCGAAGCAGAGGTCTGGGCGACCTACCTGAAGGTGAAGGGGCTGCTGACGCCACTCGGCCTGAAGATTGCCTCCGTAGAGCTGTCCGACCGCCGCGCCCTGCACATCGAACTGGAGGACGGTGCCTCGCTCATCCTCGGCCGGCATTTCATCGACCAGCGGCTGGCGCGTTTCATCACCGCCTGGCCCCGGCTGCTGCGCGACCACTGGTCGCGCGTGCAGGGCATCGACCTGCGCTACACGAACGGCTTTGCCATTCGGGAACGCAAGGGCCTTGTCGCGCCGGCACCCGCGGGTGGCTCCCAGTGATCAACCCATCCGAAGATTCAGCAGGCTGAAATCCCTATGCTCAGGAAGCAGGAAAAGAACCTCATCGTTGGCCTCGACATTGGAACCTCCAAGGTCGTCGCGCTGGTGGGCGAGATTGGCGACGACGGCACGGTGGAAGTCATCGGCCTCGGGTCGCACGCCTCGCGGGGCTTGAAGAAAGGCGTGGTGGTCAACATCGAATCCACCGTGGCTTCAATCCGACGCGCCATCGAGGACGCCGAGATCATGGCGGGGTGTGAAATCAAATCCGTCTCGGTGGGCATCGCGGGCGGCCATATCCGCAGCCTCAACTCGCACGGCATCGTCGCCATCAAGGACCGCGAGGTCACCCAGAGCGACAAGGACCGCGTGCTGGATGCCGCACGCGCCGTGCCGGTGCCGGCCGACCAGCGGATCCTCCACGTGCTGCCGCAGGAATACATCATCGATGGGCAGGAAGGGATCCGCGAGCCCATCGGCATGTCGGGCGTGCGCCTCGAAGCCCACGTCCACATCGTGACCGGCGCGGAAAGCGCCACCCAGAACATCATCAAGTGCGTCCGCCACTGCGGGCTGCAGGTCGACGATGTGTATCTGCAGCAACTCGCCTCGTCCACCGCCGTGCTGGCCGAGGACGAGAAGGACCTGGGCATCTGCCTGTGCGACATCGGCGGAGGCACCACCGACATCGCAGTGTTCGTGAACGGCGCCATCCACCATTCGGCCGTCATCCCGATTGCCGGCGACCAGGTCACCAACGACATCGCGGTCGCGTTTCGTACGCCCACCCTGCACGCCGAGGACCTGAAAATCCGCTACGGCTGCGCGATGCCGCAACTGGCGAACGTCAATGAAACCATCGAAGTGCCGAGCGTGGGCGAACGCGCGCCGCGCCGGCTCGAACGACAGACCCTGGCCGAAGTGATCGAGCCTCGGTACGACGAACTCTTTGGCCTCGTCCGCGACGAACTCAAGCGCAGCGGGTTCGAGAACACGATTGCCGCCGGCATCGTGCTGACCGGGGGCGGCGCACGGATGGAAGGGGCGATCGAGTTGGCGGAGGAAGTGTTCAGTACGCCGGTGCGCTTGGGGATCCCCCAGCACGTGACCGGCCTGGTGGACGTGGTGAGGAACCCGATTTACGCGACGGGCGTGGGCCTGCTGCTGGAAGCCGCCCGCAAGGTGGCTTCGGGCCAGCCTTCGCGCAGCAGCCGGCTGGAAATGTCAGGCGGCGTGCTGGGGCGCATGAAGAGCTGGTTCCATTCGAATTTCTGAAGTGCCCCGCGCGCCCGCCGCGACCCGGGTGGGTCGGGCTGGCAGCGGGGTGGGGTGAATCAATCAACGCTGGTGTTAACGCATCCGGCCCAAGTCCGCAGCACGCAACAAGCGGGTACGGTTGGAACGAAATGGAGGAACGGACATGGGATTTGAAGTCATGGATGCCTATGGCAAATCGGCCGTGATCAAGGTCATCGGAATTGGTGGCGGTGGTGGCAACGCCGTCCAGCACATGATGGACGGCACGATCGAGGGCGTGGAATTCGTCTGCGCCAACACCGACGCGCAGGCGCTGAAGGCCTCGACGGTGAAGACGGTGCTGCAACTGGGCGGGGAAATCACCCGCGGCCTGGGGGCGGGCGCCAACCCGGAAATCGGCAAGCGGGCGGCCGAGGCGGACAGCAACCGTATCAAGGACATGCTGAGCGGTGCGGACATGGTGTTCATCACCGCGGGCATGGGCGGTGGCACGGGCACTGGAGCGGCACCGATCGTGGCCGAGATCGCCAAGGATCTCGGGATCCTGACGGTGGCGGTGGTGACCCTGCCGTTCTTGTTCGAAGGCAAGCGCAGGAGGGACT
>JAYTTZ010000091.1:0-2436 GCA_043744805.1 Gammaproteobacteria bacterium
TTCGGCCGCATGCCCGACACGTTCGCCATGCGGTTGGACAGCGCGAAGAACGCGGTGATGGCCGTGATGTCCCAGATGTCCTCCTGCGTGAAGCCGTGGCTTTCAAGCTCCGCGATGTCCTCATCCCCAACGGTTGCCGAGTCGCCGGCCACGTGCAGCGCGAAGTCGAGCATGGCGTGCTGGCGCGGGGTGATGTCGGCCTTCAGGTGATTGATGGCGACCTGGTCGGCGATCAGCGGGTTCTTGGCGCGGACGCGCAGGATGGCGCCGTGGGCGATCACGCAGTACAGGCACTGGTTGGTGGCACTGGTGGCGACGACGATCATTTCGCGCTCGGCCTTGGTGAGCCCGCCCGCCTTGTCCATCAGCGCATCGTGGTAGGCCATGAAGGCGCGGAACTCATCGGGGCGGTGGGCCAGCACCAGGAACACGTTGGGAATGAAGCCGGATTTTTCCTGCACGGCTTCGATGCGACTGCGGATGTCATCGGGCAGGCTGGCGAGTTCGGGGACTGGAAAACGGCTGATGGCGGGCGTGGACATGGGCAAGGGCCTCCTGGAGGGATGATGCCGATGGCATCGTTCGGTCCCGCAAGGTGCCCCAAGCCGCCCTGTTCCGCCAGCCCTGCCGTCCCTACAATGCCCCGGCAACCGACACCAATCCCGCCGTCGGACCCAGCATGGAGAACCCGTGATGACCGAAGCCTTTGTCTACGATTGCGTACGCACGCCCCGCGGCCGCGGCAAGCCCAACGGCGGCCTGCATGAAATCACCCCGATCCAGCTTTGCGTGCAGGTGCTGGATGCACTCCGCAGCCGCAACACGCTGGACACTTCGCTGGTCGACGACATCGTCTTCGGCTGCGTCTCACCGGTAGGCGAGCAGGGCTCGGTCATTCCCCGGGTGGCCGCGCTGGTCGCCGGTTATGCCGAGAACGTGCCGGGCAAGCAGCTGAATCGCTTCTGTGCCTCAGGCCTCGAAGCCATCAACACCGCCGCCGCGCAGGTGATGTCGGGCCAGTCCGATCTCACCATCGGTGGCGGCGTGGAATCCATGTCCCGGGTGCCGATGGGTTCCGACGGTGGCGCCTGGGCGAGCGATCCGGCGGTGGCCTACAAGACGTATTTCGCGCCGCAGGGCATCGGTGCGGATCTCATCGCCACCCGGCAGGGCTACTCCCGTAAGGACGTCGACACCTACGCCTGCGAAAGCCAGCGACGCGCCGCGGAAGCGTGGAAGAACGGCTGGTTCGATCGCAGCATCATCCCGGTCCGTGACGCGCTGGGGCAGGTGGTGCTGGCGAAGGACGAACACCTCCGTCCTGGCACCACGGTAGAAGAACTCGGCGCGCTCAAGGCGGCGTTTACCCAGCTTGGCGAGGACTTCGGCTTTGATGCCGTGGCGCTGCAGCGCTATCCCGACGTCGAACAGATCAACCACGTGCATACCGGCGGCAACTCCAGCGGCATCGTCGATGGCGCGGCCGGCGTGCTGATCGGCACCCGCGAAGTGGGCGAGAAGCTGGGCTTGAAGCCGCGTGCGCGCATCCGGGCCTTCGCTTCCACCGGCAGCGAACCCACCATCATGCTGACCGGCCCCACGCCTTCGGCACGCAAGGTGCTGGCGCGCGCCGGCATGCAGGTCAGCGATATCGATCTCTTCGAGCTCAACGAGGCCTTCGCTTCGGTGGTCCTGTTCTACATGGAACAGATGGGCATCCCGCACGACCGCATCAACGTGAATGGCGGCGCGATTGCGCTGGGCCATCCGCTGGGTGCCACGGGCGCGATGATTTTCGGCACGGTGCTGGATGAACTCGAACGCCGCAGCCTCGGCACCGCGCTCATCAATCTTTGCGTTGGCGCCGGCATGGGCACGGCCACGATCATCGAGCGCCTCTGAGCCACTACCAACCAGCCAGGCCGCGCGCGGGACCCACCGCGCCGGCCACGGGGAGAGAAGAATGAATCAATGCATGACGCTTGGCGTTGACGCCGAGGGCGTGGCGCTGGTGACGATCGACGTCCAGGGCCGACCGATGAATGTCCTGACGCCGGAATTCCACACGGAACTCAGCGCGATCCTGGACCAGATCAAGGCCGATGCCGGCATTCGCGGCGCGGTCATCACTTCCGCCAAGGCAGACTTCATGGCCGGGGCGGATCTCAAGTGGATCCTGGCCTCGGTGTCTGCCATCAAGACGCCGGAACAGGCCTGGGCCTTTGCCTGGCCGCTCAACGTCCTGTTCCGCAAGCTCGAGACCCTCGGCAAACCCATCGTGGCCGCGATCAACGGCACGGCCCTGGGCGGTGGGCTGGAACTTGCGCTCGCCTGCCACCACCGGGTGGCGGCCGCCAACCCGGCCGCGCGGCTCGGCCTGCCCGAAGTGCTGGTGGGACTCCTGCCCGGCGCCGGCGGTACGCAGCGGCTGCCGCG
>JAYTTZ010000092.1:0-33099 GCA_043744805.1 Gammaproteobacteria bacterium
AGCTCTTCGGTACCCAGTTCAATCAGGAGATCGGCCGCGCTCATGGCTGGGCTTCCACGGCCGCAGTCCGCAGCAGCGGAAAGCCCAGCGCCTCGCGGGTGGCGTAGTACGCCTCGGCAATGCTCCTGGCGAGTGTGCGCACCCTGAGGATGTAGCGTTGGCGTTCGGTGACCGAGATGGCCCGGCGCGCGTCCAGCAAATTGAAGGTGTGGGAGGCCTTCACCATCATTTCGTAGGCCGGCAGCGGCAGCTTGGCTGCGATGAGGCGCGTGGCTTCCGCTTCGCAGGCGTTGAACCAGTTGAACAGGATTTCCGTGTTGGCCTGCTCGAAGTTGTAGGTCGACATCTCCACTTCGTTCTGGTGGTAGACGTCGCCATAGGTCACGACGTTGCCGGCGTGCTTCGCCCAGGCCAGGTCGTAGACGGAGTCGACGCCCTGCAGGTACAGGGCGATGCGCTCGAGGCCGTAAGTGATTTCACCCGCCACGGGTCGGCAGTCGAGTCCACCCACCTGCTGGAAGTAGGTGAACTGGGTGACTTCCATGCCGTTCAGCCAGACTTCCCAGCCAAGGCCCCAGGCGCCCAGGGTGGGGGATTCCCAGTTGTCCTCCACGAAGCGGATGTCGTGGATACGAGGATTGATGCCGAGCTCCGACAGCGACTCCAGGTAGAGTTCCTGCAGATCCGGGGGCGATGGCTTGAGGATGACCTGGAACTGGTAGTAGTGCTGGAGGCGGTTGGGGTTTTCGCCGTAGCGACCGTCGGTAGGCCGGCGCGAAGGCTGCACATACGCCGCACGCCACGGCTCGGGCCCGATGGCGCGCAGGAAGGTCGAGGGATGGAAGGTGCCCGCACCCATTTCCATGTCGTAGGGCTGGGCTACCACGCAACCGCGTGCGGCCCAGAATGACTGCAGCCTGAAGATGAGTTCCTGGAAGGTATCGGGCGTCGCGCGAAGGTCGGTCATGCGAAGGTTTCTTCAATTCGCTGGCGGTTTGCGAGGGTAGCGAAGTATAGCCGCTGGTCCCCGGGACTGCCTACGCGCGGGCCCGGCTCAAGGCGCTGCCCGGCTGGTCGATAGCTCCTTCAACTCATAAAGGGGCACACGCAGTGAAGATCGATCTGCAGCTTGCAGACACCGCCGGCTGGCGCGCACTGCTGACGCAGGCCCAGCAGCACAACCAGGCTTTCCTGCCGGACCCGCTTGAGCAATACGCGGTCGCGCTGCTCTATCGCAGCCTGGGTTCCGCCAGCAACGGCGCGGGACTGCGCGCCACGCACTTTGCCCGGCTCCTGATTACGGATAACGCCAACGACACGAAGGATCTCGCGGCGGTGGGCGATCACTGCCTGCTGTTCTCCGGGCTTTTCCCCGAGCACGCGATGCGCCAGAAGATTCCCGTGAGCTATTTCGTGCAGGTGGGACGCCAGGCCTACCGCGACCATGCCGCCAGGCTTACAGGCAGCGAGCGTGAGTTTTTCCGGGCGCTGGCGGACCACTACGTGAAACTGCTGGATGTACTGCTGACGATTCGCGAGGCCAATACCGATCGTCCGTGCCTGGATGGCCTCAATGCCTACCAGCTCTGGCGCGAGACCGGCAGCCACCACGGGTGGCAGGTCCTACGCCAGCTCACCCCGGCGTTGCCTGCCAGCGGTACGCACGCCCTGCACTGACCGCCCGCTCAGGGCGGCGTCGCGGAAATGGTCTTGTCGATGGGCTGGACCAGATCCGCAAGACTGCGCTTCAAGGTACGGACCTTGTACTCCGGGATCTGGTAGGCCCAGGGCACAGTGCGCTCGTTCAGTCTCGCCACTTCTGCGGCGACGTCCCCTGCCTTGGCGTTTGCGTCGGCAACACCTGCCTCCGGTGCCCCTGCGGCCGCCTCCTTTGGCTTTTCGACTGTCGGCGCCGCTTCCGCGAGTTCCGGCTTGAACTCGAACTTGAGCGTCACCACGGGCTTCCCCTTCAGGTCGAAGCTGCTGAGCGTGGCCACCAGGCCATCGAAGGTCTCGATCTGGGCAGTGCCCGCCGGGACCTGGCCCTCAAGCGCCTTGGCGCCCGCGACGTCCTCGAACCGGAGGTCGAGCAATAGCGCTCCCACGTTGGAGACCATCGCAGAAGACTTCGCCTGCTTGCCCGCCGGGATGCCCTGCAAGGTGAACAGCTGTTCTTTGCGCGAACCCTTGCTGACCACCACGGATTCCTGCCCGGCGTAGTTGATGCTGGCCTTGCGCACCCGGTCAACGCCAATGCTGGCAATGGCGGTATCCATCCATTCGAGGCGCTTGGCCTTCACGGCAAGCTCGCCTTCGGCCAGCAAGGCCATAGGCCCACCGTCGCGCCGCACGTAATGTCCCGGCAGGTCCGAACCCTTGGCCTTGCGTGCCTTGCCCACCAGCAGGTTCGCCATGGGTGAGGCTGATTTGCCGATCACGGTGACGCCCTGCCCGGCAGCCTTGGGGGTGTTGAGGTCCTCCACGCCGAGCGTCGCGTATTGTTCGGGACGCGAGGTCTTTTCCTCGCGAATCCTGAGGCCCGCAACCTGCATCAGGAGTTCGCGAACCGGCGCTGCCTGGATCGGGAAGTTGTCACGGTCCGCCATGACCCAGCGTTCGCCCTCACGGGCGATCTGGAAACTTCCGGCGGCGCTGGCGATGTCGATGCGTTGGGCGTCGTTCAAGGTTTCCAGCAGGGTGGGGTAGAGCAACGCTGATTCAACGATCGAGGTGGGCGCCTTGCCCTGGTTCACCTGGTAGGCGCCGAAGGCCGCCAGCAGGGCCGCGCCCGCCAGCAGCAGTTTCTTCATGTCCATCTGCGTCTCCTCACGCCGCGCGCCGGTTGCGGAACAGGCCCGCGCCCAGGGCGAACAAGGCCAGCAGCAGCGGGACGAGGCCGATGTTGATGATCTTCAGGTGCGTGCCCAGTTGCTCGATGTTGCGGCCGAGATCGTGCTGCACGGCTCGCAACTCCTTGCGAGTCGCTACCTGCTCCTTGCGGAATAGATCCATTGCCTTGCGCTGTTCCGGCGAAAGGAGGGTCTCGCCGCTGCTGTCCGGCCGCTGGCGCAGTTCCTTCAGCTTGGATTCGGTTTCCTTGAGCTTGGCCTGCAGTGCCTTCTCGCGGGCGCGGTACTGGCCTTCCGCTTCACGTTTGATGGCTTCCACCACTTCGAAGGGGCGGGCGTATTCCCCGCGGCTGCGCAGGCTGATGAGGTCGTCGTTGCCGCCGAGGTTGTCGATGGCGTTGACGAGGAAGTCCGCGTTGTTCGCAAATGGGTTGGGAACCTGCATGTCGAGGAAGCGCTCCATGCGCACCCAGAAGCGGTCCGCCAGCACGTCGGTGTCGGCGACCACCACCACGTTGATCCCGTCCTTGGCCGACTTGATCTGCGGCGGCAGTTGCGGGGGCGGCGGCGCGTCATGGCCGTCCGTGGGCTTTGCCGGCGGCGGCGGGCCGTCCGGGAACGCCGTGCTGGCAGGCCCGGTGATCCTGGCGGCGACGACGAGGTTGCTGCGGTCGGCCTTGAAACCCTCGTGCAGGGCGTTCGGGTCGCGCACGATGACAATCGCCTCGCGCTCCAGGAGCCCACTGTGCGGGCCGGTGGTAATCAGCGGGGTGAGCTTGGTGGTCGCACCCTTGACGGCTTCCAGGAAGCCGGCGGAGCCGACGTTCACACCCTGGAGGTGGTTGGTGATGAAGTCTGCGTGGTTCAGGCGTTCGCCGTGAAGCATGAGCCACGGCAGGTACTGCACTTCGTTGGGACCGTGCTCGCTGTTGAAATTCACCCTGACCGCGGCTTCCGGATCGGCCACCACCTTGTCGGCCTGGAAGCTGATACCCCACGCGCCAAACAGCGGTTCGAGCGAGGAATCAATCTTCGGCATCACCATCGGGTTGCGGGGGTCGGGCTCCGGCCGGTCCTCTTCGGCCATCGGGTCCACGAACACCAGGGCCTTGCCACCGCGCATCACGAACTGGTCGATGGCGTAGAGGGTCTTCCCGGGCAGCGATTTCGGATGGACGACGAGCAGCGTGTCGAGCTTGGGATCAATGGCGTCAAGCTCGGTCGGTAGCGCTTTGACGTCGACGAATTCCTGCAGTTGCCTGATGCTCGCCCACGCCGGTGCGGATTCGCCGCGCTGATCCTTCTGGCCGCCCATGATCGGGAGTTCGGTGATGAGCCCGACGACGCGCTTCCTCGGGTTGGCCAGCGTGTAGATAAGTTTGGTGATTTCGTATTCGAGGGCGTCGGCCCGTTCGGGGTTGAACACCGGGATCGGGGCTTCGAGGTCGGTGGCGTTGGTGCCCACCAGGCCGAGGTAACCGGATTCGCCGGTGGCATTGATCGGCAATTGCTGGATGCCGTAGCCCACCGCCTGGTCCTCGGCATCGGAGAAGGGTTCGGGCTCGATGACCTGGAGTTTGATCTTGCCCTGGGCCGCGTTCACGTATTCCTGCAGGAGATCACGTACGCGCTTGCCGTAACTCTGGAACTCCGGCACCGCCGCGAACTGCTTGGCTGAGTAGTAGAAGCGCAAGGTAATCGGCTCGTCGAGCTTGGCGAGGATGTTGCGGCTGCCCTGCGAGAGCGTGTAGAGCCGGTTCTGCGTCAGGTCGAGGCGCTGCGCGTTGAGCGTGCCGTTGGCGATGATGTTCAGGGAAACGAAAATCACCACGGCCACGAGCAGGCTGCCTAGGGTTTGGGTCCGGGTAGTCATGGTCTGTTCTCCTGCGCCCTCAGTGGCCTTTGCTGCTTTCGATGGCAAGCATGTTGGCGTACAGCCAGACGGCGATCAGCGACGCGAAGAACACGATGTCCCGCAGGTCGATCACGCCTTTCTGGATTGAATTGAAATGCGTGAGGAAGCTGAACGAGGCGATGGCATCCACCACCGCCTGCGGCGCCCACCCGCTGAAGAAATCCAGCACCAGCGGGAAACCGCTGAGGTTGAAGGCGAAGCAGATGACGAAGCTGATCACGAAGGCCACCACCTGGTTGCGGGTCAACGCCGAGACGCAGGAACCAATCGCGAGGAAGCCGCCCGCCATGAGGATGCTGCCGATGTAGCCGGCAGCGATGACGGTGTTGTCGGGATTGCCGAGGTAATTGACGGTGATCCAGAGTGGGAAGGTAAGCCCGAGCGCAATCGCCGTGAAGGCCCAGGCTGCGAGGAACTTGCCCACCACGGCTTCCGCGAGCGAAATCGGCAGGGTGATCAGCAACTCCAGGGTGCCGCTCTTCCGCTCTTCCGACCACAGGCGCATCGAGATGGCCGGGATCAGCAGCATGTAGAGCCACGGGTGGTAGCGGAAGAAGGGTTCGAGGTCAGCCTGGTTACGCTCGTAGAACCCGCCGATGTAGAAAGTGAAGAGCCCGGTCAGGAACAGGAAAATCACGATGAACACGTAGGCCACCGGCGTGGCGAAGTAACCGGAGAATTCGCGCTTGAAGATGCTGAACGTGCGGCTCATGAGTGGACTACCTCGCCGGGCGCCTGGACGCCCATCGTGATCACGCGGAAGACCTCATCGAGGTGGCCAGGCTCCACGTAGAGTTCAGCGACCGGCCAGGCGCGCTGGCGCGCGGTGTCCTGGATGAGATCAAATAAGTATCCCCCGTCGCGGGCCAGCGCGGTGAGACGGGTGCGTCCGGCGACCGGGGCACCGGCCTCGACGCGCAGGATCCGGGGCAACGCGGCGAGTTCGCCCGAGACCTGGGCGGCCTGCCCGACCGGCACCGTCAGCGTCACCGCGTTGTGTTTTAGCGAGCGGGCGGCGAGTTCCGCCGGCGTCCCCAGGAACAGCAGCTTGCCTTTGGCGATGATGGCCGCGCGCGTACACACCGCGTCCACTTCCTCGAGGATGTGGGTTGAGATGATGATGGCCTTGGTGGGCGCCATGTCACGGATGAGCGTGCGGACTTCGTGCTTCTGGTTGGGGTCGAGGCCGTCGGTGGGTTCGTCGAGGATCAGGACCTCCGGGTCGTGGAGGATGGCCTGGGCGAGGCCCACGCGACGCTTGAAGCCCTTGGAGAGCGTTTCGATCGACTGGTTGAGCACGCCGCCGAGGTTGATCTTCTCCACCACCTCGCGGATGCGTGCCGTCTTGAGCGCGCCGGTGAGGCCGCGGATGTCGGCGATGAAATCGAGGAAGCTGGCTGGTGTCATTTCGCCGTAGGCAGGGGCGCCTTCCGGCAGGTAACCCATCTTGCGCTTGGCGGCGAGCGGGTCTTCGCCGACGTCGTGGCCGCAGATGGACACCGCGCCGCTGGTCGGCGCGATGAAGCCCGTGATCATCTTCATCGTGGTGGACTTACCCGCACCGTTCGGACCGAGGAAGCCGAGGACTTCGCCGCGCGGGATGTCGAGTGAGACGCCATCCACCGCAACCAGCGCGCCAAAGCGCTTGTGCAGGTCCCTGACTTCGATCAGGTTTTCCATATCAGCAGCTTCCCTGAAAAGATTGCAAATGCGCCACCGGTCCATGCTGGAGGCCGGACCAGGTTGGGCTTGGGGGATCCGGTTGCCGCGCGTGGGCTGCCGGTGGGGGCGCGCCACTGTTCCACAGGCCCCAGGACCCGTCAACGGCGGAACAGACCTCCCCGTGGCGCCAAAGTTTCCGCTGGTGGACGTCGGATCTTGGGCGGCACGCGTGATTCGGATTATCCTGCCTTCCCTTTCCGCACAGCGCCCATCGCGAGGTCGCCATGCCCCTGGTAGATCAATACGACGTCATCGTGGTGGGCGGCGGCCACGCCGGCACCGAGGCTGCGCTGGCCAGCGCCCGCATGGGTGCACGCACCCTGTTGCTCACGCAAAGCATCGAAACCCTGGGCGCCATGTCCTGCAATCCGGCCATCGGCGGCATCGGCAAGGGCCACCTCGTGCGCGAGATCGATGCCCTCGGTGGCGTGATGGCCGCAGCGGCCGACCACTGCGGCATCCATTTCCGCCGGCTTAATGCGAGCAAGGGGCCGGCCGTCAGGGCCACGCGCGCCCAGATCGACCGCGCGCTCTATCGCAGCTACATCCGACGGGTGCTGGAAAACCAGCCCAACCTCGAGATCTTCCAGCAGGGCGTGGACGACCTCGTGGTTGAGCAGGGCGCGGTGATTGGTGTCATCACCCAGCTTGGCCTGCGTTTCGAGGCGCGCGCCGTGGTGCTGACCGTGGGTACCTTCCTTGCCGGACTCGTCCACGTGGGCGAAGCCCAGTACCAGGCTGGCCGGGCAGGCGACCCACCGGCCAACCGGCTGTCGGCAAGCCTGCGCGCGCTGGACCTCCCGGTGGGGCGGCTCAAGACCGGGACGCCGCCACGCATCGATGGTCGCAGCATCGATTACCGTGGGCTCGAACAGCAGCCCGGTGACACACCGGTGCCGGTGTTCTCTTTCATGGGCAATGCGGGCCAGCACCCCGCGCAGACCGTCTGCCACATCACGCACACCAGCGAGCGGACGCACGAGATCATCCGCAAGGCCATCCATCGCTCGCCCATGTACAACGGCCAGATTGAAAGCACCGGGCCGCGCTATTGTCCGTCCATAGAAGACAAGGTGATGCGCTTCGCAGAGCGCTACTCGCACCAGATCTTCATCGAACCGGAAGGCCTGGGCACGCACGAGGTCTATCCCAACGGGATTTCCACCAGCCTGCCGTTCGACGTGCAATACGCGGTGGTGCGCTCCATTGCGGGCTTCGAGAACGCTCACATCACCCGGCCCGGTTACGCCATCGAATACGACTACTTCGACCCGCGGGGCGTCCAGCCCTGGCTCGAAGTACGCCAGATCCGCAATCTCTTCTTCGCCGGGCAGATCAACGGCACCACCGGCTACGAAGAAGCCGCCGCCCAGGGGCTGGTGGCCGGGCTCAACGCCGGGCTGCGGGCCATGGCGCGCGAGCCCTGGTATCCGCGCCGCGACGAAGCCTACATCGGCGTGCTGGTGGACGATCTCGTTACCCGCGGCACCACCGAGCCTTACCGGATGTTCACCAGCCGCGCCGAGTATCGCCTGATGCTGCGCGAGGACAACGCCGACCTCCGCTTGACCCCGATCGGCCGCGAACTCGGCCTGGTGGACGACGCACGCTGGCGGGCTTTCGAGCGCAAGCAGGTGGGTTTCGAGCAAGAAAGGGCGCGCCTCGCCAGCCATTGGCTCTCGCCCGACCGACTCGATCCGGCGGTGGCCACCGCCATCCTCGGCCAGCCATTGCGCAAGGAGCAGAGCCTGGCGGATCTCCTCCGCCGGCCGGAACTCGACTATCCCACCGTCATGAGCTTGCCGGGCGCGGGGCCCGGCGTGGACGATCCTGAAGTCATCGAGCAACTGGAAATCGACGCGCGCTACAGCGGCTACCTGACCCGCCAACACGACGAGATCGAGCGCAACCGCCGCCACGAGGACGCCGAAGTCCCGCAGGACTTCGATTTCCGCTCGGTGTCGGGATTGTCGAACGAAATCATTGCCAAGCTTTCCTCCCATCGCCCGCATACCCTCGGTCAGGCAGCCCGCATTTCCGGAGTCACGCCAGCTGCGGTGTCACTCCTGCTGGTGTTCCTGAAGCGCCACAAGGCCGTCCGGGCCGGATGAAGACTCCGGTTTGAGCGCCGAGGAAGCCGATTCCGCGAATGTCATTGCAACGGCGGCAGCTGCCCTGGGGTTGGCGCTATCCGACGCCCAGTGCGCCGCGCTTGCTGGCTATGCCGCGCTGGTAGTGAACTGGAATCGGTACTCCAACCTCACTGGCGCGCAAACCGCAGGTGATTTCGCCGGAAAATTCATCGCCGACGCGCTGGCGATCGCCCCGTTTGTCCGGGGACCGGTGGTAGCCGATCTGGGCAGCGGCAACGGCTTGCCGGGCTTGGTCCTCGCCATCCTTGAACCGGCCTGGCGGGTAGTGCTGGTCGAGTCCCGGGGGCGCCGCGCGCGCTTCCTGCAGCAGGCCCGCATCGACCTTGGCCTGCAAAACGTAGAAGTCGTGCAGGCGAGGATTGAGGACTGGCATCCGCAGGCGCTGCCGCGCACCGTGGTGTGCCAGGCCGTGGGGAGCCTCGGGATGATCCTGGCGCTGACTGGGCACCTGCACTCGCCCGACTGTCGCATCCTCGCGCTCAAGGGCCGTTCCCCGGCGGCGGAACTTGCTGAACTTGGGGCCACCGCGAGCGCTTGCGCGGTCCATCCGCTGGCCGTGCCGGGCTGGCAGGACAGGCATCTCGTCGTGGTCGACTGCGCGCGCTTACCGTCCCGGGATTGATCTGCGGCCCCGCGAAGGCTTTGTGCAATAATCCGACGCCCACCGGGCCGGCTCGCCGGTCGCACGCGGTATCACCACACACAACGGCGAAGCCCATGGCGACAGTTTTCGCAATCGCGAACCAGAAGGGTGGCGTCGGCAAGACCACCACCAGCGTCAACCTGGCTGCTTCCCTTGCGGCCACCCGCCGCCGGGTGCTGTTGCTGGATCTCGACCCGCAGGGCAATGCCACGATGGGCAGCGGCGTCGACAAGGCGACGCTGGAACGTTCCAGCTTCGACGTACTCATGGGCCACGCGACCATCGCCGACTCCATCCTCCAACTGCCCGAACTCGCCTACGATCTGCTGCCCGCCAACGGTGACCTTACGGGCGCCGAAGTGGGCCTGCTGGAGGAGCTGGGCCGGGAATTGCGGCTGAAGACAGCGCTTGTCGAAGTGCGGGACCGTTATACCCACGTCATCATCGACTGCCCGCCGGCCCTCAGCATGCTGACCGTCAACGCGCTGGTCGCGGCCGATGCCGTCATCGTGCCCACGCAGTGCGAGTACTACGCGCTGGAAGGTATTTCCGCACTGCTCAATACGGTTGAGAAAATCCGCAAGTTCCTCAATCCGGCGCTCCGGATCGAGGGCTTCCTGCGCACCATGTACGACCCGCGCAACAACCTCGCCAATCAGGTTTCCCAGCAGTTGCTGCAGCACTTCGGCGATAAGGTCTACCACACGATCATCCCGCGCAACGTGCGTCTGGCCGAAGCACCCAGCCACGGCCTGCCGGCGCTGCTTTACGACAAATCTTCGGCTGGCGCCGTGGCCTACCTGGCGCTGGCGGGCGAGATGCTCAGGCGTGACGACGCCGCCGCAGCGCTCACCAAGGCCTGAGTTCAAACTGAAATGACCAGGAAACGTGGCCTTGGGCGTGGGCTGGATGCGCTGCTTGGTGGGGGGCTTGCGGAGCCTGTCGACGCAGACTCATCGGTCGACCAGTACCGACTGCTGCCGGTCGACCTCATCCAGCGCGGCCGTTACCAGCCGAGGCTCGAAATCAAACCCGAGGCGCTGGAGGAACTGGCGGCCTCGATTCGCGCCCAGGGGCTCGTCCAGCCCGTCGTGGTGCGACCCCTCGGCGACTCCGGACGTTATGAGCTCATCGCCGGTGAGCGGCGCTGGCGGGCCGTACAGCTCATCGGCCTGCACGAAATTCCGGCAGTCATCAAGACCATCTCCGATCAGGCAGTGATGAGCATCGCGCTGATCGAAAACATCCAGCGTGAGCAGCTGAGTCCCCTCGAGGAGGCCTTGGCGATCCAGCGCCTGCTGCTTGAATTCGAGATGACCCACCAGACCGTTGCCGATGCCATCGGCCGGTCCCGCGCAGCGGTCTCGAATCTCCTGCGACTTCTTGATCTCGGTCAGGTCGCACGCAGCTTGCTGGATGCGGGTGCGATTGAAATGGGTCACGCAAGGGCGCTCCTGCCCTTGCCTGCCGAACTCCAGGCCGCCCTTGCCCAACGCGTCGCGAAGGAAGGTCTTTCGGTGCGCGAAACCGAAAAACTGGTCCGGGCGAGCAGTGCGGCGCCCCGTGAACCGGTGCAGGCGCCGCGCCCGGATCCCAATGTAAGCCAGCTGGAATCGCAGCTATCGGAGCGTCTGGGTGCCGCCGTCGCCATCCGGCATAAGCGCGGCGGCAAGGGCACCCTGGAGATCAGCTATGGTTCCCTGGAGGAACTCGACGGCATCCTTGCGCACATCCAATGAGCGCCACTGGAGCCGGATCGGGCAAGGAACCAAATTTAGAATTGACTGCCGACGACGAATCTTCCTACAATCCGCCCGCTTTTTTACGAATGCTGCGTTGCTGGGCAAGCACCTCTTTCCAGCGATGAACCAGACGCTCAGGGGAATGATGACGATGCTGCGGACCACGTTGGTGGTGCAGGGTCTCGTCATCGGAACGCTCCTGATCCTGCTCGGCTCGTTCGCGGGCAGCGCTCACGCCGGGGCTTGTCTGGTCGGGGCCTCGGCCGTCGTCGGGCCTTTCGTTCTGGCAGGCGCCATCCTCGGCATCTGGACAGGGCTAAGTGGTGAACCCAGCGTGCCCGCCCTGATGCTCGCCGAGACCGGCAAGGTAATGCTTACCGTGGCGGCCATGGTCATCGGCATAAGGTGGCTCGGTACCGACATTCGCTGGCCGGGGTTCCTGGCGGGCATGTTTGCCGCGTGGTTCGCGCAGTGGCTAACGCTCTGGTTCACGCGGGACGGTTGACGGCTTACAGGTTTACTCCAGGCAAACACGCAGCACGTGTCCTTTTACTAACGTCCGGAAACGACAACACGACAGCACCAATGGCAGCCGAACACACAGAACACGCGCTGACGCCCACCAGCTACATCAGCCACCACCTTTCGTTCATGGTGCACCCGGTCGGGGACACGCCGTTCATGAGTGTGAACGTCGATACGGTGGTGATGTCCGTGCTGCTGGGCATCCTTGGCTGCGGCTTCATGTGGCTTGTGTCCCGCGGTGCCACCTCGGCCGTTCCCGGCAAGCGACAGGCGTTTGTCGAACTCGCCGTCGAGTTCGTCAACAACCAGGTCAAGAGCATTTTTCACGGCGATATCAGCTTTGTCGCACCGCTGGCCCTCACGGTCTTCGTGTGGGTATTCCTCATGAATTCCATGGACTTCCTGCCAGTCGATATTTTTGCGGAGTTCATCTATAAGCCGCTTGGACTCAGCGAATGGCGTCAGGTCCCCACCGCAGACATCAACACCACGTTCGCGCTTGCCCTGGCCGTGTGGTTCCTGATGTTGTTCTACAGCGTCAAGGTCAAAGGCCTCGGTGGCTGGATCCATGAACTCACCTGCTCGCCGTTCGGCAGCCACCCGGCGCTCTGGGTCCCCAACCTGCTTTTCAACATCGTGGAATACGTGTCCAAGCCGCTGTCGCACAGCCTCCGGCTCTACGGCAACATGTACGCGGGCGAAATCATCTTTCTGCTGCTCGGCCTGTGGGCGGCGACGGGTCCCTCCGGAGCGATCTTCGGCGCCATCCTCTCCGGTGGCTGGGCCGTTTTCCACATCCTCATCGTCGCGCTCCAGGCCTATATCTTCATGATGCTTACCATCGTGTATGTGGCCATGGCGCACGAGAGCCATTGAGTCAATCGCGTTCTTTAAATTTCTTCTGCCAGTTGTCTAGAAAGGAAAGTGCCATGGAAACCCTTCAGGTTATCGCCCAGATTCAATCTTTTACTGCGATCGGTATCGGCCTCATCATCGGCGGCGGCGCGCTCGGCGCGTGTATCGGCGTTGGCATCATGTGCTCGAGCTTCCTCGAAGGCGCCGCGCGCCAGCCGGAACTGATACCGCAACTCCAGGCGAAAGTCTTCCTGCTCCTCGGCCTGATCGACGCGTCCTTCATCATCGGCGTGGGTCTCGCCATGCTGTTCGCGTTCGGCAACCCGCTCCTCGCCGCAGTCCAGCAATAAGCAACGCAACGACGGCGCTAAGTCCGGCTACCGGGAAGTTCCACGATGAATATCAACCTGACCCTAATCGCCCAGTTCGTCTGGTTCTTCGCCTTCGTCTGGTTCACGTCCCGCTTCGTCTGGCCGCCACTCATGCGGGCGGTCGAAGAGCGCCAGAAGAAAATTGCGGATGGGCTCGCTGCCGCTGAAAAAGGCCAGAGGGAACTCGTCAGCGCCAATGGTCGAGTCGACGAACTCATCAACGGTGCCAAGCGGCAAAGCCAGGTTCTGGTGCAGAACGCCCAGAAGCGAGTCGACGAGATGCTGGAGGCCGCCAAGGGAGCGGCCCAGGCGGAAGGCGAACGCCAGCTGGCAGTCGCCCGTGCCGGCATCGAGCAGGAAATCCAGCAGGCCCGCGAGCAGTTGCGTGGCCAGGTCGCCCAGCTTGCGCTGGCCGGCGCGGAACAAATCCTGATGCGCGAAATCGACGGCACCAAACACCAGGAAGTGCTCGACAAGCTGGGTAACCGGCTCTAGGTCAGCGAGAACGCCATGCAAGAGAACTTCACGATCTCACGACCCTACGCGCAGGCAGCCTTTGAAGTGGCGCAGCTCGCGGGAGCGGTCGCCGAATGGGACCGGTCGCTGCAGCTGCTCGCCACGATTGTCGCTGACGCGGAAATGCGTCGGGTCATCACGGATCCAGCAGTCAGCAAGGAACGCATCGCGGAACTGATCAACGCGGTCAGCACTGCCGCTGGCCTGGCGCTGCCGGCCCAGCTCCTGAATTTCGTGCGGGTGTTGCTCAATGCCGGGCGGCTTGGCCTGATGCCGGAAATCGCCCAGGGCTTCACGGCCCACCATGCCAACCTGGATAACATCGCCAACGTCGAAGTGATGACCGCCTTCCCGCTCGACGACGCGACGCAGGCGCGGTTCGCCAAATCAATGCAGGCACGACTGGGCAAGGAAGTCCGCCTGTCACAAACGATCGACAGCACGCTCATCGGCGGTGCAAGGGTGAAAGTCGGGGATCTTGTCTTCGACGCCTCGCTGCGCGGCGGGCTCAGCCAGTTGGCCAACGTATTCAATCTCAAGTGAGCGCCCGCCGTGGTCACTCCGGTGACCGCGTGACGCTTGTGTATAGAACGAGGATGACCCATGCAAATCAGTGCGACTGAAATCAGCGAACTCATCAAGAAGAAGATTCAGGAGTTCGACATTGCGACCGAGGCCCGTACGGAAGGTACGGTGGTCAGCCTGATGGACGGCATTGCCCGGCTCCACGGCCTGTCGGATGTGATGTCAGGTGAAATGATCGAGTTCCCCGGTGGCACGTACGGTCTTGCGCTGAACCTCGAGCAGGACTCGGTCGGCGCTGTGATCCTGGGTGAATACCAGCACATCCGCGAAGGCGACGTCGTCCGCTGCACTAAGCGGATCCTTGAAGTTCCGGTCGGCGAAGCCCTGCTGGGCCGCGTCGTGAACGCTTTGGGCCAGCCCATCGATGGCAAAGGCGACCTTGGCGCGACGAAGAGCTCCCCGATTGAAAAAATCGCGCCTGGCGTCATCTGGCGTAAATCCGTGTCGCAGCCGGTGCAGACGGGTCTGAAGTCCATCGACGCGATGGTGCCGGTGGGCCGCGGCCAGCGCGAGCTCATCATCGGCGACCGCCAGACCGGCAAAACCGCCGTGGCGATCGACGCGATCATCAACCAGAAGGGCACTGGCATTAAGTGCATCTACGTCGCCATCGGCCAGAAGGCGTCGTCCGTCAACACCGTGATTCGCAAGCTCGAAGAGCACGGCGCGATGGGCCACACCATCGTGGTCGCGGCAACGGCCTCCGAATCGGCCGCCATGCAATTCATCGCCCCGTATTCCGGCTGTGCGATGGGCGAATACTTCCGCGACATCGGTGAAGACGCGCTCATCATCTACGACGATCTCACCAAGCAGGCCTGGGCCTACCGCCAGGTGTCCCTGCTGCTCCGCCGCCCGCCGGGCCGCGAAGCCTATCCGGGTGACGTGTTCTACCTGCACTCCCGCCTGCTCGAACGCGCTGCTCGCGTCAGCGAGGAATGGGTCGAGAAGGAGACTAACGGCGCCGTGAAGGGCAAGACCGGTTCGCTTACCGCGCTGCCGATCATCGAGACCCAGGCTGGCGATGTCTCGGCGTTCGTGCCTACCAACGTGATTTCCATCACCGACGGCCAAATCTACCTGGAAACCAACCTGTTCAACTCCGGTTTCCGCCCGGCCATCAACGCCGGCCTGTCGGTGTCCCGCGTCGGTGGCGCGGCGCAGACGAAGATCATCAAGAAGCTCGGTGGCGGCGTGCGCCTTGCGCTCGCCCAGTACCGGGAACTAGCCGCCTTCGCGCAGTTTGCGTCCGACCTTGACGAAGTCACCCGCAAGCAGCTTGACCGTGGCCAGCGCGTGATGGAACTGATGAAGCAGAAGCAGTATTCACCGCTGTCCGTTGGCGACATGGCGGTGTCGCTCTTCGCAGTCGAGCGCGGCTACATCGACGACGTCGAAGTGAAGAAGGTCGGCGCCTTCGAAACCGCCCTGCTGGCCTACATGAAGTCGGAAAAATCGGAGCTCCTGAAGACCATCAACGATACCGGAGACTTCAACGACGCCATCGAGTCGGGCCTGCACGACGCCATCTCGACGTTCAAGACGACCCAGACCTGGTAACCGCAGGAACCCACGCCCATGGCCGTCGGCAAAGAAATTCGAATCAAGATCGCCAGCGTTCAAAACACGCAGAAGATCACGCGCGCCATGGAAATGGTGGCGACCAGCAAGATGCGCAAGGCACAGGAGCGCATGCGCGCCGCGCGCCCCTACGCCGATCGGATGCGCAGCGTGATTGCCCACGTGGCAGGTGCCAATTCCGAGTACCGCCACCCGTTCCTGGTGGCGCGGGACGTGAAGCGTGTCGGCATCATCGTCGTCGCCACGGACCGCGGCCTGTGCGGCGGCCTCAATTCCAACCTCTTCCGCATGCTGATCCAGCACCTGAAGCGTTGGGATGCTGCCAAAGTCGAGTACGACGTCTGCACCATCGGGCGCAAATCACTGCAGTTCTTCCAGCGCGTGGGCGGCAACGTCCTTGGGCAGGTGAGCAAAATTGGCGACTCGCCGCACCTGGAGCAGTTGCTCGGACCGGTCCAGATCATGATCAAGGCCTACCTCGAAGGCCAGATCGACCAAATCTTCATCGCTTCCAATGATTTCGTGAACTCGATGACCCAGAAGCCGGACATGGAGCAGCTCGTACCGCTCAAACCCGACGCGGAGTCGGGCCTTTCCAGGCACTGGGATTACATCTACGAACCCGAAGCCCGGGAAGTGCTCGACCAGCTGCTGGTTCGCTACGTCGAATCCCTGGCCTACCAGCGGGTGGTCGAGAACATCGCGTGCGAGCAGGCAGCCCGCATGGTCGCGATGAAGAGCGCATCGGATAACGCTGGCAAGCTCATCAAGGAGCTCCAGCTGATTTACAACAAGGCCCGTCAGGCCGCGATTACGCAGGAGCTCGCCGAAATCGTCAGCGGCGCGGCCGCCGTCTGACCTTGGGTACCTACGAATCTAGTCTTCCCTGAGGAACCAAAGCATGAGTGGCTCCATCTCTCAAATCATCGGCGCGGTTATCGACGTCAAGTTTCCCGCCGGCGAAGTGCCCAAGATCTATGACGCGCTGAAGCTGATCGAAGTCCCCACGACCCTGGAAGTCCAGCAGCAGCTGGGTGATGGCGTGGTCCGCACCATCGCGCTGGGTTCCACGGACGGCCTTCGCCGCGGCATGGTCGTGACCGACACCGGCGCCCCCATCACGGTGCCGGTTGGCCAGAAAACCCTCGGCCGCATCATGAACGTGCTCGGCGAGCCCATCGACGAAGCGGGTCCCATCGACTCCACCGAAACGATGTCGATCCACCGGGAAGCCCCGAAGTTCACCGACCTCTCGCCAGCCACCGAGCTGCTGGAAACCGGCATCAAGGTCATCGACCTCATCTGCCCATTCGCGAAGGGTGGCAAGGTGGGCCTGTTCGGTGGCGCCGGCGTGGGCAAGACCGTGAACATGATGGAGCTGATCCGCAACATCGCGATCGAGCACAGCGGCTTCTCGGTGTTTGCCGGCGTGGGTGAGCGTACCCGCGAGGGCAACGACTTCTACCACGAGATGAAAGACTCGAACGTGCTCGACAAGGTCTCGCTGGTCTACGGCCAGATGAATGAACCGCCGGGCAACCGGCTCCGCGTGGCGCTGACCGGCCTTACCCTGGCCGAGAAGTTCCGCGACGAAGGTCGCGACGTGCTGCTGTTCGTCGACAACATCTATCGCTTTACCCTGGCCGGTACCGAAGTGTCTGCGCTCCTGGGTCGCATGCCTTCCGCGGTGGGCTACCAGCCGACCCTGGCGGAAGAAATGGGCAAGCTGCAGGAACGGATCACCTCCACCCGTACCGGCTCCATCACCTCGATCCAGGCGGTGTACGTGCCGGCGGACGACTTGACCGACCCGTCGCCGGCCACGACCTTCGCGCATCTTGATGCGACCGTCGTGTTGTCCCGCCAGATCGCCGAACTTGGCATCTATCCTGCGGTGGACCCGCTCGATTCCACCAGCCGCCAGCTCGATCCGCTGGTCGTCGGCCAGGATCATTACGATACCGCCCGCTTGGTGCAGGGTACGCTGCAGCGCTACAAGGAACTCCGCGACATCATCGCGATCCTGGGCATGGACGAATTGTCCGAAGAAGACCGCCTCGCGGTGTCCCGGGCGCGCAAGATCCAGCGCTTCCTGTCCCAGCCGTACTTCGTCGCGGAAGTGTTCACGGGGGCCAAGGGTCGTTACGTGTCGCTCAAGGACACCATCCGTGGTTTCAAGGCCATCGTGGCCGGCGAATATGATCACCTGCCGGAGCAGGCGTTCTACATGGTCGGCACCATCGAAGACGCGGTCGAGAAGGCCAAGTCGCTTTAACCAAGGCAGCCAGCGCACATGAGCACTATCCGTGTCGATATCGTCAGCGCCGAGCGGGAAATTTTCGCCGGTGAGGTCGAAATGCTGTTTGCACCGGCCCGCATGGGCGAAGTGGGTATCCTCCCGGGCCATGCTGCGTTCCTGACCCAGCTGCGACCGGGAGAAGTCCGGGTGCAACTGAAGGGCGGCGCCCAGGAAGCGTTCTATGTTTCCGGCGGCGTCCTCGAGGTGCAGCCAAACCTGATCACCGTGCTTTCCGATACCGCCATCCGCGCCCACGACCTCGATGAGGCTGCGGTACTGAAGGCCAAGCAGGAAGCGGAAGAAGCCATTACCAACCGCAGCGGCACGGTCGACTACACCCGAGCCGCTTCCGAACTTGCAGAACTGGCTGCCCAGCTCCAGACCATCCAGCGTTTGCGTCGTCGCGGCAGCTGAAGCGCTCGCCATGGCGTAAGGTCCGGGGGAACCTCATCCCCCCTCCCTGTAGATGAGGTGGCTTACCGAATCCCGGTCAGGACTACAGCGATGATCATCCCCCCTTCCGTCTCCATCCCCCGGGCTCGCCCATGAGGGCCACGCTGTGCGTACTAGCGGCCGGCAAAGGCAGCCGGATGGCGTCGAACCTGCCCAAGGTGCTGCACCAAATCGCCGGCAAACCGCTGATCTGCCATGTACTCGACACGGCTGCCTTGGTGAGTCCAGAGCGTCCAGTCGTGATCTATGGCCACGGTGGCGACCTGCTTCGCGAGAGGCTCGCCGATCGCGACATCAACTGGGTGGAACAGAAGGAGCAATTGGGCACCGGGCATGCGGTGGCCCAGGCCCTGGATCAGCTACCCGCCGGGCAACTCGTCGTCATCCTGTTTGGGGACGTGCCTTTGCTCAGCGCGCCCACCTTGCAAACACTGCTCGAAGCCGCCCAGCCGACGGGCTTCTCGCTGCTCACGGCCACGCTGGAAAATCCTGCCGGCTACGGTCGAATCGTTCGCGACGCGGCCGGCCTCATTACCAGCATCGTCGAGCAGAAGGATGCAAGCCCCGCCCAACTCGCGATCGTTGAAATCAACACCGGTGTCATGGTGGTGCGCGGTGGATTCCTGCATCGCTGGCTGCCGACCCTCGCGAACAACAACACACAGACCGAGTATTACCTTACGGACTGCGTAGCGATCGCCGTGGCCGAAGGCATCGCGGTTGTGGGTGTCGCGGCAAGCAACGAAATGGAAATTACCGGCGTGAATGACCGCGTCCACCTCGCCATGCTGGAACGCAGTTACCAGCTGGCCCGGGCCCGGGAGCTGATGGCGAGTGGTGTCTCACTCATGGATCCAGCGCGGCTCGATATCCGCGGCACGCTTTCCAGCGGCGCGGATACCATCATCGATGTCAACGCCGTTTTCGAAGGCAAGGTCGTACTGGGCCGTGATGTCCGCATCGGACCCAACTGCATCATCAGCAATTCGGTGCTGGAAGACGGTGTAGAGGTACTGGCCAACTCGGTCATCGACGGCGCGCGCATCGGCGCCGGCGCCCGGATCGGGCCCTTCGCGCGAGTTCGGCCAGAGACCGAACTCGCGGCTGGCGTGCATATTGGCAACTTCGTCGAAATCAAGAAATCCCGCATGGGCCGGAATTCAAAGGCCAACCACCTGGCCTATGTAGGCGACGCGGAGATCGGCAGCAACGTCAATGTCGGCGCCGGCACGATCACCTGCAATTACGACGGGGCGTTCAAGCACAAGACGGTCATCGAAGACGATGTGTTCATAGGCTCGGATACGCAGTTGGTCGCGCCCGTCACTATTGGTCGGGGCGTGACCATAGGCGCTGGCACCACCGTCACCGAAGACGTCGAAGCGGGCAAACTGGTCATCAGCCGCGTCCGACAGAAGACCATCAGTGGCTGGAAGCGTCCCAGCAAGCAGAAACCGGAAGGCTGACGTCCGGTAGTCCATTTCCCTAAAACACCCAGGCCCGGTAGCGCGCTCCGCAGGCTGGTTCCCAGGAGATTCCGCGATGAGCCATGCAACCGCCGATCTTTACGACGCCCACGGGGAATCGCTCCGCGTCCTCGCTCCGCTTTTTCGGGACTTCGGCGGCAACCAGGACTTCGAAGGTCCGGTTTGCACGCTGAAGGTTTTCGAAGACAACAGCCTCGTCCGGTCAACCCTGGAACAGCCGGGCCTTGGCCGCGTGCTGGTGGTCGATGGCGGGGGTTCCATGCGCTGCGCCCTGGTGGGCGACCAACTGGCCGAACTTGGCGTGAAGAACGGTTGGGCGGGCATCGTGGTTTACGGTTGCGTGCGCGATGCGGGTCCCATGTCCACCATGCCGATTGGCATCAAGGCGCTCGCCACCAATCCGCGCAAGAGCGTGAAGAAGGGCGAAGGCAACCGCGATGACGTGCTTCGCTTCGCCGACGCCTCCATCAAGCCGGGTGACTACCTTTACGCCGACCTGGATGGCATTGTGGTTGCCGACGCGCAGCTTGGTTGATTCGGGATGAGCGGAATGTTCAAGGTTGCCTGCATCCAGAATTGCGCGGAAGACGACGTCGCGGCCAATATCGCGCGCGCCGTCGAACTGGTGCGATCTGCGGCGGCGGCCGGCGCTGAGTTCATCTGCCTCCCCGAGAACTTCACCTGCCTCGAGCCGCAGGACACGCATTACCTCACCCGTGGTTACACCGCCGACAGCCATCCCGCGCTGGAAGTCTTCCCGGCGCTGGCGCGCGAGCTCAGGGTCGCGTTGTTGCTGGGCTCGCTGACGCTCCAACGGGGCGACGGTCGGGTGAGCAACCGCTGCTTCGTGTTGGGGCAGGACGGCAAGTTCCTGGCTGAGTACAACAAGATCCATCTCTTCGACGTCGCCCTGAAGCAGGGGGAGATGTACCGCGAGTCAAACACCGTGGCACCCGGGGAGAGCCTTGCGCTGGCGACGCTGCCCTGGGGCAAGCTCGGGCTCAGCATCTGCTACGACGTGCGGTTCCCGCAGCTGTATCGCGAGCTCGCCTGGCGCGGTGCTGATTTCCTGGCCATTCCCGCCGCTTTTACCGCCACGACTGGCGAAGCGCACTGGCACGTGCTGGTCCGCGCCCGCGCCATAGAGAACGGTTGTTTCGTGTTCGCGCCCGGGCAATGCGGCAAGCGTCGCTGGGGTCGTCGCACCTACGGGCATTCATTGATCGTCGATCCCTGGGGTGTCGTGCTTGCCGATGGCGGCGAGGATGAAGGTTTCGTGCTGGCCGATATCGACACCGCGAAAGTGGCCGAGGCTCGCGCGATGATTGCTTCTCTCAAGCACGACCGCCCGCTGCGCTGAGGAATTCAGTGTCGGTTAAGGCCCTGGCGGCCACCATGCTCGTCAGGATCGAAGCCGGAGCGGCATTGATGGAAAACGTTTCATGGAGATGGCTTCCCCGAGGGTTGCTGCTTGCCGGTATTGTTGGCAGCGCCTGCGTTGGCGCGACCGAGGCCTCCAGTCAGGGTTCGCAGGCGGCGCCACTGGAAGCGGATCGCGCGGCTGCCATTGCGCGCAAGAGCACGGGCGGACGGGTACTTGATGTTCGGCTGATGGACGAGGACGATGCTCCGCCGGCCTATGCCGTGCGCCTCCTGCTCGACCCGGGCCGGGTTCGCACCGTGGTGGTCGACGGTGATTCAGAACAACTGCGCTGAGGAATGCCCGATTGCGCGTACTGATTGTCGAAGATGAACCCAACCTGCTCGCCACGTTGAGCACGCGCCTGCGCGCGGAAGGCTATGCCGTGGACGCGGCAGCCAACGGACGCGACGGCCTGCACATCGGCAATGAATACCCGTTGGACCTCGCCATCGTTGACCTTGGGTTACCGGACCTGCCCGGCACCGAACTCATCAAGCGCTGGCGTGCGGCCGAGCGGAGCTTTCCGATCCTCATCCTGACTGCCCGTAGCAGCTGGGAAGACAAGGTTGCTGGCCTTGAACTTGGCGCCGACGACTATCTCGTCAAGCCGTTCCACACCGAAGAACTGCTGGCACGGGTACGCGCGTTGTTAAGGCGCGCAGCGGGCTGGTCCGAACCCAGGCTGCGCTGCGGGCCCTATACGCTGGATACTTCGGCGCGCAGCCTGCTGGTTGGCGATCAGGAAATCGAAATCACGGCCTTCGAGTACAAGGTGCTCGAGTACCTGATGCTCCACGCGGGACGGGTCGTTTCAAAGGCCGAGCTTTCCGAGCACCTCTACGAAGAAGACTCCGACCGCGACAGCAACGTGCTGGAAGTCATCATTGGCCGGCTGCGTCGCAAGCTTGACCCCGACCGCAGCCTCAATCCGGTGGAAACCGCCCGCGGCCAAGGCTATCGCTTCCGCTTCGCGCCGAACCAGCCTGCCGAGTCCTGAGCGGCTGGCGCGGCAGCAACGCGCGTCATGCCGCGATCCCTCAACGCACGAGTCCTTTCCGCCGCCGGCGTGATGCTGGTCGTGTTCCTTGGCATTGCCGGGTTTGCCATCGACCACGTGTTCCGGGATACCGCCATGTCTTCGGTGCAGGATCGGCTGAAGGCGCAAATCTTCATGCTTCTGAGCCTTGCGAACCTGGACGATCCGGCCAGCCATCCGCTGCCCGACACCTTGCCCAACCCGTCGCTCGCGGTGCCCGACTCGGGCCAGTACGCGCAGATCTTCGGCGCCGATGGGCAACCGGTGTGGCGTTCCCGTTCGATGCTGGGCCTCGGCGTGCAGGAGCCACCGCGACCGGCCGTCGGAGCGTTCAAGTTCGAGTCGTCCGTAAGTTCGACCGATGAACCCCTGTTCTGCCTGGCCTACGCCGTGGAATGGGAAACGCGCGGCAAGCCCGAACCGACGCTTTACGTCCTGCAGGTCTGCGAGGCGCGGCGCGCGTACGAACTACAGGTCCAGCGTTTTCGCCGGAGCCTTGGGATCTGGTTCGGCAGCCTGGCCACCTTGATGTTGCTGGTCCAGACCTTGATCCTGCGCTGGGGACTACGGCCGCTGCGTGAAGTGGCCATCGAAGTGCGGGCCATCGAAGCCGGGCGCCAGAACGCGATCACCGGCCAGTATCCTCGTGAGTTGCGCGCCCTTACCCGCAACCTGAATGCCCTCATCTCCGCGCGCGACCATCACGTGCAGCGCTACCGGAACGCCCTGGGCGATCTGGCGCACAGCTTGAAGACGCCGCTGGCCGTGATTCGCTCGCAGCTCGAGGACACGCAACTCGAAGGTGACGCGCGCAAGACGGTGCAGGAGCAGGTCGCCCAGATCGACGACACCGTGCGCTACCAACTGCAACGCGCGGCGACGGTCGGGCGCCACGCGTTCGCGCCGCCGCTGGACGCGACTCCTGCGGTGGAACGCATCGCCAACTCGCTGCGCAAGGTCTACCACTCAAGATCGCTCGAGATCACCTCGCATGCCGAACCGGAATCACTGTTCTACGGCGACCAGGGGGACCTCATGGAGGTGCTGGGCAACCTTTCCGACAACGCCTGCAAATGGGCGCGCAGCCAGATCAGTATTTCGGTCCGGGCACTCCCGCAGCGGCCTGGCCAGCACCGCAGGGCGCTGGAAGTGGTCGTCCACGATGATGGGCCCGGCATGCCGCAGGCACTTGCACAGGAAGTGATGCAGCGGGGTTTGCGGCTGGATGAATCCGCCGAAGGGCAAGGCATCGGACTGTCGGTGGTACGCGACGTGGTCGAGACCGGTTACGGGGGGGCCGTGACCATCCAGTCGACACCTGGCAGCACCACGGTGACGGCCGTGTTTGAGTTCGATTGAACGGCCAAAAGGCATCCCATTCGTCTGCTGGTATACTCGCCCCATCCTACGAGCAAAGCCCATGACAGCATCCGATCCGATCACTCTCGAGGCGCCGGTCAGCGACATTAAACCGCGCCAAAATGCGTACACCAACGAAGAACTGCTGGAGTGCGGCCGAGGACAGCTGTTCGGTGTAGGGAATGCCCAACTTCCGCTGCCCCCGATGCTGATGTTCGATCGCGTCATGAACATCGATGGCACCAGTGGACGTTACGGCAAGGGCCAAATCGTAGCGGAGCTGGATATCAATCCGTCGCTCTGGTTCTTCCAGTGCCACTTCCAGGGCGATCCGGTGATGCCGGGCTGCCTTGGTCTTGATGCCATGTGGCAGTTGGTTGGCTTTTTCCTTGCGTGGAAGGGCGGTCTTGGCCGCGGCCGTGCGCTGGGCGGCAGCGAAATCGGCTTCTCGGGTCAGGTGACTCCAGACAAGAAGCTGGTGACCTACCGAATCGACATCAAGCGGGTCGTGCAGCGCGGACTGGTGATGGGTATCGCCGACGCGGTGATGGAAGTGGATGGCCAGAAGATCTACACCGGCACCAACCTGCGCGTCGGCCTGTTTACCGAGATGTGATCCCGATCAAGCCTTGAGGCGCCCGAACGCGGCGCCTGCTGCGTCCAGGGTCGCCTTGATCACCTCTGACGTATGCGCCGAGGACAGGAAGCCCGCCTCGAAGGCCGAGGGTGCGAGATACACGCCAAGGTCCAGCATGGCGTGGAAAAACGCCTTGAAGCGCGGTAGGTCGCAAGCCTGGGCGTCGGCGCAGGTTTCCACCCGTTCCGCGTCCGTGAAGAAGAATCCAAACATCCCCGGCACCTGGTTGACGGCGAGCGGAATGCCCGCCTCGCCAGCAGCGGCTTTCAGCCCGGTCACGAGCTGGTCGGTGCGTTCCGCAAGGCGGGCATGGAAGCCGGGCGCCGACACCAGTTCGAGCGTCGCCAGGCCACTTGCCATCGCCAGTGGGCTACCAGACAAGGTGCCAGCCTGGTAGACCGGCCCGCTCGGCGCCAGTCTCGACATGATTTGCTCGCTGCCGGCAAACGCACCTACCGGCAGGCCACCACCGATGATCTTGCCGAGCACCGTGATGTCCGGACGAATACCGTACAGGGCCTGCGCCCCGCCGGTATGCACGCGGAAGCCGGTCATGACTTCATCGAGAATCAGCACGCTGCCGTGGCGCGTGCAGAGTTCTCGCAGGCCTTCGAGGAAACCGGGGCGCGGCGGGATGCAGTTCATGTTGCCCGCAATGGGCTCGACGATGATGGCAGCGACCGATTTGCCGACGTCGGCCATCACTGCGGCGACCTGGTCGATGTTGTTGAAATCGAGCGTCAGGGTGAGCTTGGCCAGTTCGGCAGGGACGCCTGGCGACGTGGGTACGCCGAGCGTGAGGGCGCCGGAGCCTGCTTTCACCAGGAGTGAATCTGCATGGCCGTGGTAGCAGCCTTCGAACTTGATGATGACATCCCGCCCCGTGTAACCGCGGGCAAGCCTGATCGCGCTCATGGCGGCTTCGGTGCCCGAACTCACCATGCGCACGCGTTCGGCCATGGGCATCAACTCCCGGACTTTCTGGGCGAGCCGTGATTCAAGCGCCGTTGGCGTGCCGAAGCTGAGGCCGTTTTCCATCTGCTTGCGGATGGCGTCGAGCACCGTGGGGTGGGCGTGGCCAACGATCGCCGGGCCCCAGCTGCCGATGTAGTCGATGTATCGATTGCCGTCGGCGTCGAAAAGGTAGGCGCCTTCCGCACGTTCCATGAACACGGGCGTTCCGCCTACGCCGTTGAAGGCGCGAACGGGCGAATTGACACCGCCGGGAATGCAGGCCTTTGCCTCCTCGAAGAGGGCTTTTGAACGCTCAAGCATGGGAGCTCACTTTTCGTTGGTGAACAGCCGGGCGTAGCGTGCGACGCTTTGCTCGGTGTCGGCTTGTTCAAACACGCCGCCGATGACCGCAAGGAAGTCGGCGCCGGCGGCAATGACAGGACGGGCATTCTCCGGGGTGATGCCGCCTATCGCAACGACGGGCAGGCCGAATTCGGCCTTCGCCCGGGTCAGTACTGGGAGTGGACAACGAACGGCAGAGGGCTTCGTGGCTGAGCTGAACATGCTGCCGAACGCCAGGTAGTCGACACCAAGGGCCGCCAGTTCGCGCGCGCGCTCGAAGGAGTCGTAGCAGGACACGCCAATGATCAGTTTTCGTCCCCAGGTGGCCACAAGCGCTTGGACATCACCGTCGTCCCGTCCTAGATGAACGCCGTGGGCGCCGATCGCGAGGGCAAGTTCCGGATCATCGTTGACGATGAGTGGCGCTTTGTAACGCGCACAGACCTCGACCAATGCGCGTGCCTCGCGTGCGGCAGCCGCGCCGGAGACGTCTTTCCGACGGTACTGGAGCACTGCGGCACCGCCGCGAAGCGCGGCTTCGGTGTTGTCCACGAGTGCCCGGAGAGTCGAGGGCTGGCTTGAGGTAATGGCATACAGGCCATGGGGCGGAAGTTTTGGGTGCATTCGAAGGTCAATCCCGTGGGCGAGAGGGAAGCAACTGGACGCCGCCAAGATCGACCCCCCGACAGAGTGCCCTCCACGTATAGCTTTGGGCATGGGCAACTGCCATCGGCACGCTTTCTCCCAGTGCCATGAAGCACGCTGCGGCGGTCGCCAGGGTACAGCCCGAGCCGTGGAAGACCCCGTCGATTCGGGGCCATTGGTAGGTCGCGAACAAGATTTTGCCGTGAAAGAGCCGGTGCCAAATGACGTCCCCTGGTTCATCCGCGCCAGTGACCAGGCACCATTCGGAGTCAGGTCGATCATCGGATCCCGCAGATTCTCCTGATTCAAGGAGGCAGCGCCGTTCCTTTAAGTTGGGCGTTGCCAGGGTCGCCTGCGGGAGGAGTTGGGACTGGAGAAGGGCTGGCATGCCAGTCGCCGAAAGGCCGCTTCCGGCGGTCGCGCCGAGAACCGGATCGACCACGATCGGGGTGCCTTGCGGCAACCAATGCAGGATTTGGAGCACGGCCTGCAGGACTTCCGGCGTGGGAATCAAGCCGAGCTTGCAGGCCGAAGGCGAGGTGATGTCCTCCAGCAGGCAGGCGGCTTGTTCGAGCAACTCGTTCGCTTCGGTCGGTCGGACGCCTGCGACCCGCCGGCTGTTCTGGGTCGTCAGGCAGGTCACGAGGCTTAGCGCCCGGCAGTTGAGGGCGGCGGCCGTCTCGATGTCTGCCTGCAGGCCGGCGCCGCCCGGGTCGTGCCCACCAATCATGAGTACGGTGGGACAATGGATGATCTCGGGTTGGAGGGGCACTCTGCTACCTTCTTGACCATTGGACAAAACAGCGCCTTGGAGGCGCATCCGGCATGAGCGCAGCCAAGCGATACCTCTGTGTAATTTGTGGCTTTATCTACGACGAGGCAATTGGCCTGCCGGAGGACGGCATACCGCCCGGGACGCGTTTCGAAGACCTGCCGCTCAATTGGACCTGTCCGGACTGTGAGGCCCGCAAGGATGATTTCGAACTGATCTCGGCATGAAGCCGACCCTCAACCCGGCTTGATTTCAGCCAGCAGCACCACACTAATCAAGATGAGCACCGGAAATTCGTTTAGCCAGCGGTAATACACGTGGCTGCGGAGGTTGGAGTCCGCGGCGAACACCTTCACCAGGTGGCCAAGATAGGCGTGGTAGCCGATAAGGATGGTAACCAGCCCCAGCTTGGCGTGCATCCACTGGGTCGCCAGGAACCAATCGATGCCTTGATGCCAAGTCAGGGTGATGCCCAATGCGACGGTCAAAACGGCACTTGGCGTGGTAATTCCGCGATAGAGTTTGCGCTCCATTACCTTGAAACGGTCGATGCTGGGCTGGTCCAGCGCCATCGCGTGGTAAACGAAGAGCCTGGGCAGGTAAAAAAGCCCGGCGAACCAGGTCACCATGGCGATGACGTGAAAGGCTTTGAGCCAGGGATACATGGTGGTGGCGGTCCATCTGTGTTCGGACGAACCAGCAATATAACCGCAAGCCCTCTCCCCGGGAGGCGGTCGCTTGTAATCTGCGCGGCAATGACGCCATCCTTCGCCCTTCTGGATGACAGTGGGTGCGAGATGTCGCGAGGCGGTGGAATCATGGGCCTGTTCGGAAACAAGAAAGGCCCTGCGGTGCGGATTGAGACTTTAATTGGCGCGCAATCGGAGGTCCGGGGCGATGTAAGTTTTGCCGGGGGCATGCACGTCAACGGCACTGTGATTGGCAGCGTGTCCGCGCCGTCCGACGACCAAGCCCTGCTGACCGTCAGTGCCAAGGGCGTTATAGAGGGCGATGTACGGGTAGCGCGGGTGGTCCTTGATGGCACCGTCCGCGGCGATGTACACGCTGCCGAACGTGTCGAACTCGCCGCCAATGCCAAGGTCGATGGAGATGTACACTATCGATTGATTGAAATGGCGATGGGAGCGGAAGTGAACGGCCGGCTCATCCGACTGCAGGATCCAAACCGACCACCCTTGGCGCTTAGCCATGCGGGTCCGGTGCTCGAGAAGACCGATTCCACTACTTAGTCCGCCCTGAGCCGCGGAGAGGCAAGCAACCATGACCGTAAGTGAAGAATTCCCCTCAGCCCTTAATTTCTCCGACGCAGCCGCGCGCAAGGTCAAGGAACTGATCGAAGAAGAAGGCGACCAGTCCCTGATGTTACGGGTGTTCATCTCCGGCGGCGGCTGCTCTGGGTTCCAGTACGGATTCACCTTCGACCAGAACGAAGGCGACGGCGATACCATCGTCGAAAACCAGGGCGTGAAACTCTTGATTGACCCGATGAGCGTCCAGTACCTGACCGGCGCCGAAATCGATTACAGCGAAGGCCTCGAAGGAGCGCAGTTCGTGATTCGCAATCCGAATGCGGCCACCACCTGTGGGTGCGGGTCCTCGTTCTCGGTTTGACCAAAGCTCGGGGCGCGCGGGGAATCAGCCCGGGTGGTAAACACCACCAAGGACCTGAGGCGAACGCGCTCCGGTTACGCTCGGGAGGTTCCCTGGCAGGCTGGCAAGGCGACGCGCGGCAAGCCAGGCAAACGCGCAAGCTTCCACCGCTTCGCCAGGAAGCCCCATTTCATCGGTAGTCGTCACGCGTGCTGGCGTCGCTAATTGCGCGATGGCTTCCATCAGGTTCGAATTCCTCGCGCCTCCCCCGCAGATGGCGACTTGGGAGCAATTCGGCAAAGTCGCAAACACGGCGTTAGTTATCGTCCGTGCGGTCAGTTGGAGCAACGTGGCCTGGATATCTTCCGCGGGTAGCGACCGCACTCCTGCTGACTCAACCATGCCCACCAACCACGCCGGACTGAAATAGTCCCTGCCCGATGACCGCGGCCCTTGCAGCGCAAAGTAGCCGTCGGCCAGCATCGTCGATAACAGTACTTCGTTGGCCTTCCCGCTGCGCGCCCACGCCCCATCGCGGTCGAACGGCAGCCCGAGAGATTGCTGGACCCAGAGATCCATGAGCGTATTGCCTGGACCAGTATCGAACCCAGACACGGCGCCTACCTCGGGAAACGCAGATATGTTGGCTATTCCTCCGATATTGACCACGACGTGGTTGAGTGCGTACCTGCCAAAAGCAACTTGATGGAAGGCGGGAACGAGTGGCGCGCCCTGTCCGCCTGCGGCCATGTCCTTTGCCCTGAAATCCGCGACGGTGAGGATTCCCGTTGCGTGGGCAATGACGGATGGGTCGCCGAGTTGCAAGGTGTGGGGTGGAATGGAGCCCGGCTTGTGGAGCACGGTTTGTCCGTGGCTTCCGAGAGCGATGATTTCAGAGGGCGAGATGGAAGCTTCCCGTAAAAGCTCGTGCGCTGTGTCGGCGAACGCGTGGGCCACCCGCACATGGAGTCTCCCAAAACCATCGAGACTGATCTCCTCCCTCCGCACGAGCCCTTCCAGGTCAGCCTTCAACTGGATTGGATACGGAACTTCGATGAACTCTTCAAGCGATATTTCTGAATCGGAGATTTTGATAATCGCCGCATTGACACCATCCATGCTCGTACCGGAAATCAATCCGAGGTACAGACCTTGCGTGACGTTGGTGGCGTCCATTCAGTTCGAACTCGCTTTTTCGTAGCCACTAGCCTTGGAAACGACGGCCCGGTTCCTGGCCTGCTTGTCGACGGCCATGGACGCTAACCTATTGGAGAATCCGTCGATCTGGCGTCGGAAGTCGGCCAGGTAGCGCTTCTCAAGTGGAACGGCATGAGGCAGTTTTACCGTCAGCGGATCGACGTGGGCTCCATTGATACGAAATTCATAGTGGAGATGTGGTCCCGTCGCTAGTCCGGTTTTCCCGACATACGCGATGAGTTGACCCTGCTTGACGGAGTCGCCCCGCGAAATTCCACTGGCAAATTTCATCAAGTGCCCGTAGAGCGTGCTGTAGTGCTCACCGTGCTTGATCACGAGCACGTTGCCATAGCCACTCTGGACGCCGGCGAACTCGATGCTGCCATTGGCGACCGAGCGCACGGGAGTACCCATGGGGGCTGCGTAATCAACACCTTTGTGTGCGCGAATCTTGTTGAGGATCGGATGCAGTCGGCCAAGATTGAAACGAGAACTCACCTTTGTGAAGTTCAGTGGAGCAATCAGGAACGCCTTCTTGAGCGCTTCACCATCCTTTGAATAATAGCCGGAGATTTCCGGACCGCTTTCGTAGAAGTAAGCGGAATACTCCTTCGTACCGTTGGTGAACTCCGCGGCGAGAATCCTTCCACTACGAACTTTTTCGTTGTCGCGGAAAATTTCTTGGTAAATGATCTTGAACCTATCGCCATGCCGGACGTCGCGCACGAAGTCTACGTCCCAACCAAACAGTTCTGCGAAATCCAGGATGACTCTTTCGGGAACTCCTGAATCCTGCAGGTCCTGAAACAACGACCTTGTTATCGTTCCCATTGCCGAGGCACTTCGTACATCGGGCTTTACCCGCTCAACCGAAGACGTGAACCCGGATTTTCCCCGAACGATGTTGAGCGTGGTGAAGTCATCAATGGAATAGGACAGAGCCGACAACAGGCCGGAGTCTCCTCTGTACTTGACGAAGGACCCTATTTGAAGCGCTTTCAGTGCCTTTGCTGCTTCAGGTAAGTTGAGGATCTCCGCCATCACCGATTGCGAAAAACCGATGCGAGCAAATATCTTGGCAAGCGTGTCGCCGCTTCTAACTGTTTCTGAATTCAAAACTGCTGCCACTGCCGCGAGGTCCGCCAGTGGTACATCCCCGCTGCTAAGGTCTGGCACCTTCGGTTCGAACGGCAGTCGCGCTAATTCGGGCGCCGTGGCTTGGACGCCTCCTCTGTTGAACGGCCTGATACCTAGGCGTTCGAGGGGTGGATCTGGCGTCGGGGCGGAGTTTTGCGACGTAGAACCATGTTTCCCTGGCTGATTCAGAAACCAAGTGCTGAGCATGGACGCGGTAATCAAAAGAAGGGCAAATCGCAGTATGTTTCTTGGGGCGAAGGTGGCATTGCCGGCGATCTGGTAATCAATTTTCCGATGGTAGCGCACAAAATTTCCTCGTCACCGATGCGACCTTAGCCCCGTCAAAACGTACGGTCAATTAGGGAAATCTACCCTCTGTGGTAGTCTCGATCACAAGTTGTTTTCCCAAGATAATTAGTCATGAGCCATAACGTTGACATTTTATTTCGCGGTGCGGTTGAAGTTATCCCTCGGGAGCAACTTCGGAGCAAGTTGGCACTGGGAAGGCCGTTGAGGATAAAAGCGGGCTTTGACCCGACGGCTCCGGATATCCACCTGGGCCACACCGTGCTCCTGACCAAGCTTCGGCAGTTCCAGCAGTTAGGGCATCACGTCATTTTTTTGATTGGCGATTTCACTGCAAGAATTGGCGATCCAACGGGTAAAAACGCGACAAGGCCTCCACTGACTGCTGAACAGGTCGCGCTGAACGCTGAGACATACCGCGAGCAGGCATTCAAGATCCTTGACCCGGCTAGAACTGAAGTCGTGTTCAATTCGTCCTGGTTGAGCGAGTTAGGGACGGAGGGCGTAATCCGGATGGCTTCCCACTACACGGTGGCACGGATGCTTGAGCGCGATGACTTCAAGAAAAGATATTCCGGTGAGCAACCGATCGCGGTGCACGAATTTCTCTACCCGCTATTCCAAGGATACGACTCCGTTCACCTCAAGGCAGACGTGGAAATTGGCGGGACCGACCAAAAATTCAATTTGTTGATGGGCCGTCATTTACAAGCTGCGTATGGTGTGGAGCAGCAGAGTGTCCTCACTTTACCTTTGCTTGAAGGACTCGACGGTGTAATGAAGATGTCCAAATCGTCTGGAAATTACATCGGTATTTCCGAGCCTCCAACATCGATGTTCGGGAAGCTAATGTCGATATCTGATCGGTTGATGTGGCGGTACTTTGAGTTGTTGAGCCTGCGTTCGTCTAAGGACTTAGGGATTTTAGAAGAGAGTGTCCTCGCGGGCGCGAACCCGCGTGACATTAAAATAGAACTGGGAATAGAACTCGTTGGGCGGTTTCACGGTACCCAGGCCGCAGAATCAGCGAGGCAAGAGTTCATGAGTCGATTTTCCAGGAAGGAACGACCCGAAAACATTCGGCAACTGCCGATAACTGTTGCGACCTGCAAAATTTCACTGCCAAACCTAATCACGGACGCTGGTCTTCAGAAAACAACCTCGGACGCGCGACGAGTGATAGCGCAGGGTGGTCTAAAGCTCGATGGCCATAAAGTTACCGACGTAGCTCTTTCAATTTCGGTACCTGGCCGTTATCAAATAGAAATTGGCAAACGAGAGGTTGTTATTCTGGATGTTTCTCTGGCATAGTCCGCCTCCCTTGAGAGAGGGAGCCCAAGCCCACTCAGGCGCGCAATTACAAGCGGATGAGAGCCAACGAAGTTGGGGGCTGGAAGAGATTCCAAAAAAAGGGTTGACGGATTTAAAGGGGGCCGTATAATGCGCGTCCTCTCAGGGCGAACACCGAGTCGCCCCGCTCTTTAAAAATGCGTGACTGTGTAATTTGTGTGGGCGCTTTCGTCGCTCCTCAAAGAAGACAATTTGAGGAAAGACAATGGGCGACCAAAGTCAATCCAAACGAGATTAAAGCCGAGAAGTCGGCTTGACAGTCTTAAACTGAAGAGTTTGATCCTGGCTCAGATTGAACGCTGGCGGCATGCTTAACACATGCAAGTCGAACGGTAACGCGGGGGCAACCCTGGCGACGAGTGGCGGACGGGTGAGTAACGCTTAGGAATCTGCCTAGTAGTGGGGGATAACCCGGGGAAACTCGGGCTAATACCGCATGTGTCTTACGAGAGAAAGCGGGGGACCGAAAGGCCTCGTGCTACTAGATGAGCCTAAGTCCGATTAGCTTGTTGGTGAGGTAAAGGCTCACCAAGGCGACGATCGGTAGCTGGTCTGAGAGGATGATCAGCCACACTGGGACTGAGACACGGCCCAGACTCCTACGGGAGGCAGCAGTGGGGAATATTGGACAATG
>JAYTTZ010000093.1:0-2422 GCA_043744805.1 Gammaproteobacteria bacterium
CCGCCCGCCCGCCCGCCCGCCCGCCCGGCAAGCTGGGCGCCTTCGATTACGACACCAAGCAAGCGATAGTGATTTCATTTTTTCTTCTACGCCCGGGGAGCAGTCATTTGAAATTCCCAAAACTCTTTGGCCGCACCGTAACCGCACCCGCAGCGGCTGACCCGATCCCAGTGTCGGCAGCGAGCACCGCGCCGATCACCACTGGCGTCGCGCTCGCGGCAGTGCGAAAACGCGAGGTGGCCGCAATGGCTCGTCGTTTTCCGGCGGTTGCAGCCTTGTGTGAAGAAGGAATCGATTCGAATGCGTATTATCTGCAACTCGTGCGCTTGATCGGCCATGCGCACCCGGCGGCTCGCGAGGCGGCCTGGCGCACAAGCCTTAATTCAATTCGAAGTACCGCAGCGGAAAGGGCCATCGCTGAAAGCGACCTCGCTGAAGGGATCCCGTTCAGCTCAAACATTCGGCGCTTCCCTGATCTCTGGGATCGTGCACGACATGAAGCGCGACGCCACGAGGATGCCTATGGCGCGCCAGTTTTCACGGAGATGTGGCCGAGCCTTAGTCGGGGACGCGCGCTGGTCCACTACTTCGAGAACCATTCTCCGAGTGGACGGATCCTCCACATCGCGCCTGAAGCTGACGCAGAGCCTTGGTTTCGGTCCGGAGGTTTTGACTACCAGACACTGGGACTTGGCGCTCAGACAGACTTCGCGGAGGACCTCACGGCCCTGCCAATGGTGGATGATTCATATGATTGGATTATCTGCCACAGGGTGCTGGAACACATATTTGACGAACCGGCAGCTCTCGCTGAATTGAAGCGAATCCTGAAGCCTCAAGGGGTGCTGAATATTTCGGTTCCAGAATCAATGCACCTGGCCCAAGCGTTGGACTGGTGCATTCCAGACCCAACCCACCACAATCATTACAGGCATTACGGCAGCGATTTCGCTGCGCGCCTGGAGGCTGCTGGATTCGAAGTCGAATGCATCCGCTGGTTGCTTGATCGACCTGCCCACAGCTTGCGTGAGGCCGGTACTTTCCCGTTGCGCTTCTATCACGCTTCAAAGCGCTAAGCGGTTACCACCACCTCGCCGGCAATTCCTTCGTGCATGCCCCCGAATGCGTCGCTGGCGACGGCAGAACGCTTCGCCTGCCAGGGCGCGAAGCGCGGGCAGATTTCGAGTCCCTCCGCCGGTACCGGCGGCCTGCTGATCCTGCCCGGCACGCCGGGCGCCATCGACTACGACTTCCCGTTCCAGCAACCGCAACGCGACGTAGTGATCAACAAGCTGCGTTTCCGCGATCCGGGATTCACCCTCGACGACTGGCAGTTGCTGGGGCTCGAGGTACCGTAGGCAGGCCTGCGGGTAGCGTTGTCGCCCGCAGGCCAAAACGCGATGGCGCGAGATAGTCTTCGAACAGGTTTGGAAAGCGAGACATGGCACGCATTGATTTCGCAATTGTCGGGGCACCCAAGAGCGCCACGACCTTCATGCACCCGGCCTTGCGCTCGCACCCCGAAGTGCGCATGGACGGCAGCGAAAGCACTGCGTTCTTCCGCGACACCTGGCGCGAGGAACTCGACCCCTTGCTGCTGGCGGCGGATGTGCAAGGCGAGCGGCTGCGCGGCCTTAAACGCCCCGATCTCCTGTTCAGCGAAGTTGCCACCGAGCGCATGGCCACGCACAACCCGGCGATGCAGTGCGTTGCGGTCCTGCGCCATCCGGTGGAGCGCGCCGTGGCGCACTACTACCACCTCGCCGGTTATTCCTTCGTCCCCGTCCTCGAGTTCCCCGATGGCATCTGCTGCCTGCTCGCGGGCGAATTGACCCTTGGCTGGCCGCGCAGCCACGAGGTCCTGACGTTCAGCCACTACCGCGACGGCCGGGTTGACGGCCGCTCAGACCAGCGCAGTCCCCAGCGCCGCGGCCACCGCCTGCAGGTCGGCGTCTGCCAGGTAAGGATGCATCGGCAGGCTCATGACCTCGTTGGCCGCGCGCTCGGCGTGGGGGAAGTCGCCTGCCGCGTAGCCCATGCCCGCGAACACCGGTTGCAGGTGCAGGGGCGTTGGGTAGTGGACCGCGGTGGGAATGCCTGCGGCGTCGAGGCTTGCCCGCACCCGATCCCGCCGCGGGACTCGCACCGTGTACTGCGCGTACACGCTGGTGTTGCCCGGCGACAAGCGGGGAATCGCGGCAGCGGGTGCGTGCGTTGACAGGAGTTCATCGTAACGGCGCCCAATGCGCGCGCGCGCGTCGCAGTCTTCGGCGTAGACCGCGAGCTTGGCGAGCAGGATGGCGGCCTGCAAGGTGTCGAGGCGGCCGTTGATGCCGAGGCGCACGTGGTGGTAGCGGCCCGCCTGGCCGTGGTCGCGGATCTGGCGGATGCGCAGCGCGAGTTCATCGTCGTTGCTGAAGCA
>JAYTTZ010000094.1:0-32784 GCA_043744805.1 Gammaproteobacteria bacterium
GAGGATTTCTGCCATCAGGATTTTGCGGTCGAGGTAGGCGAAGATCCTGGGACCGTCTCCCCGCCACGTCGGCGCTTCCCCGAATCCGGGAACGGGCCAGCTTCCGAGGTATTCGGCACCATCGGTGTGGTAGTTGTGGTCGAACTCCTCGAAGCTGAGCAGGAAAGTCTCCTCTGCGACCAAGGCCTGCGTCACGGTCCCGAACGGCGAATGGCCGAGATTCGCCGCAGCGGCGTTGAGCACCCCCAGCAAGGCGGCTTCGCTGGCGGCCAGTCGGGCGTGATCGGCAGGCAACCAGTAGCGATAAGGGGGCATCGGGGACAGGCGTGCCGGCGTATAGAAACGGCACCCGGCGGCGATCACGCGTTGGCCTCGCAGCTTGCAGGCCAGCACCACGCCAGGGCTGTAATCAGCGACGACCACTGCCGGCTGGAGGGCATCCAGCACGCCCAGCCAATAGCCGACCCGGGCCTGCACCGCCGCGACCTCGGCAAAGCCACTGTTCCAGATGACTTCCGGATAGCTGTTGGCATGGAGGATGGGCGCCGCCACCGGTATCGCCATCGCCGGCGACGTGCCGATGGTCACTGGCATGCCAGCGAACACCTTCGCGGCGTTGGCCGGCAGCTTGGCGTGGAAGTGCACCAGGTGGCCGGCGGCCAGCAGGCGCTCGATCAGCCCGCGATGACGCACGAGGTGGCCAAAGCCGCCGCCGAGTTCCCAGGTGAATAGCACGGTCGCCATGCCTAGGGTTGTCCTGTTGCCCCGGCGCCGGGGCTTATACACTGAGGTCGTAAGTTCATAGGCGTTTCCCGATGCTGAATACCGCTGCCGGCGTCCTCGCGATTGCAGGCTACCTGTTGGCTACAGTGCTGTTCGCCGCCCCGCATCTGCTGCGGGCGGTGACCCCTGGCGCCCGGAAGACCTCGGGGCTCGCCTTGGTTGCCCTGGGACTCCTGGGCCACGCCGTTACCCTGCAGCACTCGAGCTTCATGCCGGAAGGCCTCAACATCAGCCTGGTCAATGCAGCATCGCTCGTCTCCTGGTGCGTTACCGCCCTGCTCCTTGCCCTGCTTTGTAGCCGTCCGCTCGAAAGCCTCGCAGTGGTCATTCTGCCACTTGCGGCGCTCTCGCTGGGCTTCGATCTCGGACTTCCCACCACCCACCTCCTGGCCGAAACGCTAGCGCCCGGGCTTCGGATCCACATCGCGCTGGCCCTGGTCGCCTACAGCCTTTTTGCGCTGGCCGCACTCCAGGCCCTGTTCCTGGCAATTGCCGAGCGCAAGCTGCGACAGCACCATCCGATCATGCACTTCCTGCCGCCGCTGCCGACCATGGAAACAGTGATGTTCCAGCTCACGCTGATTGCCTTCGGCCTGCTCACGTTCAGCCTTGCGCTCGGCGCGATGTACATCGAGGACATCCGCGCCCAGCACCTGGCCCACAAGATTGTCTTTTCCGTGCTGGCCTGGGGGGTCTTCGCGGTCCTGGTGCTGGGTCGCTGGCGCTTTGGCTGGCGGGGCCGGCATGGCGTGAAGTACGTGTGGGGTGGATTCCTCCTGCTCGCCTTCGCCTACTTCGGGACCAAAATCGTCCTCGAATTCGTGTTGCATCGGCTCTGATGGACCTCAACGACGCTGACTGGGCGCTCGCCTGCGGCCTGCTCGGCCTGCTGCTGCTGATGGCGTGGCTGGTGGCCATCGAAACCGCCCTGCTTGCCCTCAACCCGCTGCGCCACCGGCAGCGGCTGGTCGCGGGAGATCTCCGCGGGGCGCGCGTACAGAAGCTCATTGAAAAGCTTGAAACCGTGCAGGCCTTCGCCGCCCTCGGCAGGGCGTCCGCCCTGGTCTCCCTGACCATGCTGCTAACCCTGGCGGGTCTTGCCGCCAATCCCGAGCCACGGCTGCTGGCGCTCGGCGCGGCGATTACCGGCGCCGCCGTCCTGTTCGGGTTCGTCGTGCCACGTGCGCTGGGTTCCCGCTTTCCCGGATCAATCGCGCGGGCCGGTAGCGGCCCCCTGCTGCTGCTCGTCTGGCTTACGCGGCCGCTGACGGCCCTGCTCGGAAGCCCGCCGCGCAGGCTGCTCTGCGCCCTGGCCGGCAGTGCCGCCAATGAAATGCCGACGCCCGAGGGGGGACCCTTCCGGGCCGCGATGCGGGACGCCGGTGCCCACGTGCCGCAAAGGCATCGCGACATGCTCCTTGGCCTGCTGGATCTCGCAAGCGTGACGGTCGAGGACATCATGGTGCCGCGCGCCGAAATCGTCGGCGTCGACCTCGAACAGGAATGGATGGACATCGTCGAGCAACTCACCACCTGCCGACACACGCGGATTCCCTGCTACTACGGGAACATTGATGAAATCGCCGGCATCCTCCACCTGCGCAACCTGAGCCGCCTGCTCCGGCAATCGCGGGACTTCACACTTGACGACGTGGTGGCGCTGCTGACACCGCCGCACTTCGTGCCGCTCAAGGCCAACCTCTATTCGCAACTGATCAACTTCCAGTTGGCACGCCAGCGGATGGGCGTGGTGGTGGACGAATATGGCGACATCCAGGGCATGGTGACCCTGGACGACCTGCTGGGACAGGTGGTGGGTGAATTCACGACCATGCCGCAGTTCGATGCGCGCGAGGTGTACCCACAGGCTGACGGCAGCTACGTGGTGGAGGGCACGGCCAATGTGCGCGAATTGAACCGCGCGTTCGGCTGGTCCTTGCCGGAGAACGGCCCCAAGACCCTGAACGGCCTGATCCTCGAAGCGCTGGAAGACATCCCGGAGGCCGGCACGAGCTTCCGGCTGGACGACTACACCATAGAAATCGTGCAGGGCGCCGGGCATACCGTGAGGAACGCCCGCATCTTCCCGCCGGCGGGCCTGGTGACGCGCAATCCCGGGGACAAGATAGAACCGACAGGCTGCTAGCCTGCTAAGCCCCGGGCATCATCAGATCGCAGCCAACGCTTCTTCCAGCCGCACGACAGGCACGAGTTCAAGCCCGCAGTCACGGGTCGCATTGGCCTTTGGGACGATGGCACGCTTGAAGCCATGCTTCGCGGCTTCGCGCAGGCGTTCCGGGCCGTTCTGCACCGGGCGGATTTCACCCGCAAGGCCGATTTCCCCGAAGACGATGAGATCGGCGGGCAGCGGCCGGTTGCGCAGGCTGGAAATGACCGCCAGCACGACGGCGAGATCCGCACCGGTTTCCGTCACCCGCACGCCACCCACGATATTCGCGAAGACATCGCAGCCCGAGGTCGCGACACCACCATGGCGATGGAGTACTGCAAGCAGCATCGACAAGCGGTTATGGTCGAGGCCCACGGTAACGCGGCGGGGATTGCCGAGCGCACTGTCGTCGACGAGGGCCTGGACTTCGACCAGCATCGGGCGGGTGCCTTCACGGGTCACCATCACGACGCTGCCGGCCACGGGCTGTTCGTGGCGGGAGAGGAGGATTGCGGAGGGGTTGGTAACTTCACGCAAGCCCCGATCGGTCATCGCGAACACGCCCAGTTCGTTGACCGCGCCGAAGCGGTTCTTGAAGGCGCGCACGAGGCGGTAGCGCCCGCTCAGCTCGCCTTCGAAATACAGCACGGCGTCCACCATGTGCTCCAGCACCCGTGGGCCGGCCAGCGTGCCGTCCTTGGTGACGTGCCCGACAAGATAGACCGCGGTGCTCGTGGCCTTGGCAAAACGCACCAGCTGCGCGGCGCATTCGCGCACCTGCGCGACGTTGCCAGGTGCGGACTGCAGGGTCGAGGTGTGCATGGTCTGGATGGAATCAATCACCAGCACCGCTGGCTTTTCCTGCGCCGCGATGGCCAGCACGCGCTCGATTTCGGTTTCCGTCAGCAGGCGCAGCGCCTGGCGAGAAAGCTTGAGCCGGTCGGCACGCATGGCCACCTGCCCGGCCGATTCCTCGCCGCTCACGTACAGCGTGGGGACGCCCTGCTCGCGGTAGTGTCCGAGGCTCTGGAGCAGGAGGGTGGACTTGCCAATGCCCGGATCCCCACCCAGCAGCACCACAGACCCGATCACCAGACCGCCCCCCAGCACGCGATTGAGCTCCGACAGGCCGGTGTCCAGCCGTGGCGCTTCCTCGGCATCGATGTCGCCCAGATTGACCGTACGCGGCGCTTCGCCCGCATAGGAGATGAACCGCGGCGAGGTGGAGACCGGCGCGGCGATGCTTTCCTGCAGTGTGTTCCATTCCCCGCAGTCGGCACACTGGCCCGCCCACTTGCTGGCGAAAGCGGCGCACTGCTGGCATTGGTACTGTTTCTTGCCGGCCTTCACTCGGGGAGTTCCACGAATTTCGCGCGCATCGGCATGCGGCAGAGGAGTTCGTAGGGGATGGTCGATGCCGCCCGGGCGATTTCCTCGACGGGCAGCCCCTCGCCCCAGAGCACCACGGGATCCCCGACCCGCGCGGCGGCAACGGGCCGCAGATCGACCATCATCATGTCCATCGTCACGTCGCCGACGACCTGGGTCCGCACGCCGTTGACCAGCACCGGCGTGCCGGTCGACGCATGTCGCGGATAACCGTCGGCGTAGCCAAAGGCGACGATGCCGATGGGCATTTTCTGCGGGCAAGTGAACGTTTGGCCGTATCCCACCCGCCCACCGGCAGGTACGGTCTTCACCGCAATAAGCGCGGACGTGACGGTGAGCGCCGGGCTCAAGCCCAGCGCATCGGCGCCCTGATCAGCAAACGGCGAGACACCGTAGAGCAGGAGGCCGGGCCGGACCCATTCGGCGTGGGTCTGCGGCCAACCCAGGATGGCGCAGGAGTTGGCCATCGAACGTTCGCCCGGAATACCTTCGACGGCGGCAAGGAAGGCGTCGAGCTGCCGCGGCACGCTGTCGTCGTCGAGCAGGTGGGCGCTTGCGAAATGGGTCATGAGGCGCAGTTCACGGCCCGGCCGCGTGAGCGCCGCCGCCACCCGGTGCGCGTCACCCGGCGCAAAGCCGAGGCGATGCATGCCGGTGTCGAACTTGAGCCACAGCGTGGTGGGTGCTTCGTGGCGCGTGAACCAGGCCAGCTGCTCGTCGTTATGCACCACCGATTCCAGCCGATGGATGCCGATTTCGGTCAGTTCCCGGGCCTCGAACGGCCCTTCCAGCAACACCACCGGTCGGGTGATCCCCGCGTCGCGGATCCGCACCGCTTCTTCCACGCTGGCCACGCCCAAGGCGTCGACGTTGCTGCCCAGCGCGCGCGCCACGCGGACCACGCCATGGCCGTAGGCGTCGGCCTTCACGATGGCAAGGATTCGACTGCGCGGGGCGGCTTGCCGCACGCGTTCCAGGTTGGTCCTGATCGCGGCGGGGTTGAAGATCGCGCGCGCAGGGCGCGTCACGCACCGCCCCCGCCGTATTGTTCGAAGGCGAGGTTCTCGAAAGTGGTGTATTCGCCGAAGAAGCGCAGCTTGCGGGTGCCGATTGGACCATTGCGCTGCTTGCCGATGATGATTTCGGCGATGCCCTTGTCGGTGCTGTCTTCGTTATAGACCTCGTCACGGTAGATGAACATGATGAGGTCGGCATCCTGCTCGATAGCGCCTGATTCGCGCAGATCGGACATGATCGGACGCTTGTCGCTGCGCTGTTCGAGGCTCCGGTTGAGCTGGGAAAGCGCAATCACGGGCACGTTGAGCTCCTTGGCGAGCGCCTTCAGCGAGCGCGAGATTTCCGAGATTTCCGTCGTGCGGTTTTCGCCACCACCGGGAACGCTCATCAGTTGCAGGTAATCGATGACGACCATCCCGAGGGAGTGCTCGCGCGCAAGGCGGCGGCAGCGTGCACGAAGATCGCCCGGCGTCAGCGCTGGCGTGTCATCGATGAACAGGCTGACCTCGGAGAGCACACCCACCGCGTGGGTGAGTCGCGGCCAGTCGTCATCGGCGAGCTTGCCGGTACGGACCTTGTGCTGGTCGATACGGCCGATGGAGGACAGCATGCGCATGGCAAGCTGCTCGCTGGGCATTTCCATGCTGAACACCGCGACGCCAATCTTTTCCTTGACCGCCGCGTTCTGCGCGATGTTGATCGCGAACGCCGTCTTTCCCATCGACGGACGTCCCGCGATGATCACGAGATCGGCGGGCTGCAGCCCAGACGTCATGGCATCGAGTTCGTAATAGCCGGTGGCGACCCCGGTGATGGGGTTGTCGCGCTGGAAGAGCTGGTCGATGCGGTCAAGCGCCCCCATGAGCAGGTCCTTGATCTGGCGGAATCCCTTGCGGCCGCGCGATTCACGTTCCGCAATCGCGAACACGGTGCGCTCCGCGACATCGATGAGCTCGGCAGTCCCACGGCCTTCCGGCCTGAAGCCTGATTCGGCAATCTCCGTCCCGGCTTTGATGAGGTTCCTGAGCACTGCACGATCACGAACGATGTCCGCATACGCCGCGATGTTGGCGGCCGTCGGCGTGTTATCCGCGAGCTGGGCCAGGTACTGGATGCCACCGACCATGGCGAGCTGGTCATGGGTATCCAGCCATTCGGAAAGGGTGATGATGTCGTAGGGCTTGCCCTCATTGGCAAGGGCCTCTACGGCCTTGAACAGCGCCGCGTGGTCGCGGCGGTAGAAGTCCTGGAAGGTCAGTTTTTCGACCACCTGCAGCCAGGCCTCGTTATCCAGCATCAGGCCACCCAGCACGGACTGCTCGGCTTCGACCGAGTGGGGAGGTACGCGCAGCGACTCGGCCGGCCGATCGGCCGCCAGGAATCTCATGGAGGAAGGCTCAGTGCTCACGGCTGGCCTGTGCAGGACTGGGGCGAGGGCGCCGCATGCGCGGGATCACGCGTAGGGCGCCCGGGATCGGCAGGCGAGTGCTCGTCGTCCTACTCGCCCTGCACGCCGCCGGCTTCGGAAGCCACCACGACGACGATGGAGGCGATGACTTCGGAGTGCAACGCGACTTCAACCGTGTGGCGGCCAAGGTGGCGCAGCGGACCTTCGGCCATCCGGATCTCGCGCTTTTCGATGGAGTGGCCCTGGGCAGCCAGCGCTGCCGCGATTTCGCTCGGGCCGACGGAGCCGTAGAGGCGGCCTTCGGTACCGGATTTGGCGAGAATCAGCAGTTCGAGGCCATGCATCACCGTCGCGCGGGACGTGGCTGCAGTCACGGTCGCCTGGATCTGGGCTTCGAGTTCGGCGCGACGGGATTCGAATTTCGCGATGTTGTCCGCCGTAGCCGGGACCGCCTTCTGGCGCGGAATGAGATAGTTGCGACCGTAGCCCGCCTTCACGCGAACCTTGTCGCCGAGGGAGCCGAGGTTGTGGATTTTTTCGAGCAGGATAACTTCCATCGTCTTTCGCCTTCAGTGCTTTAGCTGTTAGTGGGCCAGCGCCGCAAGGCCCAAGCCCGGTCAAGTCGTTAATTGTCGACCCTGGGTCGGCGTCGGCGGAAATCCGCCACAAAATCCGCGGCCCCGGTGGCCGCTAGCGCAGACGCCACCAGATGCGGCATCAGCATCGCGCTGAGGTAAATTCCGAACAGCCATGCCCAGTGGGCGCCGGCCGCGGCCACCCGCTCGTGCGCAATGGCAAGTCCTTGGACCGCGAACAATATCACCAGCACGACAAGCAAGTCACCGCTCACCGCTCCCGACATGCCCGCAGGCTCCGCGAGAAAGCTCACCAACCCGGCCGCGAGTGCTACGGGGAAGGCCCAGACAGGCACCACGAGGCTCTTGAACTCAAGACCAAAAGCGCCGGGTCGGTAGAGTCCCGACTGCCACCAGCGGGCCAGGAACAGCATGCCCGAGAGGCTAAGCATCGCTGTCGCCAGGGAGGCCTCCTGCATTACGGAGGCCACCGTGATGATTTCCTGCTGGTCCAGGAATTGACCGCCCTGGACCTTGACGGCTTTGGCCGCTGCGGCAAGTCGTTCCTGCCAGAACACTTCTACGTTGGGTACGACACGCCTGATCGACAGCGCGAGTCCACCTACGAACATTGCCAGCAAGGCCACGGCTCTTCCCTGCTGTCCACTACTGCGCAGGACCAGCGCTGCGCATGCGACAGGCACCCAGGGAAGCAGGACGACAAGGCCGGCGGCACCCGCCGATCCGAAGATACCCTGAAGCATCAGCACCAACGCGACACCCGCGAGCAGCGTAACCTTAAGGGCTTCCATTGGCCCATGGCGCAAGGTAACGAGGGCAACCACGCCGCCACTGACCAGAAGGGCCGGCGGAAAGTTCAGGCCCAGTAATGCGAAGACGGCAGCCATGGTGGCTGCCGGCAACACACCGCGCATCGCGAATCGCGCAATTCCCCGCACAGGGGCAGGTCCTACGCGCGACTACGCAAAATCTTTAGTGCGAATCGCTGTACGGCAGCAGGGCCAGAAACCTGGCACGCTTGACCGCGATGGCCAGCTGACGCTGGTAGCGCGCCTTGGTACCGGAAATCCGGCTCGGCACGATCTTGCCATTCTCGGCGATATTGGCTTTCAGGGTGTTGATGTCCTTGTAGTCGATTTCCTCGACTTTTTCGGCCGTGAATTTGCAGTAACGACGACGACGGAAGTGACGGGAGCCACCACCGCGAGGTTTTGTTTTCGGACTTGCCATGCGTCTTCCCCTTATTCCGCTGCCACTTCGTCGGCGGTTTCACCTTTAGGCTCACCTTCAGACTCACCTTCCGTCGAAGCGGCGGAAGGTGAGTCAGCGCGGCTTTCACGTTCCGCGTGGCGGGCCCGACGTTCGCTGTCGCGCTCTTCCTGGTCTTCCTTTGCCTTCGCCATCAGCGAGGGTTCGGTGATCGCCTTCTCGCGCACAATCACGAGATTGCGGAGGACGGCGTCGTTGAAGCGGAAGGCGCTGCTGAGTTCTGCAAGCGTGGCGGCGTTGACTTCGATGTTCATCAGCACGTAGTGCGCTTTGTGAATCTTGTTGATGGGATAGGACAACTGGCGGCGGCCCCAGTCTTCAAGGCGGTGGATGGCGCCGCCGTTCGACTCGATCAGGGTCCGGTAACGGTCAATCATGCCGTTGACCTGTTCGCTCTGGTCAGGATGGACCAGAAACACGACTTCATAATGTCGCAACGAGGTCTCCTCTCGGTTTATAGCTTCCCGTCGATGCGGTAAAGCAAGGAGATTGAAGAAATTGTGAGCCAAGGATGGTAAGCCGGCGGACGTACTGGTGTAAACCCGTTATTTTCAGGAGAAGTGCCGCTGGCGGCGGGCCTCGAAGAGGCATACCGCGGCGGCCGTCGACAGGTTGAGGCTTTCCACGCTCCCGGCCATGGGGATTTGGACCAGGAGATCGCAGGATTCCCGGGTCAACCGCCGCAGGCCCGGACCTTCGGCGCCCAGCACCATCACCAACGGCACCCGGAGGTCGGCCTGGAACAGGTTGCCCTCGATCTCGTCGCTCGCGCCAATCACCCAGATGCCGTCTTCCTTAAGCGCTTCGAGGGTGCGCACCAGGTTACCGACCTGGACCAGCGGGACGGTATCCGCCGCGCCGCTGGCAACCTTCGCCGCGACGGCGGTGAGTCCAACGCTCCGGTCCCGCGGGATGATGACGGCGTCGACCCCGGCGCCGTCGGCGACCCGGAGACAGGCGCCAAGGTTGTGCGGATCCTGCGGATGGTCGATGGCGAGGAGCAGCGGCGGGCTTGCGCGCCCGGCGAGGCGGTGCCGAAGCGAGGCCAAGTCAAGCCCGACAGGTGCCCGTCGGCGCAGCACGACGCCCTGGTGCACCCCACCCTCGGCGAGCTTGTCGAGCGTAGCGGGCGGCACGCGCTGTACCGACACACCCAGCGCAGTCGCCTGCATCGCCAGTGCGAGTGTCTCGGGCGCCGTGGCATCGCGTCGAATCCAGAGTTCAAGCACGTCCTGGCCAGCCTGCTTCAGGCAGGCGGAACAGGCGTGCAGCCCGAACACGGTCAGCATTTTCTCGTTGCGCGACATGCCGATCAGCGCCGCTTGCGCTTGCTGGCCAGTGCTTCCTCGGACAGGGCGAAGTCAATCTGTCGATCATCGAGACTTACCCGCATCACCCGCACCTGCACCGTCTGACCAATGCGGAACTCGCGGTTGGTGCGGCGACCAATCAGGCGATGGCCCGCAGGGTCGAACTGGTAGTAGTCGTCCGGCAACGCCGTCACGTGCACCAGACCCTCGACGAAGATGTCCTTGAGCTGCACGAACATGCCAAAGGACGTGACGCTGCTGATCGTGCCGCTGAAGACAAGCCCCACTTTTTCCAGCATGAATTCGCACTTCAACCAGGCCACGGCGTCGCGTGTCGCCTCGTCGGCGCGACGTTCCGCCATGGAGGTCTCCTCGGCCAGCACGACGATTTGCTCCACCGCATCCTGCGGCGTCTTCTCGCGCGCCAGCCGGCGCTTGATCGCCCGATGCACGATGAGATCGGGATAGCGCCGTATTGGCGAAGTGAAATGCGCGTAGGCATCCAGCGCGAGGCCGAAGTGACCCGCGTTCTCGCCGCGATAGACCGCGAGCTTCAGGCTGCGCATCAGCATGGTCTGGATGAGGTGGGCATCAGGCCGGTGCCGGTTCTGGTTCAGTACTTCCGCGAAGTGCCGCGCCTCGGGCCGCTCGCCGCCGGGCAGAGCGATGCCAAGCTCGGCGAGAAACTTCCGCAAGGAAACCAGTTTTTCGCCCTCGGGCCGCGCATGGATGCGATAGAGCGCCGGCAGCTTGTGCCGTCCGAGGTATTCGGCCGCCGCGACGTTGGCGGCGATCATGCATTCCTCGATCAGCTTGTGGGCGTCGTTCCGTTCGCGCGTTTCGATGCGTTCGATCTTGCCGACGGCATTGAAGACGAACTTCGGCTCGACCGAATCGATGTCCAGCGCCCCGCGCTTTTCGCGCCGGGCGCGCAGCTGGAGGTAAAGCTCGTGGAGCAGCTTGACCTGGTTCCGCAGCGACGGCTCGCGCGTACCGGGTTCCTCGAGCCACGCCGCGGCATCTTCGTAGACCAGCCGGGCATGGGAGTGGATCACCCCGTTGTAGAAGCGGGCTTTCATCGGCTCGCCATCCTGCGTAAGCGACAGCTCGCACACCAGGACGAGGCGATCCACGTCCGGCCGTAGCGAGCAGATGCCGTTGGAGAGTTCTTCCGGCAGCATCGGGATGACGCGATCAGGGAAATAAACCGAGGTGCCGCGCTCGCGCGCCGTCGCGTTCAGCACGCTGCCTTCGCGCACGTAGTGGCCAACGTCTGCGATGGCCACATACAGCCGGTAGCCGTCCCGGCTGGCCTTGCAGTAGACGGCGTCGTCGAAATCCCGGGCGTCAGCGCCATCGATCGTCACGAAGGGCAGGTCGCGCAGGTCGACGCGGCCGTCGATCTCCGCCGCATCGACGGACTGCGGCACGTCCGCGACTTCAGCCGCCATTTCATCCGGCCATACGCTGGGGAGGTTGTAGGCGCGAATCGCGATCTCCACTTCCATGCCGGGCGCCATGTGGTTGCCCAGCACCGAGGCCACGCGGGCGATGGGCTGGGTGTGGGCATCCGGCTGCTGGGTGATTTGCGCCACCACGATCTGGCCGTGGCTGGCGTCACCCTGCTCACCGGCGGGGATCAAGAGATCCTGGTTGATGCAGCGATTGTCGGGCACCACGTAACCCACGCCACTGTCGCGGAAATAGCGCCCGACCACTTCCTCGTTGGCGCGCGAAATGACTTCCGCCACCATGCCGAAAGGCCGTTCCCGCTGGTCGACCCCGGCAATCCGGGCCAGCACGCGGTCACCATGCAGCACGCGCCGGGCTTGCCGCGGTTCAAGGTAGATGTCGGCTTCGCCAGTGTCGGGGCGCACGAAGGCGAAGCCGTCCGGGTGGCCAATGATGCGACCCGCCAGCAGTTCCATGCGACGGGCGACACCAAAGCGACCAGCGCGGTTCTCGAGCAACTGTCCGTCCCGAACCATTGCGCGGAGCCGGCGCGTGAGCCCGTCGACCGCTTCTTCGTTGCCGATCAATCCAAGGAGACTGGCGAGCGCGGGCAAGGGCAGCGGCGCGTCGGCGTTTTCCAGCGCGGCAGCGATGTCATCGCGTGATGGAATGCTGACCAGATACTCGCGTGGTTCACGCGTCTCGCCGGTCCTTCGATCGCTGCGTCGGCTCATTGACTCACCTCAGTCCCTTCGGTATGTTCCGCCTCGCTTTGCCGAGGTGGCGGAATTGGTAGACGCGCTGGTTTCAGGTATCAGTGGAGAAATCCGTGGAGGTTCGAGTCCTCTTCTCGGCACCAATCAAGGATGGGCAGGCCAAGGTCTGTCCATCCTTGATCCAAGCACTCCAGGACACGGCATCACGCCAGCATCACGCTGACGTACAGCCCGTAAATCAGGCCATTCACGGCCAGGTGCCAAACGCGCAAATCGCCGCGCACGGCCAGCACCATCATCCAGACCCCAGCCAGGTAGGTCACGGCAATGCCGACGATCACTTCCTGGCTCGGCGCCCATGGCGTAATGCTGATGCCCAGCGCAGGCAGGAGGCTGCCCTGGAACACCATCGCACCCGTGATATTGCCGAAAGCGAGGGTGTCCTTCCCGCGCCGGATCCACAACACGCTGTTCACTTTCTCAGGTAGTTCGGTGGCAATGGGCACGATCAGCAGTGCCAGCAACAGCGGTGACAAGCCGATCAGCCCCGACACCGCCTCCACGCAATGGACGAAGCCCTTGGCGCCTCCGATGAGCATCGCGAGGCCGACCAAGATCTGCACCACGATCACGACCAGGTGGTTCGGCAGGCCCAGCTTGCAGAGGAACATGTCGCCGTGCGCTTCCGTGCCATGCCCGTCATTCACCAGGGCAGCGGATACGCGCAGCGTCAGCATCACGTAGATGAAGTAGGTCAGCACCAGCGCCACCACGCAGCCAGCGCGTACCGCCTTGAATTCGGCAGGGACGAACAGCGCGCCGATCGCGATGGCGTAGGCGATGAGGAAGAACAGGAGATCGCGCTTCAGGCCGGTGCGTTCGGGACGCAGGTGGCCCTGCCAGCCGCGTCGCCGCAGCACCGAGAGCGCCATCACGCTCACGCTGAGCGTGGACAGCATCAGCGGGGCACCGAGGATCGCGCCCACGCCGATGTCCTCGTTGATATGGGCGTTGGCCCCACCGGCCAGCACCGCCACCAGCGGCACGATGCTTTCCGGCATCGCCGTCCCGACGGCCGCGAAGAGCGAACCGGTCACGCCTTCCGAAATACCAATGCGTTCGCCAAGGTGCTCAAGGGCGTTGGTGAAGATTTCCGCCGCGATGAGGATCAGCAGCAGGGTGCCTAACAATTCCAACCCCAGGACCATGCTAACCTCGCGCCGTCAGGGAGCCCGTCGCCGTTCGGCATCGGGCTTCATAAAATTGACTTCAATATGTTGCAAGCCGAAGGACTACCGTGGACCAAGTGCTGTTCTTCAAGGCGTTCATCCTGGGCATCATCGAAGGCCTGACCGAATTCCTGCCGATCTCGAGCACCGGGCACCTTATCCTCGCCAGCGACTGGCTGGAGTTTAACAGACCGGATGCCAAAACCTTTGAGGTGGTTATCCAGCTTGGCGCGATCCTTTCGGTGTGCTGGCACTTCCGCACGCGCCTGGGCAACGTGGTCCGTACCCTCGGCGACAACGACAACTCCCGCCGCTTCGCGATCCGCCTGATCGTGGCCTTCATGCCGGCCGCGGTCTTTGGCCTGGCGCTCCACGATTTCATCAAGCACGTGTTGTTCAGCCCGCTCGTGGTTGCCTGGGCGTTGGTGGTGGGCGGGGTACTGATCCTCGTGGTAGAACGCTTCGCCCCCCAACCGACAGTGCAGTCCGTCGACGCCATCAGCGTCAGACTTGCGCTCAAGATTGGCTTCGCCCAGACGCTCGCCCTCGTTCCCGGGATTTCACGATCGGGGGCCACCATCATGGGCGGGCTCGCCATGGGCGTCAGTCGTCAGGCCGCGACCGAATTCTCGTTCTTCCTCGCGATCCCGGTGATGTTTGCCGCCACCGTGCTGGACGTCTACAAGAGCTGGCACTACCTCTCCATTGAAGCCCTGCCAATGTTTGCCGTCGGCTTCTTCGCCGCGTTCGCAAGCGCGCTGGTCGCCATCCGCTTCTTGTTGCGCTACGTGGCCACCAACAGCTTCGTCCCGTTCGCCTGGTACCGGATCGGCTTTGGACTGCTCGTGCTGTGGTCCCTGTCGGGCGCTCCAGCGCCCACAACTTAGACCGCATTGGCAGGAGCATATGCCCAACCGTTAATTCACGAAGGGGCAATCTGTGCCTAGACTCGCGGCTCCAGAATGCCCGGCCGGAGTAGCCGCCTTGTCATCAGTTTCCTCGCGAGATCCCCGGCTGCAGCCACCCTCCTCCCAGCAGATTGCCCAGATTGAAGCGGCGGTGCGGGAGCTGTCGCCTTCAGCCCTTCTGTGGGCCAGTGGCTACCTCGCGGGACTTGCCGCCGCCGGCGCTCCGGTCGCACCGGACCGTGTCGCGACGCCTGCGCCGACGCAGCGCCTGACCATCCTCGTGGGTTCCCAGACGGGCACGGGCAAGCGACTGGCAGAAAAGGCGCTCGCCGCCTGCCAGCAGCGCGGCTTCGCGGCGCGCCTGCTCAGCCTTGCGGATTTCAACGCCCGACAGATCAAACAGGAAACGGCCCTGCTGCTGATCGTCAGCACGCACGGCGATGGCGATCCGCCGGACGAGGCAGTGGCGCTCCACCGCTACCTCAACGGCACGCAGGCCAGTCGGCTCGAGAAGCTGGACTACGCAGTGCTGGCCCTGGGCGATTCGAGCTACCCCCATTTCTGCAAGACCGGGCGCGATTTCGACGAACGTCTCGGCGCACTGGGGGCCCGCCCTGTGCTGTCACGGGTGGAGTGCGATGTGGATCTTTCCGCCGCGAGCGCGGACTGGTTCAAAAACCTCGCGAATGCCTTCGCCGCGATCCTGCCCGCCACCACAGGCAGCGCACCTGTGCTGGCGGCCGCTGAGGCGTCCACTGGCACTGCGCGGGTCCACGCCACCGCAAAGGTCCTCGCCAACCAGCGCATTACCGGTCGGGGCTCGAGCAAAGTGGTACGCCACCTGGAATTCGAACTCGATACGCAGCATTTCGACTACGTCCCGGGCGATAGCGTTTCGCTCAAGGCGCGCAACCCCGAACCGGTCGTGCAGGAAATCCTCCAGTTGATGCAGTGGGATGCTGCCGCCGAGGTCCGCCTCGGCGGGCGCAGCCTCACGCTTGGCGAAGCGCTGCGTGGCGAGATTGAAATCACCCAGCTGAGTCGTCCGGTGTTAAACGCCGTGATCGCGCGCGGCGGCAATGCGCGCCTGCGTGAATGGCTGGCCGACAACGACACCGCCACCATCAGTGCCTGGATGCTGGAACGCCAACTGGTGGACGTGCTGCGCGAATCCCGCGCCAGGCTGGCGCCCCAGGCACTGGTGGAGCTCGCCCGTCCGCTGGCGGTCCGGGCTTATTCGATTGCATCCAGCCGCCGCGCTACGCCGGACGAACTCCATCTCACCGTGGCGGTCGTCGACGACACACGCGACGGCCACCTGCGTCCGGGCTGCGCCTCGAGCTACCTGGCCGCGCTCCAACCCGGCGCCAACCTCGAACTCCTCCTCGATCGCAACCCGGCCTTCCGGCTGCCCCCCTCGGACGAGACTCCGCTCATCATGGTGGGGCCCGGCACCGGCATCGCCCCATTCCGCGCCTTCATCGAGGAGCGCGCCGCGCGTGGCGCTAAAGGCAAACACTGGTTGTTTTTCGGGGAGCGCACCCAGCGTGAGGATTTCCTCTACCAGGTGGAATGGCAGCGCCACCTGCGCCAGGGCGCGCTTTCCCGCCTGGATGGCGCGTTTTCACGCGATGGCACCGAGAAGATCTACGTGCAGGATCGCCTAGTGGCCGCCGGCGCCGAGGTTTTTGCCTGGCTGCAACAAGGCGCGTGCTTCTACGTCTGTGGTGACGCGCAGCGAATGGCAAAGGACGTCCATCGCGCGCTTATCAACCTGGTGGTCGCGCACGGCGGGCTCGACATCGAAGCTGCCGAGGAATACCTGTTCACACTGCGCCAGCAAGGGCGCTACCAGCGCGACGTGTACTGACATGAGCAAGCCGGATCTTTCCGCCGTTGAAGGCATCAAGACGCGCAGCCGCTGGCTGCGTGGCACCATCGCCGACGGCTTGCGGGACGAGGTGACAGGCGCGATCAGCGAGGACGACACGCAGCTCATCAAGTTCCACGGCAGCTACCAGCAGGACGACCGGGATCTCCGCGCCGAGCGCGCCGAGCAGAAGCTTGAACCGGCATGGCAGTTCATGGTGCGCGCGCGCATCCCCGGGGGCATCTGCACCCCGGAGCAGTGGCTGGCCTTTGATGCGATAGCGCACGACTTCGCCAATGGCACCCTGCGCCTGACCACGCGCCAGACCTTCCAGCTGCATGGGATCCTGAAGCGCGCACTCAAGCCCACCATTGCCGCCATCAACCATGCGCTGCTCGACACCCTGGCCGCCTGTGGTGACGTCAACCGCAACGTGATGAGCACGAGCTTGCCCGCATCCCGCGCGATTCAGGCCGAAGCGCTCGACTTCGCGCGCTGCGTGAGCGCGTACTTGTTACCGAAAAGCGGGGCTTACCACGAGATCTGGCTCGACGGCGAAAAGCTCGTCGACACAGCGGTCGAGGAAGAGCCCCAATACGGCGCCACCTACCTACCACGCAAGTTCAAGATTGGCGTGGCCGTGCCACCGGACAACGACGTCGATGTCTATTCGCAGGATCTGGGCTTCATCGCGGTGGTCGAAGGCGGCCGCATCGCCAGTTACATCGTGTTGGTTGGCGGCGGCATGGGGGTCACCCATGGCGATCTCGCCACCTGGCCGCGGGTTGCCGACACCCTCGGCGTGTGCCCGGCGGAAGCCGCGATTGCCGTGGCGGAAGCCGTCCTCACCACCCAGCGCGACAATGGCGACCGAACCAACCGCAAGCACGCCCGCCTCAAGTACACGGTGGAGGACATGGGCCTTGTAGCGTTCCGTGCGGAAGTCGAACGCCGTGCCGGACTCACGTTCACCCCCGCGCCGGTCGTGCACTTCGACGACAACGGCGACCGTCCGCAGGGCTGGCACGTCGACGACGAAGGCCTGTGGCACTACATGCTCTACGTGCCGTCCGGCCGCATCAAGGACCATGGCACCTGGCGCGCCCTCGCCGGCACCCGCGCGATTGCCTTGGCCGGCCTCGCGCAGTTCCGCCTCACCGCCAACCAGAACCTGCTGTTCAGCGACATCAGGGCCGAGGACAAACCGACGCTCGACGCGCTGCTCGAAGAACACGGCCTGGGGACGGCGGTGTCGCCGCTGCGCCATCTCGCGCTCGCCTGCGTGGGCCTGCCGACCTGCGCGCTCGCGATGGCCGAAAGCGAACGCTTCATGCCCGCCTTCGTGACGCGAGTCGAAGGCCTGCTCGATCGCCATGGCCTTGCCGGCACGCCGATCAATCTCCGTATTACGGGCTGCCCCAACGGCTGCACCCGCCCGTTCCTCGCGGAAATCGCCCTCGTGGGCAAGGCACCCGGGCGCTACAACCTTTACCTTGGTGGCGCGCGCGACGGCGCGCGCCTCACGGTGCCCTTCCGCGACAACATCACGGAAGCAGAAATCGTCACGGCCCTGGATGAAGTCCTTGCCCGCTATGCCGCCGAACGGTGCGGTGCCGAAGGCTTCGGTGATTTCGTCCGACGCGTGGGCATCGTGGCCAGCATCACGGGCGGTCGCGAATTCTCGGCGCAGGTGAAACGGCTGACAGTCGGATGAACCGCGTGCTACGCCGACTCTGGCAGCACCTGGCCCCCCGGGCGCTGCGCACCCCTGCACCGGGCGCCGGTTTCGTCACCCTGGTCGGCGCCGGACCTGGCGCGGCCGATCTCCTCACCCTCGGCGGCCTGCGCGCGCTGCAGTGCGCGGACTTCGTGCTGTTCGATCGCCTGGTGGGCGCCGATATCCTCGACCTCATCCCCGCGAATACGGTCCGTGAAGACGTGGGCAAGCTGACCGGCCAGGACCACCTGGCCACCCAGCACCGGATCATCCAACGCCTGGTCGAACTCGCGTATGCCGGACACCGCGTGGTCCGACTGAAGGGCGGCGACCCGTTCATTTTCGGGCGCGGCGGCGAAGAACTGTCGGCGCTTGCAGCGAGGGGCGTGGCTTTTTCGGTCGTGCCTGGTGTCACCGCGGCCTTGGGCTGCGCGGCTTATGCGGGCATTCCGCTGACACATCGGGATCTTGCCCAGCAGGTCACCTTCGTCACGGCGCACTGCCAACGCTCGATTGACCGGCTCGACTGGGCGGCACTGGGGCGCAGCCGGCATACGGTGGTCTTCTATATGGGAGTCGCTCAGCTACCACTGATAGAAAGGCACCTGCTGGCGGCCGGACGTAGCGGCGACACAGCGGTTGCGCTGATCGAGCGCGGCAGCACCCAAGCGCAACGCGTGATACTTGGGCGCCTGCAGGGCCTTGCTGCTACCGGCGCCGGGTATTCCATCGAGGCACCGTCGTTGGTGGTGGTGGGCGAAGTCGCGGCCCTGGGTGAATCACTGGCCTGGTTCAGCGAGCCCTTGCTTGCAGGTGCCTCTGTGGCAGCGCGCGCTGCCGCCTGAGTCCAGTCACTTCGCGGGCTGCCTACGCGACAATTGCGTGACAGCCCGCCGGGCAATTCTTGGTACGATGCTGGCATGAGCCAATCCTGGACCCTTGCCCAGTTCCGCTGGGACGACATCACGCCGGCCAAGGTCGGGCGCGACCTGCTGGAAACCGTCAAGACGGCAGCGCTGGTCGAAGCCAACAGCGCCGATTACGTCACCTACCTGCGCAACGTGTTTGCCGACGACGAAGACTTCAAAGCCGCTGCCGACGAATGGGGCGTGGAAGAAGCCCTGCACGGTGCGGCACTGGCGGAGTGGGCGCGGCGCGTCGACCCAGGCTTTGATTTTGCCGCCTCGCTGGCGCGTTTCCGTGCCGGCTACCAACTGCCGCTGGAGGCCACCGCCTCCGTGCGGGGATCGCGCACCGGGGAACTCATCGCACGCTGCGTGGTGGAATCAGGGACCTGCTCCTTCTACTCGGCGATTCGCGACAGCAGCCCGGATCCCGTGCTGCGGGCGATCTGCCACCGCATCGCCCAGGACGAAGCGCGCCACTACAAGCTCTTCGAAGACCACCTCAATCTCTACCTCGTGCGCGAACCCCTTACCCTGCTGCAGCGTTTGAAGATCGCACTGGGTCGGGTGAACGAGGCCGGCGACGACGAACTCGCCTACGCGTTCTATAGCGCGAACATCTCACCGGACGCGGAAGCCTATGACCGCGAGCGCTGCGCCACCGCCTATTGGCGGCGGGCCATCAAGCTTTACCAACCCCGGCACGTCCAGGGGGCTGCGCGTATGGTGCTGCGTGCGGCGCGACTCAAGCTGGCAGCACCCCTCCTGCGCGCCGCCATCGACGTGGTGTGGTGGGGCATGCAACGTAAGCTGCGCAAGCTCGAAGCGACCGCCCGCTGAGGGTTTGCATCCACGGGAACCCGCTGATAGCGGTGCATCCTGGCGCAAGCGCGATAGCTTTTTGCCAAGCCCTCAGACGAGGGTCTTGGGATCCGCGATGGCCGACTCCGCCTGGAAACGCGTCCACCTGAAGGGCACCAGCAACTGGTCCCGGAAACGCCTCGGCATGCGTTCGACGATGCCGATCTCCGCCAACTCCGAATCCGGTCGGTGCAACCATGTCCCGAAGATCCGATCCCACAGGACCAGGTTCTGGCCGTAATTGCTGTTGCCTTCGGCTGGATCAGGCGAATGGTGCCAGCGATGCAGGTTTGGCGTGTTGAAGATGTAATCGAGCCAGCCGCCGCGCATCGCCACGTTGCAGTGGGTGAGCAGCCCCAGGTAGGCCGTGATGGCGCTCACCCAGATGATGGCGTCCATCGAAATCCCCGACAGCAGCATGAAAGGCAGGCTGGCCGCGACGCTGAGGTTGGAATCCACGAAGTGGAACCGCCCGGTATTGGCGATCCACAGGCGCCGGACACTGTGGTGGACGGCATGGAAGGGCCAGAATAAGGGCCATTCGTGGGACAGGCGATGCGCCCAGTACAGCCCGAACTCGGCCGAGGCCAGGCCAATCGGGACCTGCAGCCACAGCGGTAACCCGCCAACAAAGCCATCACCACGGCTGGCGAAGAACGGCAGTGCGGAAAGCGCGATGATGGTCATCTGCACCGTGCCCTTGTCGAGCAGGGTGTGGGCGAGATCGGCTGGAAGCTGGCCATCGGAACGCTGCCAGGCGCGACGCCAGGGCCAACGGCGTTCCAGCAACACAAGCCAGCACAGCAGCCAGAGGTAGGAAAGATTGAAGAACCACGCTTTGCGCAGGGTCTCGGAGAGCATGGCGGGATGCCCGCTGCCAAAGCCGACTGCCAGGATGGCGGCACTCGACAGGACCAGCATTGGCCAGGCGAGGTAGGCAGCAATTCGCTCCAGTGAGGAGGTCGCCATCATGGGCGCCTGCGTTAGCGAAGCAGGGAAGGCGTCACCAGACAAGGGAAGCTCTCAGTGTGCGGGGTGCTTGGGGCAGACGGTCCGGAGCGTCGTCGAGACCGCGTAATCATCGTCGTTCTGGTCGCGGGCCAGTCCGCATTCCACGCGCGTGATCACCTTGAGGTTTTCCTTGGCGGGCGTGATCTCGAACTCGTAGCGCGGGCTGCAGTTGTTGGAGCAGCGCTCATAGAGATCCCGCCCTTCCGCGCCGCGCCCCGCCGAAAAGGCCTGTACCCATTCGTTCATCTCGCGCAGATCCTTGAAGCCGCGGTCCGGGTAGGTGAAGGGCTTCTTGCGCGTCTGCTCGGCCAGGCTCTTGCACACCGCCAGTTGCTCGTTATCCGGCAGGAATTTGGTGGGCCCCACGCGGTAGACGACATGGGTCAGGGCGTCCGTCTTGCAATCAGGGCAACGGCTGGCGGGACTCCCGGCTGCGGTCTGCTTCAAGGCGTCGTCGAGCAGGCGGGCGGCGACGGCGCGAATGGATTTGGGGTGCTCGGCCAGGTTGTACATGACGCCGGCGGAGCCTGGTTCTTTCGCCAGGGGGGTATCCACGGGTCCCGTGGAACACGCCGCCGCGGCAGCGGAAGGGGTGCTCGCGTTGGCAGAGTCATCGGCAAGGACTGTGGCGGGTGCGAGCATGGCGCCGGTCACTGCGAGGAGGAACATCAAGATTTTGATTGGGAAAACTTCCGAGAATTGAGCCTGCATAGTAATACCTTGCGAGGCCTTAACCGAATCTTAACTCGAGGCCCTCCAAGGCGGGCCTCGAGTGGCCGGTGGTCAGCTCAGCCCATGGTCTGGACCTTGTCGATGGACATGCGATAAATGACCCGCACTTCGTCCGGCTTGCGCCAGGGATAGGTGTCCTGTCCGAGGTACTTTTTGGCAAGGGAGTCGATGTGCGCGTCGGCGCCTTGCTCGGTCACTTCCACGATACGACCCATGATCTGCAGGTAGCGATAGGCGTTATCCGGGTCGAGGATGGAAACCGCCACCGCGGGGCGAGCACGCATGTTGCGATCCTTCACCCGCCCCTTGGCCGAGTTGAGCACCAGATGGGTGCCATCGAAGCTGAACCACACGGGAGTCACCTGGGGGGCGCCGTCCTTCATGGTGGTGCCAAGGTGCGCAAAGGTGAGTTTGGTGGTCACGAGGTCAAGGAATTCAGCGGCAATGGCAGCCATGGGCTTGCTCCGGGAATGAATTGGATGGGGCCTGAACGCTATGCCCTTGCCCGGACGGGGTCAACCGGACTCAAAAGGTTACCGGCAGGTCTGGCACCGTGGTTTGCGGGCATGGGCCTGGAGGAACGTGGGAGGCCAGGATCAGGAAAGCCGGGGGCGCAATTCGCCGCCGGTCCGGGGATAAGCCGGCCGATGCGCGGGGCTTCGGTTGCCGCGCTTGCTCGCCAGGGGTTGCTGGCCCAGGCGGCAGTCCTGCGCCCGGAGAGCGCTGCTGCCCGACCTGCTCAGCCGACCCGCTTGAACCACCCGATCAACGGACGCGCCTGACTGCACAAATCAGCTGGTACTGGGCAATATCCGCTCAACGGCCCGGGGTCATTCGAAAATGCCGTGCAGGTACCAGCCTCGCTCACCTCCCAGTTCACGAAACACCCACAGCCTGCTGCCCTGCGGGTTGCGCGCCACGAAGTAGTCGCGGGCGACATCGAGATCGTCCCACCAACCGCCTTCGATACGTTCCCGTTCGGGCGTGAGCTCCAGTGCTCCGTCGAAACCGGGCTGCCCATCGGCCTCCGCCAGCGGCACCGGCTTGCGGGTGAGCCACAGGGGGCGCTCGGCCCAGCGTCGCGAGGCAGGCACCTTGCCGGGAGTGGCGCGACGTGGCTGCTCGCCGCTGAAGGTCTGGGGACGTCCGGCCCGCTCAGGACGATGGTCCGTACGGATGGACAGGGACTGCAGGGCCTCCTCCCCGAGTCTCGCACGCAAACGCTCCACGAAACGGGGCCAGGTTTCACGCTCGACGCCCGGCGTTCCGGTCGCGAATAGATCCCCGCCGGGCGCCGCCACCTCGACGTCGAAATCGCCCGCTTCGAGACCAATCCCGCGCACTGGTGAGTGGAGGGGCTGGCGCAGGAAGTATTCACGGGACAGCCGCAGCAGATGCAGGACCTCCCGCCCCGGTTCGAGGAGGCCGACGGGATGCTCCGTGGTTGAACCGTCCGCATGGTGCAGGCGCCAGCACAGCTTGCGCACCTTGGCGGACTGCGCCCGTAGCACGCCGGCCAGTTCGTTCAGCAGTCGCTCCATGGCAAGGCTCAAGGCCTGCACATGCCGGATTTCCCAGAGCAGATCGACGCGACTCGCAAAGCTGCGGGGCAACTCGAAGCTGGGTCGGGGGTCCGGCTGCCTGCCAAGCGCCTGATCCAGCATGAGCAACAGTTCCGGCGTGAATCGGCGCGCCAGGCTATCGCGTGGCAGGCGCAGGCAATCGCCCACCGTGCGCAGGCCGATGCCGCAGAGGTCCTGCTGCAACCGGACAGGCAAATCCAGCACCTCCAGCGGCACCTGGCCAAGCGCAGCCGGCAACGTGGCCAGCGAGTCCACCACGCCAGGCTGGTGGGCGCGGGCAAGCCAGGTGGCGGCAAGCGGGGTGGGCGCCGTGCCAAAGGCCATGGTGTGGAAACCAAGCTGGCGCAGTTCCCGCCGCAAGCGGGCCAGCAGGCCGGCGACGCCGCCGAACAGGCCAAGGCTCCCACGCACTTCCATCACCAGGCCATCGGGAGCCACCGGCGCGACCATGGGCGTGAACTGATAAGCCCAGGCGCAAAGTTGCTGCAGGGCCTGGCGTTCAGCAGTCGGGACCCTCAGGAACGGCAACACATGACCCAGGGCGTGTGCGGCGCCCAGCGGCATGCCCGGCCGGATGCCAAGCCTGGCCGCTTCGGTATTGGCGAGGCTGACCCGCTGGCGCGTGCCCTCGCCTTCCACCAGCACGCAGGCTGCCCGTTCCGGGTTGCCTCGCGTGGCCATGTCGAGCGTGAAACGCGGCAGGTGCACGGCAACCCACAGGCGGCTGGACGCCTCGGGCTTGGCACTGGGCGATTCGACCTGGGCCAGGCGCCTGATGCGGCTGGGCGGTGTCATTAAAACGAGTGGCTGGAGGGGCGCTTGTTCTTCGGGCTGCATGACGTTCATTCCTGTGGCCGTTCTTTTTTTATGGGGGTTTGAAGCGTGATGCCGCTACGGATGCAGGCAGTCTGGCCGGCGCCGTGGCTCACAGCGTGAGCCGGCATTCCCGTTCACCGAGGCTGCCGCGACATTTGAGGATCCGGATCTGGACTTCTGGCGTGCCCGGTAAGGGATTGATCGCGAGCCGCAGGACCGCCGGGGAGGGTTCGGCCGCACATTCGGGCGCCCGGAACAACACACCAAGGCTGTGCCCGGCTTCGCAAGCCAGTTGCAATCGGCGCAGGGCCAGCGCCTCCAGCGCGCCAGGCCAGTACAGTGCGGCGCCGCAATCCTCGAAACGCAGCGCCTGCTCGAAAGCCCAGAGCTCACGACCGGCCAGGTCGGCAGCAGCGTCCGGCGCCTTATGCCGACGGCGCGGCGCGGCGCGAGGGGCTGCCGACCCGGCCTCGCCCTGCAAGTCGACCAGCAACAGGCGGGAAAGCTCAACCCCCGCAGCCTGCAGGGCCGGGGCGTAAGGGAGATAGGGTGGTGCCACCCAGATGAGCCAGTGCTGCAGGCGGCCCAGCGCCGCGAGGGCCGGCAGCAACAGGCGCAGCGCGCCGATGCCCGGACGCGCCGGCAGGATTTCGATCAGGCCCGGATTGGGCCACCCGCCCATAGGCAGCAGGGCATCCAGCGGAGGATAGCCCGTAGGCAGGCCGCTGCCAGGGGATACCTCCCCTGCGCGCCAGAGCCTGGCGCGGCGGATGAGTTCTTCCAGGGTCATCGAACACGCGACCTCAACACGCCCACCACCAGGCCTTCAATCACCAGCGACTGGGTGCGGAGATCGACCTCGATAGGCACGAATTCGTCGTTTTCCGGCAGCAGGGACACCTTCTGTCCGCGCCGCCGGAAGCGTTTGACCGTGACTTCGTCGTCCAGCCGCGCCACCACCACCTGGCCGTTTTCCGCCGTGGCGATGGCATGCACGGCGAGGAGATCGTCCGGCAGGATGCCGATATCCCGCATGCTGGTGCCCTTCACGCGCAGCAGGTAGTCGGCATGCGGATGGAAGGCCGTGGGGGCGAGCTGCAAGTGGTCCTCGATGTGTTCGCTGGCAAGGATGGGCTGGCCGGCGGCCACTCGCCCGACGATGGGCAGCCCCCGAGCTGCCACCGCCACCGCGTCCAGCAGGCGGATGCCGCGCGCAGCGCCAGGCAGGAGCTCGATGGCGCCCTTGCGGGCCAGTGCCCGCAGGTGCTCTTCCGCGGCATTGGCCGAGCGAAAGCCCAGGGCTTCGGCAATTTCGCTGCGCGTAGGTGGCAGGCCGCTTTGCCTGAGCGTCTGGCGGACCAGTTCGAGCACTTCACGCTGGCGGGGGGTGAGCTCTTCGCCCATGGTGCCTCACAGGAATACTGTTTTTATATACAGCTGTGATTATAACCAGTGAGGCCTCGCCGGCAAGCCCCGCGACGACTCGCCACGCGCAGACGCCGGGCTACCCTGCTTCGCTATACTCCGACCGCCTTTCCCGTCCAGACCGGAGTGCAGCACCCCATGGCCAGCGACGCAAAAGGATTGACCCGCATCCGCAATGCCTGCGGCTATTCCTGGGCGGGACTGCGCGCGGCATGGCGCCATGAAGAAGCCTTCCGCCAGGAACTGGTGCTGGTGGCCCTGCTCACCCCGCTTGCCTGCTGGCTGGGGCGCACACCCGTGGAATTGGCGCTGTTGCTGGGTTCGGGGGTACTGGTGCTGATCACGGAACTGCTCAACACCGCCGTGGAAGCGTTGACCGACCGGGTCGGCTTCGAACGACACGAGTTGTCCGCCCGGGCCAAGGATCTGGGTTCGGCAGCCGTGATGTTGAGCCTCGGCCTGATGGCCGGGGTGTGGGTGGCGGTGGCCTGGCAGCGCTTCGGTGCCGCCTGAGGAATCAGTTCAGCGGAGCGCGCGCGCCAATTCCCGCGTGGTCACCCGCAGGCGCTCGATCAGCACCCGCTGGAAGGTCTTGCTCATGCGGAGCTGGCAGGGCAGCGAGGCCCACTCCTTGAAATCACGCTCGATGCCAATCAGCGTGCAGTCGCTGTCGGCGACGATCTTCGCGCTGCGACTGCTTTCGGACAGGTATTCCAGTTCGCCAAAGCAATCGCCTTCGCGCAGATCGGCAATCCGCACCCCGTTGACGATCACCCCCAACCCGCCCTCGGCCACCACGAAGAACGCCCGTCCCTTCGAACCTTCGGCAAACACCACTTCGCCGGCAGCGCAGCGCCGCCACGACGCGACCTTCAAGACTTCCTTCAGCTCGTTGCCGGTGAATTCGCGGAAAAACGCCAGGCTGGTGAGTGCCTCGAGCTTCTGGCTCTCGGTGAGCGTGACATCCAGTCCGTGCGATCCGGAACTCAGTGCATCGATGTCGTGGACCACTTCCGCGCCGGTCTGGTAGCGGTTGCGGAGATCCTTCTCCAGCAGCTTCTTGATGATCCGCCAGATCCCCTCCGCAACGCCGGCAATCGGCGGCGGATCTTCGTAGCAGACTTTCTGGATGAGGCCGGTGAGGCCCTTGGCGGCGAAGGGCGGTACGCCGGCCAGCATTTCGTAGAGCACCGAACCCAGCGAGAACAAATCGGACTGCGGGGTGATTTCGGAGTCCCGCGCCTGTTCGGGCGACATGTACAAGGGAGAGCCGAACCAGCCGACGATCTGGGTCTGGTCGGCGCCCATGCGCCGCGCGATACCGAAGTCGCCCAGCTTGGCGGTACCAGCCCGGGTCAGCATGATGTTGGCGGGTTTGATGTCGCGGTGGAGCACGCCCAGCGTGTGGGCATAGTCCACGGCATCGGCGGTCTGCCGGATGATGGTCAGCACCTGGTCGACCGGCAGCAGTTTTTCTCGCGAGCAATGGTTGCGCAGCGTGTCGCCGCCCTCGATGTACTCCATCACCATGTACGGGCGGCCGTCCTCTTCGCCGGCCTCGTACACCTTGAGCACGTTGGCATGGTCGAGCCGTCCCGCGGAGCGGGCCTCGTTGATGAACAGGCGGCGGGCCATACCATCGTCATCCATCGCCACCTGGCTGGCCAGCTTGATGGCAACCGGGCGGTCGACATAAGGATCGTGGCCCCGGTAGACCACGCCCATCGCGCCGCGGCCCACCACGCTGATGACGTCGTACTTACCAATTTTCTGCGGGACTTCGTTCATTCAGCTTGCGTATTGAGGCGCTTCAGGCGCGTCTGGTCGATGATGAGGTCAACGCCAAGTTCCCTGGCCCAGCCTTCCACGGCATCCGGACCGGTCTGGCGCACCAGGCTCAGCTTGCCCATGAAATGGGCCAGCTCGTTGATGGACTTGGCCATGGCGTAGTCCTTGGGATTATGCCGGGCTTCTTCGATGACGTCCCGCTGCAGGCAGACATAGTCCACCGACAGTTCGCGGACGTGGGCGTAGTCGCCCTGGCCACCGCCGAATTCATCCAGCATGAAGCGGCAACCGAAGGCCTTGAGGGTGTTGACCAGATCCGTGGTCTCGGCCAGGCAGGCCACCGCATCGCGATCGGCAATCGAAAAGCACAGGCGCGCTGGCGCCACCGAGAACTCCATCAACTGCTCCAGCAGGATCGATGCAAGGCCTTCGCGCATGAGCGAGGGACGCGACAGCGGCAGGATGAGGAGGCCGAAGAGCTCACTGGCCGTCGGGTGTTCGAGCATCCAGTGCAAGGTAGCGCGCACGGTCCAGAGATCGACGTCCCAGGCATGGGCGGAACTCGCTACGGCCTGGCCGAACAGGGTCGGCGGGATCAGCTTGCGCTTGCGGTCCTCCGCGCTGACGACCATTTCCCCAATCGGCGGCTGCGGCTTGTCGGTGCTGCGGGCTTCCTGCAGCAGCAGCACCAGGCGCTCGCGGACGACGGCCTTTTGCACGTAGTCGATGACCATCTTGAGCTGCGCAGCGGGCTGGCGCTGCTCGCGACTGGCCAGCGCCACCGGCTGCCCCGCCGGCGTCTGCAGCGCAGCCTCGCCGGCGGCGTCCAGCAGTTGCTCGGGGCGCGCCTGCGCGTCCTCCACTTCGACGAGGCCGGCAATCCAGCGCGACGCCAGCGGATCACCCGACGCTTTCCCGCCCCCACCCCTCAAGGCTTCAAGCGCGGCCAGCAATTCCTGCTGCGCGTTCGCCTGGCCGCCGCGCTCCCAGTACAGGCCAAGTTCGCCACCGCCCAGCCGGCCAAGGGTGACCGCCTTCCGGGCATAGCGGGTGGTCATTTCGGCCGCGGCGGCCTTGAGCAAGGCGTCGCCGACCTCAGTACCGCGCGCGTCGTTGATCTGGCGGAGGTTCTCCAGGCGCACCAGCCCCATGACCGCGCCCTGTGGTGTCGGACCGTGCGCCGCCAGCTTTCTCTCGACGGCAGCAAGGAAGGCCTTGCGCGTCATGAGGCCGGTGAGGTCGTCGAACGCCGCGTGTTCGGCGATGTCCTCGTGCAGGCGCTCGACCACGCCCGACAAGGCCCGCTCCAGCGCCGGCACGGCAGTCTCTGGAAGCGCCTTCAGCACGTTGCGACGCAGGTTCATCGCAACCTGCTCGAGCGTGAGGGTCAGCACCTTCTGGCCGCGGCGATCGGCAAAGACAAAGGGATTGAACTCCTCCCCAATCCACACCAGCGTCACCGGGAACGCCTGCGGCGTGCCAGCATTCGTGAGGAAGCGCTCGCCCACCACCAGCGCCCGGGCGCGACGCAGCCAGCGCTCCCATTCTTCGGTTTGCGGCATGCGTGGCGTGGTGCTCACCGGCGACAGGCCGGCACGCTCGCGGCGTTCCTTCAACGCCCGCTGCTGCTCGGCGCTCGCCTGGACGACCTCCGCCACGTTGCTGTCGTAGTCGCGGCCCTGCTCTTCGAGGAGCGCTTCGAGTTCGCTGAAGGTGTGATCGAGCCGCTGCGGGTCGTTGTCGAAATCAACTTCCGCCGCGTTGACCAGCGCCCCTACACGTTCCTCCAGCACGGCCGGATCGCCGCTGCTCGGTGGCCGGACCTCGGCGACGCGGTTGATCAGCTGGCGCACCGGATGGTGTTCGTTGACGAAGAAGGTCTCGTCCATCACGGCCGCGCGGTGCGCGGCGCCCTGCAGCCGCCGGATGTTGGACTTGGCGATGTCCGCCAGCTGGGGATCCTGCAGCAGGGAGCTCAGCAGGTTGACCATGACTTCGATGACTTCCTGCTGTTCGGACGCGATGGCCTTTTCGCCGTAGCCCTGCGACTTCAGGGCGTTGGCCACGCGCTGGCCGATGCTGTTGGCGTCGAACAGCGGCGGGACTTCGGTTGAACCAACCGTGACGGACAGATCGCGCAGGGCCGAGGCAACCTGCGTCGGTGCATATTGCCCACCGGGAATCGGTGCCGGCGGCGGTGCTTCACGCCGCACCTGGCGGCGCCAGCCAAGCTGGGCGCGGGCCGAACCCAAAGCACGCTGCATTGCGGGCACGCCCTGGTTGGTCGCCCAGGCGAGGCTGGGTGCCCGTGCGGCGCGCCCGGCCGGCCGGGAGGCGGTGGATTCCTGGCCCAGGGCGGAAAAATCGATTGCCGGGAAGTCGTCGTCACCGCCGGCAGCGCCAACACCTTCGTCGGGTGCGTAGTCTTCCACCGTCGGGACGCAGGTGCCGTCGACGCCCGGGCCAGTGCCGCCCCGCCCCGGGCTACTGCCAGAGTGCGGCGCGTCACCCATCGAGCCGAAGGAATTTCCGGCCCTACCCTGGCCGGCAACCGGTGCTGCGGGATAGCCCTGCGGACCCCCGACGGGCGCCGGGCCCTGGGCACCTGCAGCCGCAGCAAGGAGACTGTTGGGAAACCCACTTCGAGGTCCCTCGTTGCCAGCGACCTGGCCCTGCTGGGGCCCAGGCTCCGGGGTCGCCAGTGGCGGTGCTGGTGCTACCTGGGCAGGTGGCTCCACTGCACTCGCGGGCCGCTTGGGCCGGACGCCCGGGCCTGGTTTCGGTTCACCCTCGAGCGGTTTGATGCCGCATTCCTCGAGCGTCGCATTGAGATCCTGGTAGAGCTTGCCCAGATGGGCTTCAAGCAGGCGCCGCAGGGTGCGGAACATGGTTTCACTCACGACCCCAGCGCCGAGGATTTTCTTCAGGGCGTCGATGTAGACGCTGCAGATCACGGCTGGACCCACCGGGTTGCCGGTATCGTCGACGACGCGCCGGGCCAAGGTCGACATGCGATTGGAGAGTTCGGTCAGGGGCTCACGGAAAGCCTTTTCCAGCTCGGCGATGACGCTCGAAATGGACAGGAACTGCTCGAATTCGTCCTTGTCGACGAGCGACAGGCCACCCTGACTGCCTTGCGCCTCCTGCGGCGCCGCCCTGCGCACGGGATCACCCAGGATTGCCATCGCTTTCGCCAGCGTGTCCGGTACGCGCTTGCGCAGCTGGTCGCCGCGCTCCCGCAGTTCCATCTGGACATCGATGATGGCGCGCGCGTCCTGGTTGGACTTGGCCTCGCGGGTGGCAAGGAACAGGGCTTCGGCGGCCTGCCGGGTGAATTCCTCGATGAGGAAGCCGGCGAAGGGGTCAAGCACTGCGAGCAGCCTGGGCAGGGTCCAGGCGAATTCAGCCGAGAACTTGCCCTGGATGTCGGCCAGGGAATCCTGCGATTCAGGTGAATCGGGCGACTCGGCGCGGGCAAAGTCATCGAGCCGCTGCAGGGTGGCGGCGGGCGGGTTGTTGAACGACACGCCAAGACCCGCCGGGATGACCCGGCAGATGGTGATGTCGAGCTTCTGTTCAGGTTCTTCGGGCTTGAAGCGGAAGTAGAGGCCGGCCCCCTGCTGCTGGGTCACTTTCGCCAACTCGAGCGCGTCGAGCTGGATGAACATGCCGGCCACGCAGAAATCTTTGATGGCGCAGACCACGCGCGCACGTCCATCGATGGCAATGACCGCCTCGAGGTTCATGGGCAGGCGGGCGTAACGCCGTCGCTCCGCCCCCGTCTTGCCGTCAGTCTGTTCCACGTTATTCAGCGAGTCCGTAGTACTGCTCAAGGGTTTCGACTGCGGGACGACTACTCCCTGCGCCTGGAGTGGCGAGGTGGGCTCCGGCCCTGCACGTGGAAAAATTCTAACATCGATAACGACATGCCGAGACAGAACTTCGGCGCCGGGATTCACGCCACCACGCCCCTTGCAGAGCTGTGCCACAATGCCAAGCTCCCAGACGCCCCCAGCCGCGAAGCCCAAGTCCATGGATACCCCGCCAAACCGCAGTAATTTCATCCGCGACGTCATCGAAGACGACCTGCGCGAGCAACGTCATTCGGTCATCAAGACCCGCTTCCCCCCGGAACCCAATGGCTACCTGCACATCGGGCACGCCAAGTCGATTTGCCTCAATTTCGGGGTGGCCCGGGATTACGCCGGGCAGTGCAACCTCCGCTTCGACGACACCAATCCCGAGAAGGAAAGCGACGAATTCGAGCGCTCGATAGCCGACGACGTGGCGTGGCTAGGGTTCAGCTGGGACGACCGTTACTTCCACGCTTCCGATTATTTCGATGCCCTGCACGACTTCGCCGTCCAGCTCATCACCCGGGGCTTGGCCTACGTCGACAGCCAGAGCGCCGAGGAAATCCGCCTCAACCGCGGTTCGCTCACCGCGCCCGGTCGCGACAGCCCACAGCGCAAGCGCAGCGTGACCGAGAACCTGGCGCTCTTCGCCCGCATGCGGGCCGGCGAGTTCGCCGATGGCAGCCACGTGCTGCGCGCCAAAATCGACATGGGATCACCCAATATCAACCTGCGCGATCCCACCCTCTACCGGATCCGCAACGTCCACCACCACCGCACCGGGGACACCTGGCACATCTACCCGATGTACGACTACACGCATGCCCTGTCCGACGCCCTGGAAGGCATCACCCATTCCCTGTGCACGCTGGAGTTCGAGGACCACCGCCCGCTGTACGACTGGATCCTGGACGCTCTCCCCGTGCCCTGCCATCCGCGCCAGATCGAGTTCGCCCGGCTGGAACTCAACTACACCATCACCAGCAAGCGGAAGCTGCACGCGCTGGTGCACGAAGGCCTGGTCGACGGCTGGGACGATCCCCGCCTGCCCACCCTGAAGGGCCTGCGCCGGCGCGGCTACCCACCAGCGGCGCTGCGGGAGTTCTGCGAGCGCGTGGGCCTCACCAAGAAGCAGACCACCATCGACATGGGCGTACTCGAAACCTGCGTGCGTGAAGCGCTGGATCCCGTCGCCCCGCGCGTAATGGCGGTGCTCGATCCCCTCAAGGTCGTCATCGAGAACTACCCTGCGGATCTCGTGGAGCATCTGCCCGCCGCCAACCACCCCAAGGATGAAACCCTGGGCAGCCGCGAGATCAGCTTCTCGCGCGAAGTCTTCATCGAACGCGAAGACTTCATGGAAGCACCGCCCAAGGGCTTCTTCCGCCTGTCACCGGGCCGCGAAGTGCGCCTGCGCTACGGCTATCTCGTCACCTGCACCGGGGTGGTGAAGGACGCGGCCGGCGAGGTCATCGAAGTCCGCTGCAGTTACGACCCCGCCACCCGCGGCGGCAACGCGCCGGACGAGCGCAAGGTCAAGGGCACTCTCCACTGGGTGTCGGCCGCCACCGCGATTGACGCCGAAGTGCGGCTCTACGACCGCCTCTTCAACATCGCCGACCCGGGCGGCGCGGACGATTTCCGCGACCATCTCAATCCCGCATCGGTCAAAGTGGTCGCCGCGAGGCTCGAAGCCTCACTGGCCCACGTCGCACCCGGCACCGCGGTCCAGTTCGAACGCCTCGGCTACTTCTGTGCCGATCTGAAAGACCATGGTCCCGGCCGTGCGGTGTTCAACCGCACCGTCACGCTACGGGATACCTGGGTGAAGGAACAAGGCAAACACGACTGAACAAGCCCTGCGCCCGCTACACTTCCCTGCTCTCCCTCGCCATAGTTCAACGGATAGAACGGGCCCCTCCTAAGGGTCAGATGTAGGTTCGATTCCTACTGGCGAGGCCATATAAAACAAAAA
>JAYTTZ010000095.1:0-9257 GCA_043744805.1 Gammaproteobacteria bacterium
AGTGAAGAGGCCCAACTGCACGAAGCCGGTGAAGCTGGAAAACAGCATCGCCGCGAAACCGCAGATCGATACCGCCACGCCGAGCCGCAAGGTGGGCCAGAGGCGCGAGAGCGTGTGCGCCGCCCCGCCCCGCTGGTCGGTACGGGCGAACAGGTAAATCGCATAATCCACGGCCTCGCCGATGAGCGTGACGCCGAAGCCCACCGTGATGCCGTGGACATAGCCAAAGCAGAGACTTACGGCCGCAAACCCCGCGAGCGCGCCGGACACTACCGCGACCAGCGTAAGCGCCAGCACCACCGGCGAGCGGAACACCGCCAGCAGGAGCAGGACGATCGCCCCGCTCGCCAGCGCGGAATACAAGGTGACGTCGTGCTTCATCCGGGCGCGGGTGTGCACGCCGAAAATGCCTGGGCCAGTGGCCACCATCTTCACGTCGTTCGCGCCGTCCACGGCCTTGCAGGCCTTGGCGAAGCCCGCGTTCACCACGTTCAGCGCCGCTTCCTGGGCATCAATGTCGAAGCCGGGCGCGCGGGTCTGCACCAGCAGCAGGGTCTGGCGCGCGTCGCCGGACACCCAGACCTCGTCCCGCACCGTGCGCTGCGTGCCGCTGGTCAGGATTTGCGCGAGCTTGACGGCTTCGCCCGTGGGGTCGTGCGGGAGGCTGTCCTTCAGCAGCGGGGACATGCCGCTTGCCAGCCACTGCAGGTCGTCTTCCAGCGCCGTGCGCAAACCCGCCGCGGTGAAGCGCTCGGGTGTGATCCCGGGGCTCAGGAGATATCGGTTCCGCCACACATAGTCGCGATCCTTCCCATCCACCACGCCGTCACCGTTTTCCACCAGCGCAAAGCCCGCGTAGGCCCGCAGCGCAGCCGCCATCCGGCGCGAGAGTTCGGCGCGCAGTTCGGGTGTGCCACCTTCAAGGCCAATGAGGATGAGGCGCGAGGCCACGCCGTCGCGCAGTTGCTGGACGAGCACGCGCTGCGTCGGCTCGGGGGAACTCGGCAGGAAGGCGGACATGTCGGTGGTGAACGGCGTCTTGGCGATGAGCCATGCGCAGGCCACGACGCCCAGCAGCCACAGCGAGAGCGCAATTCGCGGCCCCTGGCTCACGACGGATCCGGAGTGATCAGCATCGTCGACTGATCGCCATCGCGCTCATGCACGCTGAGGGTCTTGAGATCCGCCGCGGCACCTTCAATGCGGATGTCCTGCACTTTTTCCTGCACACGCGGGTTGCGCGGCACGAGATTCAGGACCCAGGCCTCGCGAGCGCCGCTGAACTCGAGGGCGAAATAGCGTCGCAAGGTGGGGAGATCACCGGCGAGCGTCGCGCGCATGGCTTCAATCAAGGTGGCCACTTCCGGGCGCTCACTCAACACCACGCGGAAATTGCGACCGTTGCCCAAGGTCCCGGCCAGTACGCCGTTGGCGAGGATCATGGTTTCGGGCTTCGGCAGCAGCACGTGCTTCTCGAAGCGATCGGGCGCGACGTAACGCAAGGTGCCACTGGTCTCAAGCGGCCGCGTGAGGAGCGAGACCTGTTTCTTCTCGATGAAGCGCGCGGTGGCGGTCTTGATCTGGCTGCGTTCAGCCATGAGCGATTCCAGCGACCAGCCGCCTTCGTCCGCGTGGGCCGTCGAGGCGAGCAGCGCCAACAGCAGGCCAACGCAGGGGCAGCGCCTACTGCCAGAAGTCATAGAAGTTGAACCAGTTATAGGGCGCGAGCCGGCAGTGGTGTTCCAGGCGTTCGACGTAAGTGCACATGGCGCCGTCCAGCGCAGCGGCGCGCGATTGCGTTGCGTCTCGGGCTGGCGGCGTGAAGGTCTCGAAGTGGACTTCGTAGCGATTGCCACCCCGGTAGAGGCCAAACATCAGCACCACCGGGACTTGCAGCAGCGGCAGCAGGCGGAAAGGACTGCTGGGGAACTGGGCGTGCGCGCCGAGGAACGTTTGCGGGCGCAGGCGATCGCGATGCAGGCTGCGGTCGGCGAGCAGGCCAACCACGTTGCCGTCCGCGAGGCAGCGTTGCACGGTGATGAAGGAATCTGGCCGCCCGAGGCTGATCACGTCGTTCGCGAGGTCTGGATTGATGGCATTGAGCACTGCGGAGATTTTCCGCGCGTTCCGTTCGAACATCAGCATCTTCACACCCAGGCTGGTGTGCTCGCGACCAAGCGTACGCAACACTTCGAAGCTCCCCAGGTGGGCACCGAGCAGGATGCAGCCGCTGCCTGCTTCGATGGCGTCCAGCAGCGCCGTCTCGCCCACGATAGTGATCTCGAAATCGTCGAAGTGGCCGGACAGGAAGTACACGCGGTCCAGCACGCAACTGGCGAAGGCGTGGAAGTGGCGATAGACATCACCTGCGCTTGCTGGGCGGCCGAGGGCGCGCGCGAGGTATTGGCGCGAGGCACGCCGGGCGGTGCTCGCGAACACCAGGAAGTAGAGACAGGCCAGAGGCAGGACACTGCGCGCGATGCGCCGGCCGAGCAGGCGGGCGAGCCCTACCGCGAGGTAAAGCGCGCGCATCGAGCCGCGTTCCTCCTGCCCCAGCCATTCGGGCTGCGTGGTCTGTCCTGCTTCGTGGTGAGTGCTCATGCGTCCGTAAATGAGATCGAACCCGACATCACCCTCTGTTCGCTATCGCGCAGACGGCATTCAAACACGCGGTCGCCGCCAGGGACCGTGCGCCAGCGGAACACTACCGTATCGCCCGGCCGCACCGGCGCGAAGAACTTGGTGTTGCGAAGCGCCGTGGGATCGGCGGTGGCGCCCATCGCGCGCAACGCGTGGGCCAGCAGCAGCGCGCCGGGAATGATGGGGTTGCCGGGAAAGTGTCCGACAGCGGTGGGATGGTCTTGGGCGAAAGCATGCAGGCTGGTCTGCCATGCGTCGTTGTTCGGCGTCATGGCAAGTCGTGCAGCGCGGCAGTGGTGAGCTTGCCGAGGGCATTGCGGGGCAGTGACTGCACAAGATGAAGGGGGCGCGGCAGGAAGGCCGGATCGAGTTGTGGTTTCAAGGCCTCGAGGACCTCGCGTGCGGTGAGCCCTGGCGCCACCACATAGGCCTTGAGGCGCGCAAAGTCGCCACCGCTTTCCGGCACGATGAACACGCCGTCGATCACGCCGGGGATGGCGTTCAAGGTGTGGTTCAGGAAGGCGAGCGAACTCCGCTTGCCGGCGATGTTCACGAGATCGGACTTGCGTCCTTTCAGCACGAAGCAACCCTCGCCCTGAAGTTCGATGATGTCGTTGAGGATGGCTTCGTTCGCGGCCGCGGGCCCTGAAGCACGGACATCGTCGCCTTCGGCGCTCAGGGTGATGCCCTCAAGGCAGCGCCAGGTGGGGCCTGCGGTCGTCCGCCGCACCGCAATCTGTCCCACTTCCGAGCAGCCGTAGATTTCGAACAGCGGTGCCTTGAAACGCACTTCCGCCTGCGCTGCCAGTTCCAGCGCCAGCGGCGCGGTGGCGCAGAGGATGCGATGCAGCGCTGGGAGTTCGCCGTCCTGCGTCAGCAGGCTGCGGAGATGGATGGGGGTGGTGACCAGCACCGTCGGCGCGGGCAGGCGCGAGAGCCTGGCGAGGAGGTCTGCCGGTAGCAGCGCGCGGGAGTCGTCAAGCACATGACCCTGCAGTAGCCCGAGCATCATCACGGATTCCAGGCCGTAGCTGTGCTGGTGCGGCACGGTCCCCAGCAGGTGGACGGCGTGGCCGTCCGCAAGACCAAACGCGTTCGCAGCGGATCGCGTGCTGTGGACCAGTGCGCCCCAGCGCCGGGGGTTGGCTACGGGTGCGCCAGTCGACCCGGACGTGAACAGCACCGCGGCTGCCTGATCCAACGGAAAGAGGGGAGCGGCAGTGATTGGATGTGCGGCGAGGTCCGTGGGGTACCTGAAGGCGGGCGCATCTGACGGCGCATCGCGCAGGAAATACAAATCCGGGTAATCCGCCCGCAGCCCGGACAGCGCACCCGGCGCATCGCTCGCCGGCAGCAAGTTCACCTGCCGCCGCAGCAACGCGGCCAGGAAGGCCACGGCAAAGTGGTAGCGGTCGTGGCACAGGTTGACCATGTAGGGCAGGTTGGGCAGCACGGCGGCCAGTGCCTCGGCCTCGCCCAGCAGTTGGCGCGCCGTCCGCAGGCCGGCGGCACTCGTCACCACGGGCGCGTCCAGATCGGCGTGCCGTAAGAATGGAAACTGCGCGGCGGGGTTCATGGGCCAGACGACGCGGGCGGCAGTTGTTCGCCCGCGTTCGCCAGGCCAGCGCCGATGAGCTTTCCCATCCGGAGGAAATCCGCCAGCCGCTCACGCGGTGCATCGCGCAGCCACCAGCGCCGGAAGACGTGTTCGCCAAAAAAAAGCAGCGCTACCAGCGGCAGGTTGCAGAGGTTGACGAAGGTCGACCACCACGCGAGGGGCGCGAACAGCAGCAGCGCCCCGGAGACCAAAACCTGCAGGCCGAAGAACCCGCACCACAGCACCGTGACCTGTCGGGTGTAGCGGGCTACGTCCGGCTTCAGATCCCCGTGGAGCCTGCTCGCGAGCAAAGTGATGGCTGGCTGCGCGTCGGACCGCAAGGAGGCGCCGAACAGCCATAACAAAAGGCCATTCGCCAGCCCATGCAGAATACCGGTGGAAATGACCAGCCCGGCGGAAAGCCGGTAGCAGGCGAGGCTCACCACGAGCGTGGCGAGGACGCTGATCAAACGCCTGTGGCGTGGCGGCAGCAGGCGGTTAGCGACGAAGGTAACCACCACACCGGCCTGTGCCGGGATGAGTGCCCAGGTGAAAGCTTCGCGTAGCGCAGGACTGAGTGGGGCGCGGGAGATCACGAGGTGCGCGAGGAGCGCCGAGCCAAGCATGCAGACCACCCCGAGCAACGGCAGGATCCCGCGGGCCGGCACCTTCATCTAGCCGGCGTTGGCCTGCAAGTAGCCGCTGAGCGAGCCGACGTTCCTGAAGATCTGAACGTTGTTCTCGTCATCCGACTGCAAGGTCACCTTGTACTTCTGGGAAATCGCCAGCGCGATTTCCAGGATGTCGATGGAATCGAGCCCAAGGCCTTCACCATAAAGTGCGGTCTCCGACGAAGCCGACGACGGGTCGAAGTCCAGGTTGAGGGTGCTGACGATAAAGTCCACCAGCGCGGTTTCGTGATCGGTCATTGGTGGAACCTGTGATGGGGCATCGGGGCGTCACATTCGCCGTGGGGGATTGCATCAGGAGGGGTAAAGATAGGGGGCATGGTTGGGCGGCGCAATAGAGTGGGGTGGTGATAGGCAGACCGACCCTGGCCGACGGCCTCAACGTTGATCTGGGCCATCAATCGGTGCCGGTCCCGATTAGCCTCATCGATTAACCTCACTGATTACGGACAAGATACTCGAGGATTTTTTCCAGCAGCTGGTTAACACCTGCATAGCTGGCCGCTGGTGCCGCCCGCAAGACTGCTTCTGATTGGACGTAACGCAGCGACGGCTGCAGCTCGCCGGCGCAGTGGTCGAGGAGTTCTGCGGCACTTGCTGGCGTGGTTTCCAGGTGGCACTGCAGCCCAATGACGCGTTCCCCGAGCTGGAACGCCTGATTCTGGCAGGCGGCACTACTCGCCAGGAGAACTGCACCCGGGGGAAGGTCGAACGTTTCTCCATGCCAGTGGAAGACCTCGGCACTGGCCGGGAAGGCGAAGGTGTTGGAAGTGGTGGGCTCGGCGAAAATAGGGAACCAGCCAATCTCCTGTTCCCGACCGGGGTAGACCCGCGACCCGAGGGCGCTGGCGATAAGCTGGGCACCGAGGCAGATGCCGAGTACTGCTTTCTTGCCGGCAATCGCTGCGGCGATGAAGTGCTTTTCTTCGCGTAGCCACGGGAGCTGCGCTTCGTCATTCACGCTCATCGGTCCGCCCATCGCAATGATGAAATCGAGGTCGGCCAGCGCGGGCAACTCGGCGGCTTCAAAGAACCGCGTATAGGTGACATTGGCACCGCGTCGCGCGCACCACGCTTCGATGCTGCCAAGACCCTCGAACAGTACGTGCTGTAGAACATGAACGCGCATGGGAATTTCCAGAGGTGGATAGGGCCAAGGTCCGTGGTCGAAGCAATCGATGAGGCAATCGATGCCTGTCCTGATTTCGCTGATTTCGACCGCTGTTCCGAAGGGGCTCCGTGAGGCTGACAACGCTGTAGGCAGACGGAGGCTTAGGTCGCCTGCCCTAATTTTCTTTCTACTGTCCGGCCGGCGGCGAGCCCCAGCCAAAGAATGCCAGCACCTCGGTGCGCCGGGCCAGGGTATCGGCTTGACCCAGCGCCATCAGCGCCTGGGTGTACGGCGCTTCGAACAGCAGGTAACTCGCCAGCGCCGTGCCGCGTGGGCCCTGCGTGGCCAGGCGGCTGCTGACTCCCACGCCCCCCAGCAAGGCCCGCACGGCGCGCGGCAGGCTCTCGATGTGGAGTGCGGCAATGTCGTCCAGGCGCTGGCTCGGCGCGATTACCAGCGCCTGCACCGGCCGCAGACTGGTGGCCTGGCGCTGCTCGTCAGACAGCAGCAAGAGCGTGCGATTGATGCGTTCCATGCGCTCGATGTCGACGGTGAGCGCATCCAGGAAAATCCCGGAGAGCGCATGCCCGGCAATCTGCGCAATGCTGGGATAGCCGGCGTTGGAGACTTCGCGTCCTGAGGGCTCATGCATGCGCCCGGCGCCGATGACCAATACCCGTTGCGCTCCCAGATGGATGGCCGGGGAGATTGGCGCCGTCTGGCGCATCGAGCCGTCGCCAAACCACTCGGCCTTGCCGTTGCGGTCGAGCTCCGCAGCTGGAAAGACAAAGGGGATGGCAGAAGAGGCCATCAGGTGGGCGTGGGTCAACCGGGTGGCATGGGCCACCCGCTGTGAGCGCGCCCACGGCGTGATCGCGACTGCCGACTGGTAGAAGGTGACATGTTCGCCGCTGCCATAGCCCGAGGCCGTGATCGCCAGCGCCAGCAGTTGCCTCGATTCCAGCAACTCCGGCAGGCGCTGCAGGGGCACGGCGGCGGCAAGCAGTTCACCCAGTGGCTGGTTGTCGAGCAGCGAGCGAGGCCTCGCCCGCCGGAAGCGGTTGAGTGCCCAGCCCACGGAAAGCATCGTCAACCACTGCGCGCCTGTGCGGATGACGCCCAGTGAATCGGCGCGGTAGACCTGTTCGGCCCGGAAGTTCCGCCACACGGAATCAAGATGAGTGACGGCATTGTCGAAGTGGTCGCAGTGGCAGGCCAGGGCAGCGGCATTGAGGGCGCCCGCAGACGTGCCACTGATGACTGCGAAGGGATTGCGCTTGAGATCCGTGCCCGCTTCGCGCCGCAGGCGGGCCAGAGCCGTAAGCACCCCCACCTGGTAGGCCGCGCGCGCGCCGCCACCACTGAGCACCAAGCCGGTTACCGGGGTTTCGTACATCGGTGCACTGTAGCGCGGGTGTGGTGAAGCTTGCACGGGAGCCGGGGGAGTTGCGGTCAATCGGCGCCTCAATCGAGGCCTGTCCTTGATTGCGCAAACGGGAATGAGGACGCGCCCCCCGAATGAACGCGGGACTCGACCACACCGGAGAAGTGTGATGCGCATCACATTTTTTCCCATGCTTTAGTGAGGGAATGCGCTGGACGGATGCTGTCACCCGTTCATAACAGGAGCTTCAATCATGAAGAAGAAATTGCTCACGCTTGCGATCTCGGGTCTGGTCACCCTCAGCGCCTCGGTCAGTGCCGCGCCCATCAGCTTCGTCTTTACGGGCTTTGGTTCAGGGACGCTCGATTCGCTTTCATTCGGCCCTTCGCAGTTCACCATCACCGAAACCTCCGATACGGCCAATATCGAGTCCTGCGGCGCAGGGTGCTTTTCGCTGGATTCGATCTCCGCATCGATCACGATTGATACGATTGGGACGCTCAACTTTCTGAGCGGCACGCGAACCTTCGCAAACACTGGTCTGGTCGGATTTTCGCGGGCGACGACTTTCGGGTTTGACCTGTACAACGTCTTCGACGTACCCGGCTATGCGCTGGACACCTCGACCGGTCCGGTTCCCGGAGTTGCCCAGCTGCTGCAGTGGACGAGCGACACGGTCAACACTTCCGGCGGCGTGCTTGTGTTTGAAGATGGACGCTCGGAAGGTACGTTTACCGCGCTTACCGCCCCGGTTCCCCTCCCCGCCGCCGTCTGGTTGTTGGGCTCGGCACTCGGTGGCATGGGCCTCCTTCGCCGTCGTACCGCCTGAGCAATCACGCCCATCTGCAAGTAGGAGCCCCGCCCCGCGCGGGGCTTCTCATTTGTAGCCTCGGGTTCCAGAGCGGGACCGAACCCCGGGAGGCAGGCCATGGCAGCACCTGCTAAGGTTTCGGCTCGCAGGGTGACCTGCCTTTACGGAACAACACCATGAGCCTTCGTGTCATCGGTGCCGGTGTGGGTCGCACCGGTACGACTTCCCTCCAGGCCGCGCTTGAAATCCTGCTTGGCGGCCGCTGTTACCACATGCACGAAGTGTTTCCCCGGCCCGACGACGTGCCGGTATGGCATCAGGCGGCATTGGGCCACATGCCGGACTGGCATGCGTTCCTGAAGGGCTGGTCCGCGGCCATCGACTGGCCAGCCTCGGCCTACTGGCAGGAACTGGCAGAAGCCTTCCCCGACGCTCTTATCGTGCTGTCGTACCGCGATGCCGACGGCTGGTACAAGAGCGCGTCCAACACGATTTTCCCCGCCTCGATCCAGGCGGGTGCCGGCCCCTGGCGCGACATGGTCTGGGCGATGCTGAAGCATCGGTTCACGGAGGATGTAGAGAACCGCGCCGCAGCGATCGCGGCCTTCGAGACCCACAACGCCCAGGTGCGCGCCACCGCGCCCAAGCATCGCCTGCTGGAGTGGCAGGCGAGTGACGGTTGGGCGCCGCTGTGTGCCGCACTCAAGCTGCCAATCCCTGACGTGCCGTTCCCGCATGCCAATACCACGGCGGATTTCCAGGAGCGGATCGGGGAAGCGGTGCCTGCACCCAGGGGCTAGCGAGTCGTTGGTTGCGGGAGTGTTGGAAAGTCCGGGGCCCTCTGACCGGTCGTGGCACGAACCCTAAACGGGGCGGAGCTTGCGCTCGATCGATGCCCGATCAATGCCTGTCCCTGACTACCAATCGCTCTGGGCTGCCTTGTTGTGGCGCTTGCCAGAAGCGCGCGCCGATCAAGCGCGGTGCCGGCCCGTTCATCCTTCGACGGGCTCAGGACGAACGGGCTT
>JAYTTZ010000096.1:0-9231 GCA_043744805.1 Gammaproteobacteria bacterium
CCCCATAGCCGGGCTATGGGCCTGCAAATCCGGCACCAACTGTCCTGGCTGGGGCCGATTCTCGCTATCGACGCCCCAAGTCCGACAGGCTGCTAGCAGGCGCCACGGCACCACGCTGGTTTCGCGGATGCAAAGCAGGGGGGCCTTCGGCATAGTAGCGTGATGGATTCCGCGCCCGACAGCACCCGGCTGTACCTCCGACTGCTCAGCTACCTGCGACCCCACCGAACGACTTTCCTCTGGTCGCTTCTTGGCATGGTGTCGCTGGGCGCGACCGAATGGATACTCCCGGCCTTTCTCCGCTACCTCGTCGACCATGAGTTCGGGCAGGACCGCGGGCTGCAATTCGTCTTCATCCCGCTGGCGTTGATGGGGCTCCTCGCCCTGCGCGGCGCGCTGAGCTACATCGCCACCGTCGGCCTGTCGGCGGTGGCCCAGCGCGTGATGATGGATATCCGGCGGCAGATGTTCGATCGCCTCGTCGCGTTGCCCGCCACCTTCTACGACCAGCGCGCGACGGGTGAACTGCTGTCGCGCTTCACCTTCGACGTCACGCAAATCGCGCAGGCCTCCACGCACTGCCTCACGGTGCTCGTGAAGGACAGCGTGCTGCTGGTCGCGCTGCTCAGCTACATGCTGATCCTCAACTGGCGGCTCGCGCTGTTCCTGCTGGTGATGGGGCCGTTCATCGCCTGGCTCATCGCGCGCGTGTCGAACCGCCTGCGGACCCACAGCAAGCTGCTGCAGAACTCGATGGGGGAGATCACCATCGTCGCGGAAGAGGCCATCGGCGGCCATCGCGACGTCAAGATTTTCAGCGGCGAGGAGTACGAGACCACGCGCTTCGGCCAGGCCATCAATAACGCACGCAAGCTGCAGATGAAAGTCATCGGCACGGCGGCGGCCACCGATCCGGCACTGCAGGTGATCATTGCCCTGGGGCTCGGCCTGATGATGGCGTTCGCCCTGCGCGAAGCCGCGGCCGGGGCGCTTTCGCGCGGTGATTTCGTGTCCTTCGTGGCCGCCACCGCCATGCTGCTCGCGCCCGTGCGGCGCGTGACCAGCGTGAACGAATACCTGCAGCGCGGCCTCGCGGCGGCGGAAAGCGCCTTCGCGCTCATCGACGAACCTCCGGAAACCGGCGGCACCCTGTCGCTGCCTTCGACGGTGCGCGGTGAAATCACGTTCGAGGATCTCAGCTTTGGCTACGGCGATCGGATGGTGCTGGAAAACATCAACCTGTCGATCCGCGCGGGCGAGTCGGTGGCCTTGGTCGGCGCGTCGGGCGGCGGCAAGACCAGCCTCGTCAACCTGGTGCCGCGCTTCTACTCGCCCGGGTCCGGCCGGATCCTCATCGACGGTATCGCCACCCACGAACTCTCGCTCAAATCGCTCCGTTCCTCGATCGCCTGCGTGGGCCAGCACGTGGTGCTGTTCAACGACACCATCCGCAACAACATCGCCTACGGCGCCATGCGCGAGCTGTCGACCGCCCGGGTGAAAGCCGCGGCCGACGCCGCCTTCGTGAGTGATTTCGTGCGCCTGCTGCCCGCTGGCTTCGATACCGTGATCGGCGACGATGGGTTGCGCCTGTCCGGCGGCCAGCGCCAGCGGCTCGCCATCGCGCGAGCACTGCTGAAGGACGCGCCCATCCTCATCCTCGACGAAGCCACCTCCGCGCTTGATGCCGATTCCGAACGTCGCGTGCAGCAAGCGCTGGGCGTGCTGCGCCAGGGGCGAACCTGCCTCATCGTCGCGCACCGGCTCTCCACGATCGAAGCCTGTGATCGCATCGTGGTGATCGAACACGGGCAGATCGTCGAGCAGGGCACGCACCAGTCGCTGCTCGAGGCGGGCGGCGTTTATGCGCGACTCCACAGCCTGCAGCGCGACGCGGGCGAAGCGTCGGAAAGCGGCTGAGTCCTCCTCATGTGGGTGTCGCTTTTCCTGTTCCTGCTGTTGACCGGCTTCGCGGTGGTGGTGGCCGGGGCGAGTCCGTGGCTGGTGGCTTGCGGCGTCCTCGGCGTGGGCCTGTTGGGTGCTGGCGTGCTGACCCGGGCGATGGGCCGACGCTGCGCGCGCTGGCCGTCCACCGACGGCCTGGTGCTCGAATCCCGCATCGACGCGACCAGCGGCGCACGGCACCGCCCGGTACTGCGGTACACCTACACCGTCGAGGGCGAAACGTTCGAAAGCCGCCGCATTTCCTATGCGGGCTACAGCAGTGATCCCGGTGAATTGAGTGCGCTCATCGCGCCGTGGCCGCAAGGCCAGCGCGCCACCGTGTACTACGACCCCACGTTTCCCGGGCGCGCCGTCCTTGAACGGCGGATGCCCGCCGGCTGGCAGCGGCTGGTGGGCCTCGGCCTCGGCCTGCTGGCGCTTGCACTCGCGCTCGCCACACTGCCCTGAACGACGGCATCCGGGCGCGCGAGACATTCCGCCGGCGAGCGCCTAAATTACGGCAACCGCCGTCATCGACGGCGCATAACGACAACCAACCAAAGGGGAGTTCCATGGCCAGTCCACAAGCCGCCGCGATTGATCAGCTGTTCGACAGCTTCCGTGCGTCGCTCGCAGCCAATCCCGCGATGTCGCTCGACGAACTCCGCGACATGCTTGAGAAATGCGGCGACCTCGCCACGGATCCCGGCCAGGTGGACTACCTGGAGGTCGACGTCGACGGCACGCCCTGCCTGTGGGCCGTTCCGCACGGCTGCGCCAGCGATCGCGTGCTGCTCGCGCTCCACGGCGGTGGCTGCGTCACGGGTACGCGCTTCTCCCACCGCAAGATGTTCGCGCACGTCGCCAAGGCCGTCGGTTGCCGTGCGCTCATCGTCGATTACCTGCGTGCGCCGGAACACCCTTATCCCTCGCAGATCAACGAAAGCGTTAAAGCCTACGAATGGCTGCTCAAGCAGGGCATCCAGGCCGGCCACATCGCCACGCTTGGCGATTCGGCTGGCGGCAACCTGTGCACCGCGGTGGTCCTTGCGCTGCGCGATCGCGGGGTCGCGCTGCCCGCGGCCGTGATGCCAATGTCGCCGTGGTACGACATGGAAGCCACCGCGCCTTCCTTCGTCACGAACGAAAAAGTGGAGCGCCTCATCAGCCGCGATCTCTCGCTCAACATGGCCGCCATGTACCTCGGTGGTGCGTCGGCGCGGGACCCGCTCACCAATCCGCTGCACGCCGACTTCAAGGGCTTCCCGCCGACCTACATCCAGGTGGGTGGTTTCGAAGTGATCATGGACGACGCCACCCGCGCCGGTGATCGCATGAAGGCGGCCGGGGTCGACTGCAAAGTGGACGTGTTCCCGGAAATGCAGCATGTGTTCCAGTTCATGGCCGGCCGCGCACCGGAAGCGGACGATGCCATCGGCAAGCTGGCGGCTTGGGTGAAGCCCAAGCTCGGCCTGGCCTGAGCGCGGGGGCGCGCGCGTGAACAGCGACAACACCATCAAGCCCATCGATCTGGCCAGTGTCGACTGGGTGCTCAATACCACCCGCAGCGTCAGGCAGCGCCTGGACCTGAAGAAGCCGGTCCCCACCGCGCTGATCGACGCAGCGCTGAACATTGCCCTGCAGGCACCCACGGGCGCCAACACGCAGACCTGGCGCTTCCTTGTCGTCACCGAAAAGGCCAGCAAGGTGATGATTGCCGACTACTACCGCCGCGCCGCCGAGGTCTACATCGCCGGTGGCACCGCACTCACCCGCACGGGCGTGTCGGCGCTGCGCGAGTACGACTCCGACGATCTGCGGCAGCAGCAACGCGCGGCAGTGATGAAGTCGGGTGGTTACCTGATGGAGCACCTGCACAAGGTGCCCGTCATGATCATTCCCTGCATCGAAGGACGCTTCGAGCAGGACAATGTCTTCACGCAGGCCTCGATGTGGGGGTCGATCCTCCCCGCTACGTGGTCGCTGATGCTCGCGCTGCGAGCCCGGCGACTGGCGAGCGCGTGGACCACTTTGCACCTCCTGTACGAGCAGGAAATTTCCTCCGCGCTGGGCATTCCCGCCAACGTCACGCAGGCCGCGCTGCTGCCGGTCGCGTGGCTCACGGGCGCCGATCTCCATCCTGCGAAACGCCTGCCGCTGGCGGAAGTGACTTATCGCGAGACCTGGGGCCAGTCCTAGTTCTCGTACCTGCCTTCAGGCCTTCACGGCCGTGATGAGATGGAAGCTTTGACCCGTGGGCACGGTGGGCCCACTGAGTCCCGGCGGGCCCACCGCCGGTTCGCAGTCGAAGCGTTCGAGGTGGAAGCCCGCGGCCGCGCAGGATTCACGCAGTGCGGACGCCGAACGCACGGGCTGCATGGCAATGTTTTCGGCGTAAGTCCGGGCGCGAGAGGCAAGATCCCGCGGCAGTTCGCCCGCGGCTTCGACCGGCGTGGCGATGCACCCGGCAAAGGCTTCCACTTCGGATCCCGTGAAGCCGACCCGCTCGGCGGCCACCGCTTCCCGGATCGGCTGCACAATCACGGCCCGACCCCCAGGACGCAGCCAGCGCGCCCACTGGGCAAGCACCGCCTTGCGCCCGGCTTCGTCGAAGTAGCCGAGGAAGGCGTGCGTACAGAGGAAATCAAACCCTGCGAACGGCGCCGGTGCCAACACCTCCTGCCGTCGAGTCGCGAGGGAGAGCGCGTGGCGTTCGGCGTACCACTCGCAGATCCGCAGCGGCGTGGCGCAGGCATCAAGGACCGTGTAGTCAAGCGCGGCGCCGCCCGCGCTGGCGAGGATTTCCAGCATCCCGTAATCGACGCTGCCAGAAACGAGCACGCGCTGGAGCGGCCCGTGTTCAGCGGCACGCGCGAGTTCGTCGCGGTAAAACGCGCCGTGGACGACGGCGCTGGACATCAGGCCCAGCGAGCGCAGCCAGGGCCAGGTGCCGTGGTACCAGGCGCACCCGGTGGCGGCGCACAGGTGCGGCCGTCCGCGTCCACCACTTCCACGTGGAGGCCTTCGGCCATGCAGTGGTACAGACCGTGCCCGCACTGCGCGGCGATGGGCCCGGTTTCCTCGGCGCTATATTCGTCGCGCACGGCGACACCCCACCGCGCGACCAAGGCCTCGCGCAATTCCTGCGACAGGGCTTCCCCCACGCACATCAGCACTTCGAGTCCACAGGGATTTTCCGGCGAGAGTTCCAGCAGGCCACGCAGGTTGGACAGATAGGTCATGAGGTAGGCGGGTCGCTCCGCGCGCAGCACGGCGAGTGGTTGCTCGATGGGCACGGTAATCGACAGGCCGAAGGCCGGCGCACTGCCGAAGAGTCCTGCGACGAACGGATTCCAGTTGGCCTAGCAGCCTGTCGGACTTGGGGAGCGTCGGCTGCTAGTGCTGGGGTGCGCTGCCAGCCTGCGGGTCGATGCTTGCTCGCACCAACGCAAAGGCCTTGCCCACGTTGAGCTGGTGCCAGCCCAGGGTGCGAAGACTCAGGGCGTTGCGCAAGACCTGAGCGGCAGCGGTGTAGCGCACGGCAACGGGTTCACCGCTGGAGCCGGAAGTACGCGCAAGCCCGATTGCCAGGCTTGCAACTGCCGGATCCTCGCGGGCACCAGCCACTGGGAGTTTTCGAGTGGGGAGAAGGCGACGTAGACGGGCGCCATGTCCGGCGGGATTACCGCCGGCCAGCGGAGTTCCCTGGAAGCGGATTTCAGCACGGCGCCCTCCGGGGGCGATGAGCGGCTGCGGCAGGCCTGGACACCTACCGCAGCCCGGATGGGCTCAGCCGGCGTCGTTGCGGGTGCGCAGGAACTGGAAGAATTCGACGCCTTCACGCAGGCGGCGCTTCATCATGGTCCAGCTCTTCAGCATCTCCCAGGTGATTTCGCCAATCTTGCGCGGGCGGAAATAGAAGCGCTTGTAGAAGGTGGCGAGCGCTTTGAAAATTTCCTCGTGTGAGAGATGCGGGTATTCCAGCGAGCTGATCTGCAAACCGTTGTCCGCCACTACGTCGCCCGCAGGACGCCGCAACCAGCCGTTGGACTGGGCTTCGGCGTAGATCCGTGTGCCGGGATAGGCCGCCGCCAGCGACACCTGGATGGTGTGCGGATTGATGTCCTGCGCGTAGCGGATGGTTTCCTCGATGGTGTCCCTGGTTTCACCCGGCAGGCCCACGATGAAGGTGCCGTGGATCTGAATGCCGAGTTTGTGGCAGTCGGCCGTGAAACGGCGCGCGATGTCGGTGCTGACACCCTTGCGGATGTTGATCAGGATCTGGCGATTGCCGGACTCGTAGCCCACCAGCAGCAGGCGCAGGCCATTTTCCTTCATGATCTTCAGCGTTTCGTAAGGCACGTTGGCCTTGGCGTTGCACGACCAGGTCACGCCGAGCTTGCCCAGCAGGCGGGCGGTTTCCTCCACGCGCTTGAGATCGTCGGTGAAGGTGTCGTCGTCGAAGAAGAATTCCTTCACCTGCGGGAAGAGCTCCCTGGCGCGACGGATTTCCTCGGCAACCACCGCCGGGCTGCGGGTGCGGTAGCGATGGCCGGAGATGGTTTGCGGCCACAGGCAGAAGGTGCAGCGGGACTTGCAGCCGCGGCCCGTATAAATCGACAGGTACGGGTGCTGCAGGTAACCGATGAAGTAGTCCTCGATGACGAGGTCGCGCTTGTAGATGTCGATGACCGACGGCAGCGCGTCCATGTCTTCGATGATCGGGCGATCGGCGTTGCGGATGAAACGCTCACCATCGCGCCAGGTGATGCCGCCGACTTCCGCGAGCGGCTTGCCTTCGGCGATTTCCTTGCAGACGTAATCGAATTCACCGTTGGCGACGAAGTCGATGGCCGTGGAGGCGCGGATGCTGGGATCGGGGTTGACCGACACGTGGGCGCCCACGAAGCCGATGAGCAACTTGGGATTCGCTTCCTTCAAGGCTTCCGCGATCTTGCAGTCGTTCTCGAACGACGGCGTGCTGGTGTGGAGCACGGCGAATTCGAAGTCATTCGCCATGGCCACCACGTCTTCGACGGTCTGGTCGTGGGCGGGCGCGTCGACGAGCTTGCAGTCCGGCACCATGGCGGCCGGTTGGGCCAGCCAGGTGGGATACCAGAACGAGCGGATTTCGCGCCGGGCCTGGTAGCGGGAGCCCGCACCACCGTCGAAGCCATCGAAGGAGGGGGGGTTCAGAAACAGTGTTTTCATGTTCATGTTGGTTCGACGGTTCCTTTCAGTTCCATGTGGCCCTGCTTGTCCACCTTGAATTCATAACCCTGCCATTCGACGTCACGCGTAAGGAAGCTCATGGCCCAGACGCCGAAACACAGGAGATCACGGAGCATGGTCAGCCCGTAACAAGCGGGCTGCCGGGGTGCCACCGTGGTTCGCGCGACGTCGTGCAGGAGCGCGCGTAGCCCCACCGCCCAGCCCACGGCCAAGGCGCCGAGCAGCGGGTGTCGACTTCCGACGCACACCGCGAAAGCGAGCGCAGCGGGAAGGATGTAGGTCAGGAAAGACATTGCAAAACCGCCCGCTTGCACGGACCGGACGGTGCGGGCCCAGCGCAGTTCATGCCGGAGCAGTGAACCGAGCGAAGGCTCATGGACGGTATTCTCGACGATACAAGGGATTAAAGCGACCCTGCCGACCTGGCTCGCCACCAGATCGCCGAGCCTGTAGTCGTCGGCAAGTTCGTTGGCCAGGCGCTCAAAGCCGCCGATCGCCTCGAGCGCACTGCGGCGCACGGCCATCGTCGCCCCGAAACAGAAATGCAGTGGCGCGAAACTCATGGCCACCAGTACCGAAGGCAGGAACCACTCGTTGATGTAGGCCGCGCCGAGCCACGACGACACACCGGGCTCGGCACGCCCCCGGTACAGGCAGGTGCCGGCGGCAACACCGGGGTCGTCGAAGGTGGTCGCGAGGCGCTTCAGGTAGTCAGGTTCTACCCGCATGTCACTGTCGGCAATCACCAGGAGGTCGTGGCGGGAAGACCCATGGCAGTTGGCCACGTTGCTGATCTTGCGGTTGGTGCCAATCAGGCGCTCGTTGACCACCAGGGTGATGTCGCCTCCCGGGCAGGCGGCAATCACGCGCCGTGCGATCTCGGCGGCAGGGTCGTCCGCGCGGGCGAGGCCGAAGATCACCTGGAACTCGGGGTAGTCCTGCTGGCAGAAGGACAGGAGGTTCTCGTACAGGCCGGGTTCCGCGCCGTGCAGCGGCTTGAGCACAGTGACCGCCGGCCATGTTGCGCGGTCCACGGGCGCGGGATGGCGCAGGCGGACAAGACAACCGATGGCGATCAGCACGTAGGCGCTGGCGGCCAGCAGGTAAACGGAGAAGAGGAATTGCACGAAGGCCCTCGGCTAGGGGTTAAGGGAGCGCGGGGAACGAAGTTTGGTTCACCCCGGCGGCAGTGCCCACACGGCGCCCGCGCACTTGCGGCACGGCCACGAGTATAGGCAAGCCCTTCCGCAGCGGCCACGTGGGAAATTCAAGGCTCCGACAGCTTGGACGCCGGGCGCCGAAAACGCGACCAGCGGCCGCTTTCTATTGCATGCCAGGCGAGCAGCGCGGGTAATCCCAGGGCAAGTTCCCGCACCCGTTTGAGCAACGCCAGCGCAAGCCCGGTCGTCGGCGAGAGGCCAAGCTCGGTCGCTAGCCACACCAGGCTCGCCTCCTGCACGCCGATCCCCGCCGGGACGAAGAACGCAGCGCCACGGATCGCCTGGCCCAGGCTTTCAATCACCAGGGCCTGGCCGACGCTGATCGGCATGCCGAGCACCAGGCCCATGACATAGATTTCGATGACCCCACCGAGCCAGCCGGCAAGGTGCCAGACGCAGCCCGCCGCGAGGCCTCGCGGATTGCGGTAGCAGGCTCCGAAAGCTGCGTGCAGCTCGCGCAGGCCGCTGAAATTCCGCGCGGGCCAGCGTCGTTCGAGCCAGCGAGCCAGCTTGTCGAGCAGCACCGCGAGCCCACGTCGCTGGACGAGGAGCAGCGCAATCACGGCCGGCACGAAAGCCGCGAGTGCCAGCAAGGTACCGGCCACGAGCCCCTGCCCCGTGCCGGTCAGCAGCGCAAACCCCAGGCCGATGAGGATGAAGACGACCAGGGTCAGCGCTTCCACCGTGAGATCCACGGTCGTGCTGGCGGCGGCTTCCGGGGCGCGCGCGCCGGACAGCACGAGCAGGCGGGCCCCGATGACTTCACCACCCAGCTGGGCCACTGGCAGCAGGCCACCGACGGCTTCGCGAATCCACCGGGTGGTCACATAGGTCC
>JAYTTZ010000097.1:0-9193 GCA_043744805.1 Gammaproteobacteria bacterium
CGCGTCGTCATGGCACTCGATCAGCGCGGCATCATCGCCGACGACGGCATCGCCGCGCGGCTCGGCGAACAGCATTACTACGTGACCGCAGGCACCGGCCACGTGGTGGCGACGGTCCGCGAAATGAACCAGCTCGCCGCGCTCTGCGGACTCGACGTGGACGTCGTCGACCTCACCCGGCACTGGGGCGCCATCAACGTGGCGGGACCCCGGGCGCGCGAACTCCTGCAAGCCCTGACGGCGGTGGATCTCTCGCTGGCAGCGTTTCCTTTCCCGGAAGCACGCACGGGCAAGGTGCTGGGATATCCAGCGCGCCTGATGCGCGTGGGCTTCGTGGGCGAGAGCGCGTTCGAGGTCCACCTGCCGTACTCCGCCGTGCCCGTGCTGTGGGCGGCCTTGCTGGAACGTGCGCCGGCCTTCGGGGGCCTGCCGTTCGGCGTCGATACCCAACGCCTGCTGCGGCTCGAGAAAGGCCATCTCATCGTGGGGCTCGATACCGACGGCGTGATGCATCCGTTTGAAACACCACTCGCGGGCCTCGTGAAAATGGACAAGCCGCGCTTCATGGGCCGCGCGGCCTGCGAACTCCTCGCCACCCAGGGCCTGCGCAAGGTGGTGGGTTTCACCACCGACCACACCGATCCCGCCCTGCCCATCGAGGAATGCCATCTCCTCATCGAGGGCGCCCGCATTGCCGGTCGCGTCACGAGCGTCGGCTACAGTCCGACCTTGGGCAAGACCATCGGCCTTGCCGTGGTGGAAGGCGAAAGCATCCAGGCCACGCAGTTCAGCATCCGGGTGGGCGGCGGCAAGCTCGTGCAGGCGCGCCGCGCCGAGCTGCCGTTCTACGATCCGGCCAATACGCGCCTGACGGAAGTCGCGCCATGAAGACCGGGCTCCACTGCGTGGGCTTCCCGGTCCTCGCCCGCGCTTTGCTGCTGGGCGAGGGGGCTGCGGATCTGTTGCGTTCAGTGGGCCTGCCAACGCCAGGACTGTTCGATACCCGCGTGGCGGCCAACTGCGAGGTCGCGCAGATTGCGCCGCGCCAGTACCTGGTTTCCGCACTGCCAGGCCGCGTCGGCGACTTGCCCGCCTTCAGCCCCGGGGCCTCGGTGCTGTGCCTGGCGACCGAATACGCCGAGTTCGCCATCGGCGGTGAAGGTTGGGCTGCCCTGTTGCCGGAGATTACGAGCGCCGACAGCGCGGCGCCGGGTGCCAGCGCCTGGTTCCCGACGCAGATCTGCGGCCTTGATGCCGTAGTGCGTCGCGAAACCAGGGGCTTCCGCGTGCTGTGCGCGCCGGCCGAAGGGCCATGGCTCGGATCGGCGCTGGAAGCGCAGGTCCTCGCGCGTGGCGGCTCGGTGATTGGTTTTGAAGACTATCTGGGCCCCAGGGCTCGCGACTAAGGACGGAGCGACATGAACCTCAAGCAAGCGCAGAAATTCCTGAAGGACAACCACATCCGCTACGTGCTGGCGCAGTTCGTGGACATCCACGGCGTCGCCAAGACCAAGTCGGTCCCGGTGTCCCATTTCGAGGACATCGTCACGGCCGGTGCCGGCTTCGCCGGCTTCGCGGTGTGGGGCTTTGGCATGGGCCCGCATTCGGCGGACTACCTGGCGGTGGGCGATCTCGACACCTTGTCGCTGGTGCCCTGGCAGCCCGGCTATGCGCGCATCGTCTGTGACGGGCGGGTCAACGGCAAACCCTATCCGTTCGACACGCGCCTGGTCCTCAAACAACAGGTCGCCGCCGCCAAGGCGCTGGGTTGGACCATCAACGTGGGCATCGAACCCGAGTTCATGCTGCTGAAGAAACTGCCGGACGGCAGCATCGCGCCGGCCGATGACACCGACACGCTGGAAAAGCCCTGCTACGACTACAAGGGCCTGTCGCGCAATCGCGTGATGCTGGAGCGCCTGGTGGAATCGCTGCAGCAGACCGGCTTCGACGTCTACCAGATCGACCACGAGGACGCGAACGGCCAGTTCGAGATCAACTACACCTACAGCGATGCGCTCACTTCGGCCGATCGCTACGTGTTCTTCCGCATGGCGGCCGGCGAGATTGCGAGAGATCTCGGGCTCATCTGCACCTTCATGCCCAAGCCTTTCCGCCATCGCACGGGCAGCGGCATGCACATGCACCTGTCGATGGCGGACGCGACGACCGGCAACCTGTTCAACGACGACAAAGACAAGCAGGGCCTCGGGCTCTCGAAGCTCGCCTACCACTTCCTCGGTGGCCTGCTCGCGCACGCACCCGCGCTCACGGCGCTGCTGGCGCCAAGCGTCAACTCCTACAAGCGGCTGGTGGTGGGTGAGTCGCTGTCCGGCTCGACCTGGGCGCCGGCCTACATCACCTACGGCGACAACAACCGTAGTTCGATGGTCCGCATTCCCTATGGTCGCCTCGAGTGCCGCCTGCCCGATCCGGCCTGCAATCCCTACCTCGCGACGGCGGCCGTGATTGCCGCGGGCCTCGATGGCATCAAGCGCAAGCTTGATCCGGGTCCGGCGCGCAACCTCAACCTCTACGAACTCACGCCGGCGCAACTTGCGGAGCAGGGCATCGCGGTGCTGCCGCAGAACCTCGGCGCGGCGCTCGACGCCCTGGCCGCCGATCCGCTGTTCGCCACGGCGCTCGGCGAGGAAATCATCGGGGAGTTCATGAAGCTCAAGCGCATGGAATGGGTGGAGTACTCCCGCCACGTGTCCGACTGGGAAGTCGGGCGTTACCTCGAATTCTTCTGAAAAGGTCCTGCCGCCATGTGTGGAATTGTCGGTCTGTATTTGAAGAACCCGGCGCTCGAACCCGAGCTGGGTGCCTTGTTCGAGCCGATGCTGCTGGAGATGACCCAGCGAGGTCCCGACAGCACTGGCTTCGCGGTGTACCGCGATCCGGCGCCGGCCGGGCAGCTGAAACTGGTGCTGCAGCATCCTGATCCGGGCTTTGACTGGGCGCACGTCGCGGCCGGCCTCACGGAGCACTTCAAGGTGGACGTGGATTTCAGGCGCGACCACACGCACTGCCTGCTGCGCCTGCCGGTGATCGAAGCCAGCCTCCGCGCGTGGCTCGCCGCGGAGGCGTGGCCCTTCACGGTGGTGAGCATCGGGCAGCACATCGAGATCTATAAGGAAACCGGCCTGCCGGTGGAAGTGGCCAATGCCTTCGGGCTCCGCAAGCTGCGCGGCAGCCATGCGATCGGGCACACCCGCATGGCGACGGAAAGCGCGGTGACGACGGCGGGATCGCACCCTTTTTCGACCGGCAGCGATCTCTGCCTCGTGCACAACGGTTCCTTGTCCAACCACAACCGCCTGCGGCGCAAGCTGCAAAAGGCCGGCGCGGTGTTCCGGACGGAGAACGATTCCGAAGTCGCCGCCCAATACCTCGACGTCCAGATGCAGCAGGGCGCGACCCTGGGCGAAGCGCTGACCCGCGCGCTGGCCGATCTCGACGGTTTCTACACCTTCACCATCGGCACCAGCGATGGCTTCGCCGTGCTGCGTGACCCCATCGCCTGCAAGCCCGCGGTGCTGGCGGAAACGGACGACTGGGTGGCGATGGCGTCCGAATACCGCGCGCTCGCGCGCCTTCCCGGCGTCAAGCATGCGCGCCTGTGGGAGCCCGAGCCCGCGACGGTCTACGTCTGGGGCGGCGAACGCGCCGCGACGGCGCATTGAGGGAGGCATGATGGACAGCGAACAGGTTTTCGACCTCACCCAACACAGCGTGCGCGAGCTCAACCAGGCCCTGCACTGTCTCAATGGCGCGCCGACCGGGCCGAAATTCCGCGTGCTGAACGCTCAGGGCGATCACGCGCTGGCGGTCGGCATCGATGCGCCGATCGACGTCGAAATCGACGGCCACGTGGGCTACTACTGCGCCGGCATGAACAAGCACGCGCGGGTCACCATCGCCGGCAACGCCGGCACCGGCCTCGCCGAGAACATCATGTCCGGCGTCGTGCGCCTCAAGGGCAATGCGAGCCAGGCGGCAGCCGCGACGGGACGCGGCGGGCTGGTGGTGATCGAAGGCGATGCCTCCGCGCGCTGTGGCATTTCGATGAAAGGCGTGGACATCGTGGTGCAGGGATCGGTGGGCCACATGTCGGCCTTCATGGCGCAGCGCGGACGCCTCGTGGTCTGCGGTAACGCGGGCCCGGCGCTGGGCGATTCACTGTATGAAGCGGAAATCTTCGTGCGTGGCACGGTGGCCGATCTCGGCGCCGACTGCATCGAGAAGGAGATGACCCCCGAACACCTGGAAGCCCTGGCCGCGCTGCTCGCGCAGGCCGAAGTCACCGCGAACGCCAGTGAATTCCGGCGCTACGGCTCGGCCCGCAAGCTCTACCACTTCAACGTCGACCATGCCGATGCCTACTGAGCGGACGCACGCGAACCACGGGAGTTCATGCCAATGACCACCAGGGACCCTGGGCTGATTCCGTCCTACCTGTTCAGCCGCGATGTGATCCACGAGATCCAGCGCGCGGCGACAGAAGGCATCTATGACATCCGCGGTGGCGGCGCCAAGCGCTACCTGCCGCATTTCGACGATCTGGTGTTCCTGGGCGCCTCGATGTCGCGTTACCCGCTGGAAGGCTACCGCGAGCGCTGCGATACCAACGTTACCCTGGGCACGCGCTTCGCAAAGAAGCCCATCGAACTCAAGATCCCCATTACCGTCGCGGGCATGAGCTTTGGCGCGCTGTCCGCGCAAGCCAAGGAAGCCCTCGGGCGCGGCGCGACGGCAGTCGGCACCAGCACCACCACCGGCGATGGCGGCATGACCCAGGAAGAACGGCTGTCCTCGAAGACCCTCGTCTACCAGCTGCTGCCGTCCCGTTACGGCATGAACCCCGACGATCTCCGCAAGGCCGACGCGATTGAAATCGTGCTGGGCCAGGGCGCCAAGCCGGGCGGCGGCGGCATGCTGCTGGGGCAGAAGATCAACGCGCGCGTCGCCGGCATGCGCGACCTGCCGCCCAACATCGACCAGCGCAGCGCCTGCCGGCATCCGGACTGGACCGGGCCGGACGATCTCGAAATCAAGATCCGCGAACTGCGCGAAATCACCGACTGGGAGAAGCCCATCTACATCAAGATCGGCGCGAGCCGCACCTACTACGACACCATGCTGGCGGTGAAGGCCGGCGCGGACGTCATCGTGGTGGACGGCATGCAGGGCGGTACCGCAGCCACCCAGAACGTCTTCATCGAGCATGTGGGCATTCCAACCTTGCCGGCGGTGCGCCAGGCCGTAGAGGCGCTGACCGAACTCGACATGCATCGCAAGGTGCAGCTCATCGTCTCCGGCGGCATTCGGACCGGCGCCGACGTGGCCAAGGCGTTGGCAATGGGGGCGGACGCCGTCTCGGTCGGCATTGCCGCGCTCATCGCCTTGGGCGACAACAGCCCGGCGCTGGACGAGGAGTACCGCAAGATTGGCAGTGCTGCCGGTTACTACGATGACTGGCACGCGGGCAACGACCCCGCCGGCATCACCACGCAGAAGGCAGAACTGGCCGAACGGCTCGATCCGGTGAAAGGCGGCCGGCGCCTCGCCAACTACCTGCGCACCCTGACCATGGAAGCCCAGATCATCGCGCGGGCCTGCGGCAAGTCACACGTCCACAACCTGGAGCCGGAAGATCTCGCCGCGCTCACCGTGGAAGCGGCCGCTATGGCGGGTGTACCGCTGGCCGGCACGAACTGGATCCCGGGGCGATACTGATCGCGCAGTCGATTTGATCACCCGGGCCAGGCATCGAAGCCGGCTCGTTTTCTGCAATCCTGGGGCACATAAAGCGGCACCAAACGCCCCCTTTTCGGCAGGTTCAGCACACGCTCCGGCCTGGTTTCGACAGGCTCAGGGCGAACGAGAGACTTGGTCGACCCGCGTGAAAGCCCGTTCGTCCTGAGCCCAGTCGAAGGAGGAACGGGCCGGCACGGCATTCAGGACGCCGCCGCTGCGGGACTGGCTCCGGGTGGGTGACCGCGCGCTGACGCTGGTGACTCACGCGGGTCCCGAGCGGTACCGGGCGTGGTAAGCAGGAGCCCCTTTTTCGACGGAGCAGTGCACCGATGCCCGCAACCCCGCTGGTCTTTGTCCTGGTACACGGGTCCTGGCACGACGGCAGTACCTTCAAGGAAGTCATCGTGGCGCTCGAAGCCGCTGGCCACCAGGCCTACGCGCCGACCTTGGCGGGCCATGGGCCTGGGGCTCGCCGCGACATCTCGCACGAGGACTGCGTGGAGTCGGTGGTGGACTTCATTGCCCACGAAAACCTCACCAATGTCGTGCTGGTGGGCCACAGTTTCGCGGGCACCGTCATTGCAAAGGTGGCGGAACGCATCCCCGGGCTCGTCCGCCGCCTCGTGTTCTGGAATGCCTTCGTGCTGGGCGACGGTGAATGCCTGCTCGACAACGTGCCGCCGGCCTATCGGGATCTTTTCACCCGGATGGCAGCGGAGTCGCCCGACAACACGGTCATGCTGCCGTTCCCGATCTGGCGCGAAGCTTTCATGAACGATGCGGACCTGGCGCAGGCCGAGGCCGCCTATGCGCGCCTGTCCCCCGAGCCCTTCGCGCCGTTCGCGGCGCGCCTCGACCTGAAGGCGTTCAATGCCTTGTCCATTCCGCGCAGCTACCTCAATTGCACCGAAGACACGGCGCTGCCGCCCGGCGAGTGGGCGTGGCATCCGCGCATGTCCTCGCGACTGGGCCTCTACCGGTTGGTGCAGATGCCCGGCGGGCATGAAGTGCTGTTCACTAATCCCCAGGGCCTGGCGAGAGCCCTGGTGGACGCGGGTCGTGACTGAGGGATGCGCTGGGCGGCAACGCGGGAGTGGGCTAGGCTGGGCCGGTTCCAACGATGACCCGCCTGCATGCCCACGAAAGCCCACATACCCGCCCCGGTGAGCCGCCGTCCCCGCAGCCCCGGGCCAATCGTCGAGGACGGTAACCCGGCGCCGGCCGGTCGCGAGGCGGGCGGCGTCGGCCCTTTCGTCGGCGCCGCGCTCAAGAAGCAGCGCCAGCTCCAGCACCTCACCCTCCAGGACGTCGCGAGCCTCGCCGATATCAGTCGCGGGATGGTGTCGCGCATCGAGAACGGCCAGGCCGTGCCGAGCCTCGACACGCTCGCCCGGCTCTGCCAGGCGATGGGCGTGTCGATGGGCCATCTCTTCAAGGACTACGACCTGCCGGATGGCGTGGCGTGCCACGTGCCGCAGGGGCAGGGCATGGTGGTGGTCCGGCGCGGCACCCGCCGCGGCCACAGCTACGAACTGCTGGCCTACGACCAGGGCCCGACGAAACTCTTCGAGCCCTTCCTCATTACCCTGGACGACCAGAGCGAAGTGTTCCCGCGCTTCCAGCATGCAGGGGTCGAATTCATCTACATGCTCAAGGGGCACATGGATTACCGGCACGGCCAGAAGGTGTATCCGCTGAAGGCCGGGGACTCGCTCAGTTTCGACGGCAACGTGCCGCACGGCCCGGAGAAATTGCTCAGCGTCCCGATCCAGTTCCTCGCCATCATCCACTACGAGGCCGGCGCGTAGCCGTTGCGTTCCCCCCGCGCCTGTCGGAAGGAATTTCCATGAATACCCCGGACCTTTTAAACCCCCGTGGGGACTACCAGGAAATCTACGACCAGGCATTCCGCTATTCCCGCGAGAAACTCCACCCGCTGCTGGCGCGCATGGACGACGACGACTGGTATCCCGCCCACCTGCTGCCCGATCTCGCACAGGCCGGCTACCTCGGCATCACCGCGCCGGTCGCACTGGGCGGCGCGGGGCTTGATGTCTTTGCCTCCGGCATGGTCGCCGAGGCCATGGCCTACTGGAACCTCAACGCCAACTGCATCTGGGGCCCGCACGAGAACCTCTGCCTCAACAACCTGCTGCGCAATGGCAGCGAGGCGCAGAAGCAGCGCTACATCCCCCGCCTGTGCCGCGCCGAACTCGTGGGCGCGCTGGCCCTGACCGAGCCCGGCGCCGGCTCGGACGCCCTCGCCGGCATGCGCACCACCGCCAGGCGCGAAGGCGACGACTACCTCCTCAACGGCCGCAAGATTTTCATTTCAAACGGCCCGGTGGCCGACGTGCTGCTGGTCTACGCCAAGACCGCGCCCGAGCGCGGCGCCAAGGGCATCTCCGCCTTCATCGTCGAGAAGGGCATGCCCGGCTACGGCGTGGCCCGGGAACTCCGCAAGATGGGTTGGCGCGGCTGCCCCACCGGCGAACTCGTCTTCGACAACTGCCGGGTGCCGGCGGCCAACCTCGTGGGCGGTGAGAACCTCGGCGTGGGCGTGGTGATGAGCGGGCTCGACATCGAGCGCGCGTTCTTCGCCGTGCCGATCGTCGCCGCCGCGCAGCGCTGCCTCGATCTCTCGATCGAGTATTCCATCCAGCGCGAGCAGTTCGGCAAGCCCATCGGCGACCAGCAGATGGTGCAGGCCATGCTGGCGGATCTGTACACGGAAATCGAAGCCGCGCGCCTGCTCGCCTATCGCGCGCTGCTGTCGTGCAATTCGCTCGAGCAGGGCGGTGGCGGCACCGGCGAACTCCACAAGCGCTGCGCCGCCGCGCTGTTGAAAGCCGGCAGCGTGCACATGCTGGCGGTGGACACCGCCGTGCAAATCCACGGCGGCATGGGCTTCATGTGGGAGACGGAAGTGAACCGGCACTACCGCAATGCGAAGGTCTCGGAAATTGGCGCGGGGACCAGGGAGATCAGGAGGATCATCATCGCAACGGAGTTGTTGAAGGAGGCGCGGGCGGGGCGGCGGTGAGGGAAGGATTTGAGCGTCGTCCCGGCGACGGCGGGCGCCGGCACGGACATGGGCTATGCGACGGTGCTGAAGCGTCCCGAGGTTTGGCGGAAAGGCTGATGCCAATGTCTGGTGAACTCAGGAAGCTGTCGAGGCGTACGCTCCATTGGCTTGCTATTCGTCACTTGGCCTTAAGCGGAAATCGCTCTGGGTGTCGGATGGTTTCGAGGCCGAGGTCTATGTCCAGGTCTGGCCAGTAGAAAGGAATTTCGAGGAATTTCGACAGAATTTCGAGGACACCCACCCTATCGGAATTTCGAGGACACCCACCCTATTGAGCGCAAGCCTCCGCCCGATTTAACCTGCGGCTCGTCGGCAAGGACGCCGTCGGTTTCCCAGGAGGCTCAAGGA
>JAYTTZ010000098.1:0-9172 GCA_043744805.1 Gammaproteobacteria bacterium
CCACCGATGGCGGGCGCTGGCGCTTCCGTCGGCGGCGGATTGAGTGGCGGCGGGGTTGAGCCATCAGTCTGGCGCCGCCAGCTTGCCGGCGGCTGCAGAGGCAGGGAGGAATGTTCGACCACCGTCCACGAGTAAGGGAGTGGCGTGGCGGATTCCGTCCTGGACGCAGATTCCCCGTTCACGGCACCCGGCTCTGGCGGCGTAGCGGGTTGCAGGTAGTTGTGCTGCCACCAGACCGCCACCAGCACCGCCCCGACCGCCACCAGCCCGATGCTCATCGCCTTGATCCAGCGATTGGCCGTGGTGAGTTCCACCGGCGCGCGGGACTCGAAGTCACTCAGCACCGGCTCGCCGGTATGGAACTGTGCGTTGTATTCGGTGAGTGGCAGGTTGGGATCAACGCCCAGCTCACGGGAGATGGAGCGGATATAGCCCTTGATGAAGGCCGGGCCGGCGAGCTTCTCCCACTGCTCGTTCTCCAGCGCGTCGATCACCTTGAGTTCAAGGCGCGTTCGCTTGGAGAGTTCCTCGCGGGACATGTCCTGGGCTTCGCGTGATTCGCGCAGGAGGGCGCCGGGGCCCGCGGCGATCCGGGCGGCGCTCGTTGGGACCTCGCCGAACGCAGCCACGGGCTAGAGCTCCCCACGTTGCAGTTGGCCAGCCTCGCGCGAATCCGGGAACTGGTTGCGCAACATCAGCTCATAGCTGGCCGCCTGATCCTTCTTGCCGAGCGCACGTTCGATGCGGATGCCCAGGGCCAATGAGCGCGCGGTCTGCTCTGCGGCCTTGGTGTACCGCCCGTAGTACTGGCCGGCCGTTTCCAGATCGCCCCGGTCGAATCCAATCTGCGCCAGCCCCAGCAGGGCGGGAGACACCTTGGGATTGCGCTCAAGCGCCCTCCGCAAGTGGTCTTCCGCAGCCTTGGGATTGCCTGCCGCCAGCGCGCAGAAACCGGCGTTGGTGTAGGCGATTTCCGGGGATTCGTAGAGCGGGTTCTTGACTGCGGCAAGGAAGCGGGCCTGGCCGTCTTCGTAGCGCTTCTGCTGGCACAGGAACTGGCCGTAGTTGTTGAGTGAGAGCCCGCTGTTGGGATTGCGGCGGAGCGCGGCGCGGAAACTCGCATCGGCCTTGGCGTATTCGCCCAGCCGGTTGTAGAGCAGGCCCAGCGCGTTGTGCGCGTCGGGGAAATCCGGCACGGCCTCGAGCGCCTTCTCCAGTTTGTGCAGGGCAAGCTCATTGCGGCCGTCGCGCATGTACTCAATGCCCAGCTGGGTGTTGAGCCCTGCCACCTTGGCGCGCTCTTCGGCGCGGGTCTCCCCGGGCTGCAACGGCGCCCGGGATTGGCAGGCGACCAGCAGCAGGACGCTGGCAGCCATGACGACGGCACGCAGGCTGGGCCGTTTAAACATCCAGCGTCTTCCCGGACGGCCGATGGCGGGCTGCACGGGCGGCCACCTGGCCCACCAGCTGGCCACACGCGGCATCGATGTCCTCGCCCCGTGTCTTGCGGGTGATGGTGAGCAGCCCGGCATTGGAGAGTTCGCGGCGGAAGGCGTCGATCGCCGCCGGATTGGAGCGACGGTAATCGGCGCCCACCACGGGATTGAAGGGGATGAGGTTCATCTTGGACGGTATGCCCCGCAGGATTCTCGCCAGGTGCCTGGCGTGCGACGGGCTGTCGTTCACGCCGTCGAGCATCACGTATTCGAAGGTGATCTGGTCGTGGGGGTTGATGGACACGTAGCGCCGACAGGCGTCCAGCAGTTCGGCAATGGGATAGGTGCGGTTGAGCGGCACCAGTTCGTTGCGGAGATCGTCGTCCGGTGCATGCAGCGACACCGCCAGGGCCACGGGGCACTCCTCGCGCAGGCGGTCGATACCGGGAACGTGGCCGGCGGTGCTGAGCGTGACCCGCTTGCGGCCGAGGTTGTAGGTGTTGTCGTCCATCATCAGCCGCATGGCCGGCACGACGGCATCGAAATTCATGAGCGGTTCGCCCATGCCCATCATCACCACGTTGGTGATCTTGCGCTCGGTCTTGGGGTGCTGGCCGAAGTGACGGGCGGCAATCCACACCTGGCCGATGATTTCGCCGGTGGACAGGTTGCGGCTGAAGCCCTGGCGGGCGGTTGCGCAGAAACTGCAGGCCATCGCGCAGCCCACCTGGGAGGACACGCACAAGGTACCGCGGTCCATTTCCGGGATGTAAACGGTCTCGATGGCGTTGCCATTGTCCACCCGCAGCAGCCATTTCAGGGTGCCGTCGACGGATGCGTGGAAGCTGATCACTTCTGGTAGGCGGAAATCGCCGGTCTCGCGCAGCAGGTCGCGCAGAGATCGGCCAAAATTGCTCATCAAATCGAGGTCCAGCACGCCCTGCTGGTGCACCCATTTGATGAGCTGGGTGGCGCGGAAACGCGGCTGTCCGTGGTGCTCGAAAAAGTTCGCCAGCGCCCCCGCGTCGAAATCGAGCAGGTTGGGGCGGCTGGTGGCCACGGCGTCGCTCATCGTTCCTGGGCCGGATCGCTCAACGGGACTGCAGTTCGGATTCCGCGAAGAAGAACGCGATTTCCACCTGGGCAGTGTCCGGGCCGTCGGAGCCATGGACCGCATTTTCGCCGATATCGGCGCCGAATTCGGCGCGGATGGTGCCGGGATCGGCTTTCCCGGGGTCGGTGGCGCCCATCACTTCGCGATTGCGGAGGATGGCGTTCTCGCCTTCGAGGACCTGGACCATGATCGGGCCGGAGGTCATGAAATCAACGAGCTCCTGGAAGAAAGAGCGCTCGCGATGCACGCCGTAGAACGCACCGGCCTGTGCCTGGGAGAGTTTCATCAGCTTGGCGCCAATGAGGGTGAGGCCGGCGCCTTCGAGCTTGGCGAGGACGCCACCAATATGGTTCTTGCGGACGGCGTCGGGCTTGACGATGGAGAGGGTGCGTTCGATGGCCATGGCCTGGTGGGACTCCTGGGAAAAGGATTTGGAAGCGGGATTGAAAATTGGGCCGGAATTATATTGGCAGACGACCGTTAAAGCACGGCGCGCGCAAGGGTTTAGCCCCGGCAGTTCGGGCCAGGACTCAATACACCCCGGTTTCCAGGCGGGCCGCTTCGGACATCATCTCGGAATTCCAGGGCGGGTCGAAGGTGAGTTCCACCACCACTGAGGAAACATTCGGCACCGCGCCGATCTTGCCACGCACGTCTTCGACCAGGATGGGGCCCATGCCGCAGCCCGGCGCGGTGAGCGTCATGTCGATCTCGACCCGCTGTTTGCCGTCGGGTTCCTCCACCACTTCGCAGCGATAGATAAGCCCGAGTTCGACGATGTTGATCGGGATCTCGGGGTCGTAGCAGGTCTGGAGCTGGGCCCAGATGAGGCTCTCGTCCACTGTGCCAGTGCCGACGGCTTCCGGCGCCGGCCCGGCGTCGCGGGTCATGCCAAGCGCGTCGATGTGCTCGGCGGGGATGCGCGCCAGGTTGCCGTTCACATTTACGGTAACCGAACCACCCAGGGCCTGGGTGACATAGACCTCGGTCCCGGCAGCCAGGGACACGGCGGTGCCTTCCGGGATCAGCACCGCAGGGCATTCGCGGGACAGGGCGATCGGCGTGTGGCGGTCGAAATTTGCGTTCATGGGGCTACCTGGGGTCGTTCAGGCGAGGATGGCGCAGGCCTTTGCCAGCGCGGCGAAGAAGACATCGATCTCCTCGCGGGTGTTGTAGAAGGCAAAGGAAGCACGCGCGGTCCCGGACAGGCCGTAGCGGGCCAGTACCGGCATGGCGCAATGGTGGCCGGTGCGGATGGCGACGCCCTGGCTGTCGAGCAGCACGCCAAGGTCCTGCGGATGCAGGCCGTCGATGACAAACGACAGCACGGCAGCCTTCTCGCGTGCGGTGCCGATGAGCCTGAGGCCCGGGACTTCGGCGGCGCGCGCGGTGGCGTAACGCAGGAGTTCGTGTTCATGCGCGACGGCGCCCGCGTAATCAATCGTCTCGAGGTAGTCGATCGCCGCCTTGAGGCCGATGCCGCCAGCGATGTCCGGCGTGCCGGCTTCGAACTTCCACGGCAGGTCGTTCCACTCCGAGCGCTCGAAGGACACGGTGCGGATCATGTCGCCACCGCCCTGCCAGGGCGGCATCGCTTCCAGCAGTTCCGCCTTGCCGTAGAGCACGCCGATGCCAGTGGGGCCAAAGAGCTTGTGGCCAGAGAAAGCGTAGAAGTCGCAGTCGAGGGCCGTGACGTCGACCGGTCCATGCGCCACGGCCTGCGCGCCGTCGACCAGTACCTTCGCGCCGGCAGCGTGGGCCAGGGCGATGAGGTCCTTCACCGGGTTGATGCTGCCGAGCGCATTCGACACATGCCCGATCGCGACGAGCTTCGTGCGCGGCGTGAGCGCCCGTGCGAAGGCGTCCATGTCGAGTTCGCCCGCGTCGTTGATGGGCGCCACCTTGAGCACCGTGCCGTGGCTGTCGCGCAGCTGCTGCCATGGCACGATGTTGGCGTGGTGCTCGGCTTCGCCGATCAGCACTTCGTCGCCCGCCGCGAGGGCGCTGCGGGCATAGGCGTAGGCGACGAGGTTGATGGATTCCGTCGTGCCGCGCGTGAAGATGACTTCCCGCGTGCTGCCGGCATTGAGGAACTTGCGCACCGCCTCGCGCGCACCTTCGAACTCGTCCGTGGCGCGCTGGCTGAGCGTGTGCACGCCGCGGTGCACGTTGGCGTTGAGGGTTGCGTAGTAACGCACCTGTGAGTCGATCACGGCGCGCGGCTTCTGCGTGGTGGCGGCGTTGTCGAGGTAAACCAGCGGCTTGCCCTGCACCTTGGTGTGCAGGATCGGGAAATCGGCCCGCACCCGGTGGACGTCGAACATTGCTAGCGGCGTTACCGGGATTGCATTCATTCCTCGACCTTCATCTTTTCTGGCAGGGGCACTTCGGCACTGCCCGCCAGCAAGGTTGCCAGCCAGTCGCGCAGCGGCGGGAAGCCCACCTGCTCGATCACTTCTTCGGTAAAGGCGAACACCAGCAGCGCGTGGGCCTCGGCTTCCGGGATGCCGCGCGAACGCAGGTAGAACAGAGCGTCCGCGTCGAGCTGGCCAACCGTCGCGCCGTGGGCGCAGGCGACGTCGTCGGCGTAAATCTCGAGTTCGGGCTTGGTGTCGATTTCGGCGTTGGGCGAGAGCAGCAGGTTGTGGCTAGCCTGCCGCGCCGAAGTTTTCTGCGCGTTGGGCCGCACGATGACTTGCCCACGGAACACGCCGCGACCGTTGTCGCTGGCGAGGCCTTTGTAGAGTTCGGTGCTGGTGGTGTGCGGCGCGCGATGGTCGATGCAGGTCTGGTGGTCGATATGTTGCCCGGCGCGCGCATGGAAGAGTCCGTTAAGGACCACGTTGGCACCGGGGGCGTTGAGCTCGGCGATGATGTCGAGCCGCGCCAGCCGCGCACCGAAGGCGAATGAGTGGCTCGCCACGCGCGCGTTGTCCCCGATGTCGAGGCGCAGGTTGGCGAGGTGCAGGGCCTCGGCGGCTTCGACCTGCAGGCGGTAGTGATCGATTGAACTGCCGCTGCCTGCCGTGATGTCGGTCAGTGCGCTCGACAGGTTGCGTGCGCCGGCTTCGCCGTAATGGACTTCAAGCAGCGTGAGCTGGCTGTTGGCGCCGGCCTTGACGATGACGAGCGGCGAGGTGAAAAGCCGCGCGCTCCCCGGCGTATTCACGAAGACCACCAGCAGCGGCGACGCCAGCGTGCTGTTGGCGGCAAGCTCGATCAGCGCGCCATCGCGGGCGGTGCCGGCATTGAGTGCGGCGAAGATCTGCGAGTCGTCGTCCGTATGGCGCGCCAGGGCGGCGCGCACGGTCTCGGGATCTTCGCCGAGCGCCTGCGACAAGGGCCGTACGGTTACGCCACCGGGCATTTCGCCAAGCGCGGACCAAGAGGAATCGAACAGCCCGTTCACGAACACGAGCCGCCGTGGGCTCGCGGACAGCAGCGGAACACCAGCCTGATTGATGCTCTCGACACTACTGGAGGTGGCCAGCGCAAACTCGCCCAGGGCGTGGAGGTCGGTGTATTTCCACGCTTCCATCTGCACGGTGGGGAGCCCGCGCCGAGCGACGCTGGCCAGCGCCCGCTGGCGCAGTAAGTCGACAGGTGAGGCTGACTCGGCAGCGCCGCCGTGGGCAAGGGTCTCCAGCCAGCCCATCACGCCACCGCTTGCAGGAGCCAGTCGTAGCCGCGGGCTTCGAGTTCGAGGGCAAGCTCGCGCGGACCGGTCTTGATGATGCGTCCCTGGGCCAGCACGTGGACCACGTCCGGCACGATGTAGTCGAGCAGGCGCTGGTAGTGCGTGATGACCACGAAGGAGCGTTCCGGAGTGCGCAGCTGGTTCACGCCTTCGGCCACGATGCGCAGCGCGTCGATATCAAGGCCGGAGTCGGTTTCGTCGAGCACGGCGAGCTTTGGGGCCAGCACGCTCATCTGGAAGATCTCGTTGCGCTTCTTCTCGCCACCCGAGAAGCCCTGGTTCACCGGTCGGTTGAGGAGGCTTTCCTTCAGGCCCAGCGCCGCGGTCCTGGCCTTCACCAGGGCAAGGAATTCCACTGCGTTGATTTCGCCGAGGCCCTGGTAGCGACGGATCCCGTTGAGCGCGGCCTTGAGCATGTAGACGTTGTTCACGCCGGGGATTTCCACCGGGTACTGGAAGGCCAGGAACACGCCCTCGCCCGCACGTTCCTCCGGACCCAGCGCGAGGAGATCACGACCGTCGAAAGTCACCTTGCCACCAGTCACCGTGTAACCGGGCTTGCCTGCCAGGACGTGGGCAAGCGTGCTCTTCCCCGATCCGTTCGGACCCATGATGGCGTGGACTTCATCGGTGGGCACTTCGAGGTCGAGGCCGAGCAGGATGGGCTTGCCATCGACTTCGACCTGGAGGTTTTCAATCTTGAGCATGGTTATCCGGATCCGTTCTGTTCAGCCGACTGCGCCTTCCAGGCTCACACTCAGTAGTTTCTGGGCTTCCACCGCGAACTCCATGGGCAGTTCCTTGAAGACCTGCTTGCAGAAGCCGTTGACGATGAGGTTCACCGCGTCTTCCTGGCTGATGCCACGACTGCGCAGGTAGAACAGCTGGTCTTCGCTGATTTTCGAAGTGGAGGCTTCGTGCTCGACCTTGGCGCTGCTGTTCTTCACTTCGACGTAAGGGAAAGTGTGCGCGCCGCACTGATCGCCGATCAGCAGGGAATCGCACTGGGTGTAGTTGCGCGCACCTTCGGCGCTCCGCGCGATGCGCACCAGGCCCCGGTAGGCGTTCTGCCCGCGACCTGCGGAGATGCCCTTGGACACGATGGTGCTGCGCGTATTGCGGCCGAGGTGGATCATCTTCGTGCCGGTGTCCGCCTGCTGCCGGTTGTGGGTCAGCGCCACGGAATAGAACTCGCCGACCGAGTTCTCGCCCCTCAGCACGCAGCTTGGGTACTTCCAGGTGATGGCGGAGCCGGTTTCGACCTGCGTCCACGAAATCTTCGAGTTGCGGCCGCGGCAGTCACCGCGCTTGGTGACGAAGTTGTAGATGCCGCCCCGGCCTTCTTCGTCGCCCGGATACCAGTTCTGCACGGTTGAATACTTGATTTCCGCGTCATCGAGCGCCACCAGTTCCACCACCGCCGCGTGCAGCTGGTTCTCGTCGCGCTGGGGCGCGGTGCAGCCTTCGAGGTAGCTCACGTGGCTGCCTTCGTCGGCGATGATGAGCGTGCGCTCGAACTGCCCGGTGTTGAGGGCATTCATCCGGAAGTAGGTTGAAAGCTCCATCGGGCAGCGCGTGTGCTTGGGGATGTAGACGAACGAACCATCGGAGAACACCGCCGAATTCAGCGCCGCGAAGTAGTTGTCGTGCTGGGGCACGACGGAGCCAAGGTAGCGCTTCACGAGTTCCGGGTGCTCGCGCACGGCCTCGGAGAAGGAGCAGAAGATGACCCCCGCATCCGCCAGTTTTTCCTTGAACGTCGTGTGCACCGAGACACTGTCGAACACCACGTCCACCGCGACCCCGGCCAGCATCTTCTGCTCTTCCAGCGGGATGCCGAGCTTGTTGTAGGTCTCAATGAGCTTGGGATCGACGTCGGCCAGGCTTTGCGGCCGATCCGCCAGCGACTTCGGCGCCGCCCAGTACGAAATCGACTGGTAGTCGATTTTCGGGTAGTGCACGTGGGCCCATTCGGGTTCGCGCATCTGCTGCCAGCGCCGGAAGGCCTGCAGCCGCCATTCGAGCATCCACGCCGGCTCGCCCTTGCGGGCGGAGATGAAGCGCACGGTGTCTTCGCCGAGGCCCGGGGGCAGGTGTTCCTGCTCGATGTCCGTGACGAAGCCGGCTGCGTACTTGTTGCCGATGAACGACTGGATGTCGGTAGTTGGAGCAGACATGGGTTAGACGTTGAAACTCTCGCCACAGCCACAAGTGGCCGCGACATTGGGGTTGTTGAACTTGAAGCCTTCATTGAGGCCTTCGCGCGCGAAATCGACTTCGGTGCCGTCGAGCATGCCGAGGCTCTGGTCATCGACCACCAGCTGCACGCCGTGCGATTCGAACACCTGGTCGTGTTCGCCGATGGTGTTGGTGGGCTGTACGACGTAGGCATAGCCCGAGCAGCCCGTGGGTTTGACGCCGATGCGCAAGCCGTTGCCGCCAGCGTTGCCGGCAAGGAAGCGCTGCACGTGGTTGGCGGCGCGTTCGGTCAGGGTGATGGCCATGGCTGGGATGCTCCTGGATTCAGGCTGCGGAATTCTGGGTATTGCTGGACGGCCACTGCTTGATGGCCTGGGTGCTACCACGCCCGTCGGCCTTCTCGGCCACGGAGCCAATGCTCACGTTGTCCAGGTAATGGCGGATCTGGTCGCTCAGGTTGGCCCACAGATCGTGGGTGATGCAGCTTTTGTCGCCCTGGCAGTTCCGCTTGCCGCCGCATTTGGTGGCGTCGACCGATTCGTCCACGGCATCGATCACTTCGGCGACCGAGATCTCCTTGCGGTCACGTGAAAGCCTGTAGCCGCCACCCGGCCCGCGGCTGCCCTCCACCAGGCCCCGGCGACGGAGGGAAGCAAACAATTGCTCGAGGTAGGACTGGGAAATGCCGTGTCGCTCGGCAATTTCAGCCAGGGAAATCCGGCCTTT
>JAYTTZ010000099.1:0-9146 GCA_043744805.1 Gammaproteobacteria bacterium
GGCGAGGCGAAAACCCGCCTCTCCACCAGGATCCTCGACGCTTTCGACGACCCGGCGAGGGCGGCGACCTACTCCTCTGAATTCCCGATTTATCCCAGCGAATGGATTTCGCCGTTCATCGATCGCCGGCGAAAGGTGGGCTGGGATCTCTACGGCCTGCTCGGCATTGGCAAGGGCGATTTCGAACGCACGCACGCGCAGCACGCGCGGAACTTCAAGTTCTTCGATGCACCCGTGGGTTTCATCTTCACCATCCACCGCTCGCTCGGCTACGCGGCGTGGATCGACTACGGCATGTTCCTCGGCAACCTGATGGCCGCCGCGCGCGGGCACGGCCTGCACACCTGCCCGCAGTTCGCCTTCTCGCAGTTCCACACGATCATCCGGGAGGAACTGAAGCTGGGCGACGAGCACAAGGTCATTTGCGGCATGGCGCTGGGATACGAGGACACCAGCGCGGTGGAGAATTCCCTGCGCACCGAGCGCTCCCCGCTCAGCGACTGGGCGACGTTTTATTAATCACTGGCGTCAATTCGCCGTGAGTCGCGCCAACGCCTCACGGTACTTGGCGGCGGTTTTCTCGATGATCCCGGCCGGCAGGTGCGGACCTGGCGCCTGCTTGTTCCAGTCCAGCGTTTCCAGGTAGTCGCGCACGAACTGCTTGTCGAAGGACGGCGGACTGCTGCCCACCCGATAGCCTTCCGCCGGCCAGAAACGCGAGGAGTCGGGTGTCAGCGCCTCGTCGATCAGCACCACCTTGCCGTCCGCGTCGGTGCCGAACTCGAACTTGGTGTCGGCGATGAGGATGCCGCGATCGCGGGCGAAAGCGGCCGCTTCCGTATAGAGCTGCACGGCGAGATCGCGCACCTGCCGGGCGTAGTCGGCGCCGAGGATAGCTTCGGCCCGGGCGAAGCTGATGTTCTCGTCGTGGGCGCCAATCCCGGCCTTGGTCGAGGGTGTGAAAATGGGTGCCGGCAGTTGCTGCGCCTGTTCAAGTCCCACCGGCAGCAGGATGCCACACACTTCGCCCGTCGCCTGGTAGTCCTTCCAGCCGGAGCCAATCAGGTATCCCCGCACCACGGCTTCCACCATGAGTGGCTTCAGGCGTTTCACCACCATGGCGCGACCTTGCACCGACGCCCGTTCGCACGCGTCGGGCAGAACCTCTTCCAGGGTCAACGGCGCCAGGTGGTTGGGCACGCGGCCCGCGAAGTGGCGGAACCAGAACATCGACATCGCGGTGAGCAGTTCGCCCTTGCCCGGGATGGGGTCCGGCAGGATCACGTCGAAGGCCGACAATCGGTCGGTGGTGACGATCAAGAGGTAATCACTGCCCACTGCGTAGAGGTCGCGCACCTTGCCGCGCCCGAGCAGCGGCAGGCTGGCGAGGTGGGATTCAAACAGCGGCGGGCGGTTGGTGCTGGTCATGGTTCGGCGTTCCCGGATGCAACGGAAAGAAATCAGACGGCGCGGCGCGCGATCCGTGGCAGGTCACCCACGTCGCCCATGGCATGGGCCATCAGCAGCTGCTTGAGCGGCGACAGCCGCATGGTCAGCGCGAGTCCGGCACTGCGCAGGTAGCCCGCGACGGGCGAATGGTGGCGAAACAGGCGATTGAGGCCATCGGTCACGGACAGCATGACGAGGACTTCGCCCCGCCGCTGGCGTTCGTAGCGACGGAACAGCGCAGCGGGCGACCTGAGCCCGGCGATCCCCGCTTCAGCCGCGCGCTCGGCCAGCACGGCGGCGTCAAGCAGGCCCGTGTTCAGGCCCTGACCCGCCAGCGGGTGCATGCCGTGGGCGGCGTCGCCGGCCAGCACCACGCGACCCGCGCTGTAGCGATGGGCATGGCGGCGGGCCAGCGGAAAAGCAAGCCGGCGGCTGGTGCCCAGGATCCCGCCCAGGCGATGGTCGAAGGCGCGGCCGAGGGCGGCGCAAAAGCCTTCGTCGTCTTGCTCGACCAGCGCACTCGCAGCTGCGGGAGACGTGGACCAGACGATTGAGCAGCGATGCGGCTCGGGCAGCGGCAGGAAGGCCAGCGGCCCTTCGGCGAGGAAACATTGGCGCGCGGTGTGGTCATGGGGCGCAGCGGTTTCCACGTTGGCGACGACCGCAAGCTGCGGGTAGGGCCAGATCTCGCTCGCGATGCCGGCCAGGATGCGCATAGGGGACTCGGCGCCGTCGCAGGCGACGATCGCGCGGGCCCGCAGCGCGCGCCCACCGTCCAGCAGGAGATGCGTCGAGTCCTCGTCGTGCCACAGGCTTTCCACGGTGCCCCGCGTGACGGCGACCTGCGGCCGGGCTTCAAGCGCGGCATGGAGCGCAAGCAGCAGGCGGGATTGTTCCGCGATGTAGCCCAGGACCTCGCGCCCGTTGCTGGCGGCGTCGAAGGCGATGCTCGCGCCGTGGGCGGCTTCCCAGACCTGCATGCGGTCGTAGGGGGCGATGCGGTCTGGCGCGATGCGCTGCCAGGCCCCGATGGCCGAGAGGATCCGGCGTGACGCGGGAGTCATCGCGTAATTGCGCAGATCCCAGTCCTCACCAGCGTCCGGTACCAGCGCGCGGGTGTCGAGAACGGCAACTTCAAAGCCGGCATCGGCGAGCAGGCAGGCGGTGGTGGCACCCACGATGCCATTGCCGACCACCAGCCAGTCGTGCAGTTTCATGGGCGGCCTTCGCCCCGGGCGTGGCGCAGCCACTCCGCCGGCTTGTACTGGACCCCCATGAGGCGCGCCATGAGCGCGCGGCGGACCATGGGCAGCGCCGAACACACGGCCAGCGCCATGCCCCGCAAGGGCGGATCGAGTGCAAAGAGCCGGGCGAGGCTGTCGGAAAAGCCGGCGGTGCGATCGTGATCGCGGGCGCGTGCGGCGGCGTAGGCGTCGAGGCGCGCCGGATCACCCGGATCGCTGCCGTCGCGCGCGCAATCCTGCACGGCGTCGAGCAGGGTCGCCACGTCGCGCAGCGCAAGGTTGAGCCCCTGCGCCGCGTTGGGATGGAGGGTGTTGGCCGCGTTGCCGACCAGCACCGCACGCGGCGCGGTCAAGTGCTCGGCGCGATTCTGCACCAACGGATGGGCGCGGCGGTCACCCGCGTTGGAGAAGCGGCCCCAGCGCCAGCCGAAGCGCTGCTGCAGATCGGCCAGGAAGGCGGCCGGCGGCGCGGCGAGCAAGGCGTCCGCGGCGGCGTGCTGCACACAGCGCACCACCACGTGGCGTTTGCCACCCAGCGGCAGCAGCGCGCAGGGACCTTCGTTGGTGAAACGTTCCACCGCCGTGTATGGCGTCGGGTTCTCGATATCGACGTTGGCCACGATGGCAGTCTGCGCGTAGTCCCGCAGGCGCCCCTTGATGCCGAAATGCCGGCGCACGCTGGAGTGGCTGCCGTCCGCCGCGACGAGCAGCCGGGCGGTGAGCGTTTGCTCGATCCCGGCCCGCTGCACCTTAAGGGTGGTCCGCACGGTTCCGACCTCGATGCGGGTGAGCGAGGCGTCCAGGAAAGCAGTGAGCCCGGTGGTCTCGCCCAGCGCCGTATCGAGCGTGCGCAGCAACTGGTCTGCCGGGCAGATGTGGCCCAACGCAAGCACGCCCATGTCGTCGTGGGTCAGGGTGCTGGAGCCGAACGCGCCCCGCGCGCTGACTTCGATGCGCTTGATGGGCGTGAGGCGCGGAACCAGCGGTACCCACAGCCCCAGCGCCGACAGCACGCGCTGGGAGGACACCGACAGGGCAAGGCCGCGAGCGTCGCGCAGCGGGGTAGCGCTGGCTGGCCCGCGCACGTCCACCGCCGCGACCGTGAGGCCGCAGCGCGCGAGTCCTACCGCCAGTGCCGCGCCGGCGAGGCCGGCGCCGACGACGACGCAGTCGAAGTCACGCGACACTGGCGAGCTGCATGTGGGATTCGATTTCCTCGACGGTCTTCGGCGCGCCGTGACTCAGCACTTCGTAGCCGGTGGCCGTCACCAGGACGTCGTCCTCGATGCGTACGCCGATGTTCCACCAGCGCTTCGGCAAGCCCTTGATAGTCGGCGAGAGGTAAAGCCCCGGCTCCACTGTGGTGACCATTCCGGGCTCGAACATGCGCCATTCGTCGCCAACCTTGTAGTCGCCCACGTCGTGCACGTCCATGCCCAGCCAGTGCCCGGTGCGGTGCATGTAGTAGGGACGGTAGGCGTCTTCCTTGAGGAGCGTCTTCCAACGCCCCTTGAGCAGCCCGATGTCGATGAGGCCGCGGGTGATGACTTCAAGCGCCGCGAGGTGGGGTTCGTTCCAGTGGTTGCCGGGACGCACCTGTTCGATGGCCGCAAGCTGGGCGGCGAGGACGATTTCGTACACCGCGCGCTGCTCGGGCGAGAACCGGCCGTTCACGGGGAAGGTGCGGGTGATGTCGCTCGCGTAATGGTCGAGTTCGCAGCCCGCATCGATCAGCAGGAGATCACCCGAACGTAGCGGCTGGTCGTTCTCGTTGTAGTGAAGGATGCAGGTGTTGGGGCCGCCGCCGACAATGCTGGGATAGGCCGGCGAGCGCGAACCCCGGCGCATGAACTGGTGCAGGAGTTCGGCTTCGATCTGGTACTCCTGCAGGCCGGGCCGGCAAACCTCCATCACGTGCTGGTGGGCGGCGGCCGAAATCTGCGCCGCCCGGCGCATGGTCTTGATCTCGTCCCGGCTCTTGTACAGGCGCATCTCGTGCAGGTAGTGCGCGAGGGAGTTGTACTGGTCCGGCGCGTGGACCCCCGCTCGACCCTTGCTTGTCACGCGGTTGAGCCAGCCTACGAGGCGCTGGTCAAAGTCCTGGTAGCGCCCCATCGTGTGGTAGATACGCGCCTTGTTTTCCAGCAGGCCGGGGAGGATGTCGTCGAGATCGGAAATCGGGAAGGCATCGTCCGCGCCGTAGATTTCGCAGGCGCCTTCGAGGCCCGCACGGCGGCCATGCCAGGTTTCGGCTTCAGGGTCTTTCTCGCGGCAGAACAGCAGGTACTCGCCCTGCGGCCGACCGGGCACCAGCACCGCCACGGCCTCGGGTTCGGCGAAGCCGGTGAGGTAGAAGAAATCGCTGTCGGCGCGAAATGGGTAGTAGACATCGCGATTGCGCACGCGCTCGGGGGCCGTCGGCTGGATGGCAATGCCACCGACGTCAACCATGTCCATCAGGCGTTTGCGGCGGCGGGCGAACTCTCGTTTATCCATGGCGTGCTCAGTGGAGGCTGGGTGGGGTTTCGGCATCCGGCTCGCGGACTTCGGCATGCAGCATCAGCGCACCGAGCCGCACGTATTCGAGGACGTCGTTGAAGGCGAATTCGCTGCTGTCGTCCTCGTCTTCGACGGCATCGAGTCGACTGACGTTCACCAGATCCTGCAGCATTTCCTTGGCCTCGTGGCTCAAGGGCCGTGAGGCCGCCTGCAGCCCGAAGCCCAGCAGGAAGCCACGACACCATTCACCAAGCGCCTGTGCGCGTTCGGCCAGCGGGGTGTCGTCGTCAGGTAGCAGCAGGCGCATGCCGTAGGACTGGTCGACGAGCTCGCGCAAAGTGGTGGCAAGCATGCGGGAGAGCGCATGGCCCTGGGCGAGATCCGCCCAGCGGAGGTCGGTGTCTTCGCCAAGCACCTGGTGGAGCCACGCATCCGGCAGGAATCGCGACGGATCGCACAGCATCCCGCAGAGGATGCCGTGGGTTTCGGGCGCGAAGACCTCGCTGGCGAGATCGCCCAGCACCAGTACAACTTCGCCGTATAGTCCCTGTTCCGCGTTCACGTGCGTGATTCCTGTGGAATGCAGCCGGATTATCACACGCGCCGGACGGACGCAGAACCCACGTCGCAGGTGGCGGAACGTCCCGTTGACCCGGCCCCTGAGGCACCTCTATATTGCCTCGCAACCACCGGAGCAGATCTGTCCCAGCCATGGCGACCAATCCCACGGATCAAGTCGATCTCGCCGCCCTCGAAGCGCGGGTGGATGAGCTCATCCACGCGATTGAATCCCTGCAGCACGAGAACGATTCATTGCGCTCGCAGCAGGCGACCCTCGCGGCCGATCGCGCTGCGCTGATCGAAAAAACAGAACAGGCACGCAGCCGGGTCGAAGCCATGATCGCCCGGCTCAAGTCCATGGAAACACGCTGAACCCGATCGGGCCTGTCACGCGCAGTCCTGACATCCGCACGTCACCGTTGCCTGCCTGGCCGCGGACGGCGAATCGCCCGGAGGCATTCCAAGCATGAGCCCAGCCGTCAAACCCATCACCCTGAACATCCTCGACAAGGAATACGTGGTGGGCTGTACCGATGAAGAGCGCGAAGCGCTGATGACCAGCGTCGACTACCTCAACGGCAAACTGCGCGAACAGCGCGACAGCGGCAAGGTGATCGGCAGCGAACGCGTGGCCGTGATGGCCGCCCTCAACATCGCGCACGAATTCCTCGACCATCGTCGCGCCCTCGAATCCACGGCCACGGGACTCGACGACAAACTCACTCGCATCCAACGCAAGATCGAAGCCGCGCTCGCCCGCAGCGGCACGCCGGGCAGCACGTCACAAGGCGGTCACGCGGCCCGGGGCACAAACTGAAGCAATCGCGCTATGATGGACTCGTCCTCTGCGGTGTTTGCCAGGGGCTTGATATCCTTGAGCCAATATTGCACCCAAAGGAACTGATCTGGTTGGTGATGGTGTGCATGTCCGCCTCGTCGCGGAAAGCCTGATTCGCCCCGAGAGGTTCCGATCTTGAGCCCTAGGTTCAAGATAACGGCCCACAGCGGCACCTTGGAGGACACCCTAATTCCTCGTACCGGGCAACCATGGCACGGCACTACTGGCTGATGAAATCAGAGCCCGACGCCTTCGGGCTCGAGACGCTCGCAGGCATGCCCGCGCAGACCACGATGTGGGACGGCGTGCGGAACTACCAGGCGCGCAACATGCTGCGCGACCAGATGAAGAAGGGCGACCAAGCCTTCTTCTATCACTCCAACTGCGCAGAGCCCGGCATCGTTGCCATCGTCGAGGTGGTGCGCGCAGCCTATCCCGATCCCACCGCGCAGAACCCCGACAGCAAGTACTTCGATCCCAGGAGCACGCCGGACAACCCGCGCTGGTTCGTGGTGGACGTGAAATTGAAACGTCGGCTGCAGCGCAACGTCACGCTGGCGGAGTTGAAGGACGATCCCGCGCTGGCCGCGATGGCGTTGGTACGCAAGGGCAATCGCCTTTCCGTGATGCCCGTGGCCGACGCGGAATGGAAGCACATCCTGGAACGGGAGTGACCGCCACGCAGACGGCGACGCTCATGGTCGTGGGCTTCCCTGCTCCAGGCATTGATCAATAACGCACTGGCCGCACTATCGGGTGCCCGAACAGTTACCCAGGTGTCACTGCGACCGGGCAGCGGTCGCGGCATCGACTGGCGACGTCGCAGCCCCGGAAGCTCCCGAGTCTGAGTCACCTCAGACGTTGAACCTGAAGTGCATCACGTCACCATCCTTCACGATGTATTCCTTGCCTTCCAGGCGCAGCTTGCCCGCGGCCTGCGCGCCGGCTTCGCCCTTGCCGGCGATGTAGTCGTCAAAGGCGATGACTTCGGCGCGAATGAAGCCGCGTTCAAAGTCCGTGTGGATGACCGACGCGGCCTGGGGCGCGGTGGCGCCGATGGGGATGGTCCACGCGCGGCATTCCTTGGGGCCTGCCGTGAAGTAGGTGGCGAGCCCGAGAAGCTGGTAGCCGGCGCGGATGAAGCGGTTCAAACCCGGCTCTTCGAGCCCCATTTCCTTCAGGAACTGCGCGCGCTCGTCATTGCCCAGCGCGGCGAGTTCGGCTTCAAGCTGCGCGCAGATGACGACGCATTCAGCACCCTGCTTCGCGGCGAACTCGGCGACCCTCGCCGAGAACGCATTGCCGCCGATATTGTCCTCGTCGACGTTGGCCACGAACAGCACGGGCTTGGCGGTGAGCAGGGACAGCGGCTTGATGGCTTCGAGCGCAGCGGCACTCAGGCCTTGCGCGCGGATGGGGATGACCTGGTTCAGGCCCACGGTCACTTCTTCCAGCGCGGCGACGCGAGCCTTCAATTCCTTGTCGCCAGACTTGGCCTGCTTGGCGGCACGATCGAGCGCGCGCGTGGCGCTGTCCAGATCCGCGAGCGCGAGTTCGGTTTCGATGACTTCGATGTCGGCCAGCGGATCGATCTTGCCGTTCACGTGGATGATGTTTTCGTTCTCGAAGCAGCGCACCACGTGCGCGATGGCCTGGGTCTCGCGGATATGCGCGAGGAACTGGTTGCCGAGGCCTTCACCTTTCGACGCACCAGCCACGAGGCCGGCGATGTCGACGAACTCCATCGAGGTCGGCACGGTGACTTTGGGCTTCACCAGGTTGGCGATCGCGTCCAGGCGCAGGTCTGGCATCGGTACCAGGCCCACGTTGGGATCGATAGTGCAGAACGGATAGTTTTCCGCTGCGATGGCCGACTGCGTCAGCGCGTTGAAAAGCGAGGATTTGCCCACGTTGGGCAGGCCGACGATGCCGCACTTGAAACCCATGGCTAGTTCTTTCCCGTGTCGCTGTCGCGACGATTGAGCTGGTTCATTATTTTGTCCGCTTGGCCGGCAACGATCGCCGGCAGCACTTCGAGTCCCCGGTCGATCGCGCCCTCGATGGCAATGCGATCATCCGTCGGTGGATTGCCCAGCACGTAGTCCACCACTTTGTCCGCGCTGCCCGGATGCCCAATCCCGAGCCGCAGGCGCAGGAACTCGGCGCCGATCTGCGCCGTGATGTCACGCAGGCCGTTATGCCCGCCGTGCCCACCGCCGCGCTTGAGCCGCACGATGCCCGGGGCGAGATCAAGTTCATCATGCACGACGAGGATTGCAGGCGGATCGATCCGGTAATAGCGGGCGTAGGCGCCAACGGCCTGACCGCTCAAGTTCATGAAGGTGGTGGGCTTGAGCAGGGCGATCTGCTTGCCGCCCAGGGTCAGATTGCCGATTTCTGCCTGGAATTTGGACTCCACGCGGAGCCCGGCGCCACTGTCGGCCAGTTTGTCGAGCAAGCAGAAGCCGACGTTGTGCCGGGAGCGCGAGTACTGCGCGCCCGGGTTTCCCAGTCCCACGATGAGCAGGATTTCGCCGACCATCTCAAATGGCCAT
>JAYTTZ010000100.1:0-2360 GCA_043744805.1 Gammaproteobacteria bacterium
CAAACCGGTGGGCACGCAGGCGCGCCCACCGGTGGCAGCCCGGTTGCCTTAGCGCAGCCAGGCCTGGATGGTCTTGAAGTGCGGATGCATGGCGTCGGCCATCCATTCAAACACGATGGATTCCGCACTGACGACGTTGATCTGGCTGCTGCGCATGCGGTCCAGCGCGTTCTGGTAGTTCTCCAGGCGCCGCGAACAGATGGCGTCTTCCGCGACGAAGACTTCTGCCCCCGTCGCCACCAGGTCGAGCGCGGTCTGGAGCACGCACACGTGGGCTTCCATGCCAACCAGCACGACATGCCGCCTGCCGGTCGCCGAGATTGCGGCTGGAAAGCCTTCGGCGCCCATGCAACTGAAGGCCGTCTTGGTGAAGGACTTGCAGGTCGCAGGCAGTGCTTCAGCGACCATCGGATGGGTTTCGCCGAGCCCCTTCGGATATTGCTCCGTGTGCAGGACGGGCAATCCAAGCAGGGCCGCCGCTCGGGTAAGCAGGGCGGAATTCTGGAGGACCCGATTGAGCACCTTGGACGGCATGGCGTCCCCGAGCCGGGTCTGGAGGTCGACGACGACCAGGACCGTATCTTCCTGCTGGCATTTCAGGGCCCCGGTGATGCGGCTTTGCATACGGATTGCTCGTTTGGCGGCAGTGGATGTCGGCGGCCCCGGGGTCAGGGCGTCTTTGCCGACGCCATGGTGGTCGTGGGCTTGAGCCACGCATTGGTCTGCGCGATATCGTCGGGGCTCAGCGTACCTGCAGCCTGCCTGAGGCGAAGCAGGTTGAGGACGTATTCGTAACGGGCACGCGCCAGATCCCGCTTGGCCTGCGACAGGCCGCGTTCGGCAGTGACGACGTCAACGGTAGTCCGGGTGCCGACTTCGAAGCCGGCCTTGGTGGATGCCAGCGCAGTGGCCGATGACACAACCGCTTGGCGCAAGGCCGAAACCGCGCTGATCTGGGTGCCGACACCGAGGAAGGATTCCCGTGCCGAGCGGAAGGTGGCGCGACGCGCCTGCTCCACGCGATCAAGTGCCGCGGCGTGCTGGTGCCCTGCCTGGCGGGTTCGCGAATTGACGGCGCCACCTTCGTAAATTGGCACGTTCATGCGAATGCCGATATCGCTCGTCGTGCTTTCATTGGCGCCGAACTGGCCGCCGCGGGAGGCGTAGCCGTGGCCGCCTTCGATATCGATGGTGGGGTAGTGGCCCGCGCTCTGGATGTCTATTTCTTCGAGTGCCACGTCGGCTGCGGCCAGGGCGGCGGCGACTTCGAGGTTCTGGTTCACCGCTGTTTCGGTCCACTGCTTGATGTCGTTCGGCTCCGGCGCTGACAACGTCAGCTTTTCGTCGAGTTGCCACAGGTGGTCAGGCGCTTCTCCGGTGGTCTCGCGAAGGGCTTCCTCGGCGTTTTGCAAATCGTTTGCCGCCGTGATGACCTGGGCCAGCGCCTTGTCATGCCCGGCACGGGCTTCCTCGACGTCGGTCACCGCGATGAGGCCGACGTCAAAACGCTGCTTGGCCTGCTCGAGCTGGCCGGCGAGGGCGTCACGCTCAGCCTTGGCGAAGGTGAGTGTGTCCTGTGCAGCGAGGACGCCGAAGTATCGTTCGGCGAGACGCACCATCAGCGCCTGCCAGGCCACGTCGATTTCGAGTTGGGCCTGGTGCAAGCGCTTGTCCGCCTGCTTCAGGCGCAGGTAGCGGTCGCGGTGGAACACCGGTTGCCGCAGGCTGACGCGGTAGTCGGAACCGTCGTAATCGATGGCGCTGCCGGAGAGGTTGAATCTGGCCGTGATTTCCTGCTCCGTGTGGTTGCCGCCAATCGTGAAGGCCAGTTCGGGCCTCCACAGCGAAGCTTCCGCCTGGGGGATGTCTTCAGCGACGGCGAGGGCCTGGCTCTGCGACTCCCGGTATTTCGGGTCGCTCAGTTCCGCAGCCTTCAGCAGGGATGCAAGGTCGGTGGCAGTGGCCGGGACACTGACCGCCAACAGCAGCAGCGCCAGCGGTTTCAGTCGGCGGGTTATCGATCTGGACATCGTATTGGGGATCCTCGCGGGCGTCGCAATCTTTGGACTAGTAAGTGGGCATGGCAGGATCGACGTCCGAAGACCATGCGGCCATTCCTCCGGTGAGGTTCAACACGTCCTCGATGCCCTGCTGTTCGAGGAAGTGCTGTGCGTAGCGGCTACGTACACCGTGGTGGCAGATAACGATCAGCGGTCGGCTCCCTGGCAGTTCGTGCAGCCGCCCTGCCAGTTGGTCCAACGGGATGAGTTGGGCGCCCGGCAGGTGGCAGATTTCAAATTCCCATGGTTCCCGTACGTCCAGCAGGGCGAATTCGGCTTCGTGAAATCGTTCGCCAAGGG
>JAYTTZ010000101.1:0-32393 GCA_043744805.1 Gammaproteobacteria bacterium
GTCGATCGACACCACCGGCTTCTCGCTGGCGTAGGGGTCGGGCCGCGGTTGGCCCGGTGTCCACCCGCTCGGTGCGGCCAGTTCGCCACCTTTCCATTCAGGGATGGAGCCCTCTGCATTGCCGGCGCGCTCCGCGCCAACCGGAGTGAGTTCCTTGCCAAGCTTGGCGGCCTCGGCGTCGGACACGCCGGCGTGCGCGCACCGGATCGTGGCGAGGGCCGCACCGAGTGCGACCGCACGTGAAAGGATGGACAGGTTCAACAGCCGAAGCTTCATCGTAAATCTCCCTGGCGTGCCGAATGCGGGTGGCAGCCTGATTGTCTTGACTGAGTGACTCAGTACTTGAGTTCGATACCTTTGGCTGCAAGCTTTGCAAGAACCGCACCACGCACCTTGAAAATTTCCGCCGGCCGGATGGCACGCAGGCGGCTGATTTCCTCGGTAGTGAAATTCTGGAAATTTGCTGGCAGCGTGTCCTTGCTGAAGTTGACCAGTGTCCAGTTGAGGACTTCGGCGACTTCGGCGTCCTTGAGTTGCGAATAGGCAATGCCGGGCACCTGGACCAGGAAGGCCCGGCCTTCCGGGATGCTCGCGAAGTGCCCCGGAATGCCGTGCAACGTGGGTACGTCGTTGGGCGCGCTGCCCGTGCCGTCCGGCAGGTGGCAGCCGGCGCAGTTAAGCAGGTAGCTCTGGCGGCCGAAGTCGGTCGCGTTGGCCAAGCCACCCGCCAGCAGCAACCCTGCTGTTGCGAGTGTTTGCCGTGCGTGACGGACGGTCTGCATGGCCACCAGCTTCACTTAGCCCGGCCGTGCTTCCGCCACCCCGAGGTTCACCGAAACCGTGCAGTGGTAGGCGTTCGCCTTGTTGCCCATACACCAGTTGACGTCGTTGTGCAGGCCCATGCGGTAAGCCGGGCGCTCGCCCTGGTTGTAGTTGCACATGCAGCGGCCGCAAGCAGAAACACCACAGCAGTCGTTGTAGCTGACGAGGTAGGACTTGTTGTCGTTGGGGTTGTGGCAAGTGCCGACCCAGGTCACTTTCGACGTTTCGGTACCGGCCGGGCACTGCGTGATAGAGCCGCCGCAGCAGGTGCAGAGGAAGCCATCCAGCGCGCAATAGCGCCAATAGTCGCAGCTCGTGTCTTCGTCCGCCGTCCCGGTGCCGCCGCCGGCGGCGTGGCTGTGGCCGGAGGGAGCTGCCTGCGGCGAGCGATCGAAGGGCAGGATGGGGAATAGCACCACGCCACCCACCAAGGTGCGGCCAAGCCGGGCGAGTGCGTTACGGCGCGACGTCCGCTGTGCGACTTCACGCGTCTTGCGTTCAAAGAAATCATCGAACCATTGCATCGCTATCTCCTGACGTTCAACGCGCGCCCATGAGTGGGCTGGTGGAAAACTACTGCACTCGCCATGTTGCGGCATTGGTGGTGCGCGCAACCTTTGCCTGCTTCGTCCGGTGGCCGAGCCCCGGGGGCTACAACTGCCTGCGTCCGCCCAGCTTTCCGGCAGCCCGCTAAGCCGATTTCAGGTATTCCTGTACCGAGGACACACCCAGATCCCGGGCCGTGAACAGGCTCTCCAATTGCTCGCGGGAATTGATCAAACCCTTTGCCCGCACTGTGCCGGTTTCGTCGAGCAGTACGGCGTAAGGCAGGCGGCTCACCTTGAACGCCATGCCAAGCTCAGTGGAAAGGACGTAGGGGAATTCGTCGAGTTTGGACTGCCGGTAGAATTTTTCCTGGGCACTGCGTTCGCCATCGCTCGCCAGCAGGATCCTGAGCCAGGACTGCTCGCTCTTTGCGGTGGACTTCAGGACTGGCAGCAGCTTCTTGCACACCGGGCAGGTGGGCGAGAGGAAAAACAGCAGGCTGGACTGCGCGCCGGCACGGCCCACGTCGACCTGCCGGCCATCAAGGGCATCGAGAGTCATCACCGGCGCCGGATCACCCACGGCGGGGCCCGCGTCGAGGATGAGGGCACCCATCGGGGCAATGCGTTCGTACAGGATGCCAATCTGGCGGGCCAGCGCGAACACGGCGGCGACCAGCGCGATAACCACCACCGAAAGGACCAGCACTGCAGCCAGTAGCGTGTGTTCCATCAGGCGTTCCGCAACGCCGCGAGGCGCGGTCCATTCGCCACGAGTTGGCTGGCGGCGGCGTACAGCCCCAGCAGCATCAAGGCCCCAAACACGATGAATAGATTGTCCGCGAAGTGGAGTTCGCGCGCGGTCAGGGGCATCGCGGCCAAGGCCAGGCTGCCGGCGAAAACCACGTTGCGCGCCACCAGTCCCCAGGAAATCTGTTGGTCCGCACTGGAACCACCGCAGCCGCAGCTGATTTCGGTCCGTCCCCGTAGCAGGTTGACGACCACGGCGGCGCTGACCAAGGCCAGCAGCGCGATGGCCATGAGTTGCGGTAGGGGGTGACCAAGCTGCAGGCAGAGCAGTACGCCGATCGCCGCCTCAGCCACGACCAGCGTGGTTGAAGCCGTGGGTACCGTGACGTCCGGGATGAGGTCGTAGCCCTGCATCGCGGCGGCGAACAGCTCGCGTTCCTGCCACTTGCTCCAAGCACCGTGCAGGAACACCGCGGACGCGGCGAAGCTCAAGACAAGGCTGATGACGGGGTCGATCACGGGCATTCGATCCTTGCGCGGCTCAGTGCGTCAGCAGCAGGGCCGGGGCTTCGCCAAAGCCGTTCGCGCGCTGCGCAGGCGCCAGGGTCGGCGCAGTGGTGTAGCTCACGAGTCCGGCAGTAGTGGGGTCGATGATGAAAAGCATCGGGTCCTTGCCTTTGCTCACTGCGAGCGCCACGGCCTTGTTGCCGTCCACGCGCCCGATGCGCTGCTTGGTCTTGAAGTCGAAGGTCCAGATTTCTGCGGCGGGATCCTTGTGGCTGCCTTCCTTACCATCCGGGTGCATGCTGACGTAAAGACGTGCCGTTTCGGTGTGCAGTGCGAACGGCTGGTAACCGCCCGGACGCCAGTTCTGCCTGGCATCGGCGGCGTCGACCAGCGACCAGCTTTCGCCGATTTTCGCCACGGCATCGCCCAGGTTTGCGCTGTAGAGCTGGCCGTAGAAGCTCAGGAAGTAATAGGTGTCGGCGTCGTTCACGCTCTGGGTATAGACCGGCTGCTGGTCCGGATCGAAAAGGCGTTCGCTGCGCTGCTGGTCGGCCGGGGTGCCGTCGTCCTTGAGGGTGATGGTCAGCAGGGTGCCGTCGCCGCACATGGTCGTGAAGCGATTCTTCACGGTGGTGGCGGGATAGACGGCCCAGCAGCCCGGGGTCGGGATTTCAGTGACGAACTTCGCGGCCTTGCGATCCACCACCGACAGCGAGCTGGCGGGTGTCGCGTTCTGCACGATGATGAATCGGCCGTCCGACGTGGTGGCGATGGTGCCCTTGTACGGCAGGGCCTGCGCGTGCTTTGGCGGGAGGGCGATTTCGGCCTTGAGCGTCAGCTTCTGGCTGTCGTAGACATCCACCTGATCCGTACGCGCGCCACGGTTGAGTTTGGCGAGATAGGTGGTGGCGACGTAAATCTCGCTGCTGTCCGGAGAGAGTGCGGTAAGGCCGGTGAAGCCGGTACCCACCATGCCGAGGTACTTGAGTGTCTTGCCGTCAACGATGTGCAGGCGGCCGTCGATGATGTGGGAAATGGCGACGTCGGCCACATAGATCCGATAAGGGTTGGCCGGCGGCATGCTGCCAACGGTCACCTGCTCGACGGGCAGGTCTGCGGCGCTGGCCGTCGCCATGCCAAGGCCAAGGAACATCGCCAGGCCGAATCTTGTCATCGCACGCATGCCGAATCACCCCTTGAGTGTAGGAATACCCAGCGCCATGGCGCGGTCCCGGGAAAGCCCAGTCATCAAACGTTACGATTTGCAGTCTATTCACATTTGCACGGTTGATGCCAGTTAAAATCGTCCGACCGGTCAAAAAAGTTTTCGCGCCCTTGCATGGCTGCCCCCCCCGGAAGCCGGGCCTGGTTGGCGCAGCATCTGGAATGGCCGACACTTGCGACCGGAAGGTGTGCGCCATGCCGGCGTGAATCTGAATGTATGGAATGTGCCCAGGAGGATTTTGCGATGGACATCGGTATCGAAGACAAGACCCGCGCCAAAATTGCAGAGGGCCTCGCCCGCCTGCTGGCGGACAGCTACACGCTCTACATCAAGACCCACGGCTTCCATTGGAACGTGACTGGGCCGATGTTCAACACACTGCACCTGATGTTCATGGACCAGTACACGGAGCTGTGGAATTCACTGGACCTGATCGCCGAGCGCATCCGGGCGCTGGGGCACTATGCGCCGGGTTCCTACGCCCAGTTCGCCGCGTTTTCCTCCATCCCGGAGGAAACCGGCGTGCCGAACGCCACGGGCATGATCCAGCAGCTCATCGCAGGCCAGGAGGCAATAGTCCGCACGGCGCGGGCGCTGTTTCCGGCAGTGGACAAGGCCAGCGACGAACCCACGGCCGACCTCCTGACCCAGCGCTTACAGATCCACGAAAAAAACGCCTGGATGCTTCGCAGCCTGCTGGAAACCGGTGAACCCAGCGTGCTTGCGGCCGCGCAGGACGACCGTCGCAAGAAGCGCTGAAAGCCATGCGGGCCTTCCAGCGTGCTGCGGGCAAGCCCCTCTCCAGAAGCCTGGCCAGGAGTGGATGGATTAGCTGAAGGCCCGGAAGCTCCTGATCGGAGGCACGCGGCGGCGGTTCACCGGCAACCCGCCGTGGGCAGCGATCGCGGATTTAGGTCAGCGCACAGGCCCGGAATTGGCCAACGCAGCTGCCTTGACGCCCACCAGCAGATCGACGAGGCGGCGGTAATCGAGCGGCTTCTCGAGGCACATCTCCGCTCCGGCAGCCAGCGCGCGTCGAACGTTCGACGGCGAAGCATCGCCGGTCATGATGATCACGCGGATATCCCGCGAGGCCGGATCCGCCTTGAGGCGGCGGCTAACTTCGAAACCATCCAGCCCCGGCATCAGGACGTCCAGCAGGATCACATCAGGCTCGAATTGCGCCACTTTTTTGCCGGCATCGAAGCCGTCGAAGGCCGACTCGATGGTCAGCGATGGTTCCCGGGACAGGATTTCGCTAAGCAGGCTGACGAGCGGGACGTCGTCATCGACGATAAGGATGCGCAAGATATCGCCCCGCCCGGTCTGCGCCGGGGTGACGCCGCGCTCGCCCGCGACCCTTGCGATTTCCTCGCGCAGGAAGCGCCGGTGGCCACCCAAAGTGAGCTCGGCCTTGAGGATCCCGCGTGCCGCCCACTGCCGAATGGTGATGGGCGAGACCATCAGCATCGCGGCTGCCTCGGTTGGCGTCAGGTACGGTCGTTGCTTGGCCATTCGGCTGTTTACCTCAATCCTCGGACCAGGTTAGCGGGGTTGTCCATCGCGGGGACCAATGCTCAGCATTTCACGCTGGCCTCTACTGCGTTACCACGGTCGTTGTAGCTCACGTTGGCGAAACTCGTACGCCGGGCCATGGCGATGCCACGTCCGTGCGTGTGCGTGAGCCGTTGTGGATCAAAATCAAGGTAGCGGGTCGGGTTGAACCCCTGTCCCTGGTCCGTAATGCGGAAAGTGACCGTCGCGGGACCGCGATCAACCGAGACTTCGGCGTATCGCTCGCGGAACTCCGGCGCCGCGAGGCGCCTCCCGATTTCCTGATGCCAGGTGTCACTTGCCATGAGCGCGCTTTTCTCGTGGTAGTCGATGCCCAGATTTCCGTGCTCGATGGCATTGAGCAAGAGTTCCCAGAGGCCGGTGACGACAGCCGCTGGTTGCGGACAGAGCTTGGACAGCAGTTCGGCCAGTGCCTGGGCGTCCTCGGGTGTCCGCAGCCTGAAGGTACCAACCTCCATCAGCCCGATGGCGTTTGCCGTGGATTCCAAGCGCTCGCGCATCGAGGTCAATTGGCGGTGATCGTCGACTGCGGCGCGGACGATGCTCCTGAGCAGGGCGGGATCATAGGGTTTGGTGACGTAGTAGAACGCGCCGGCCGCAATGCCACTGACAATGTCTTCGGTGGACGCCATGCCGCTCAGCATGACCACGGGCACTTCGCGCGCCGCGGGGTGCTGCTTCATCCGCATGAGGAGGTCCAGCCCCCCCATGCCAGGCAACTGGCGGTCGAGCACCATTGCCACGATGGACGTGGAATCATCGTTCAGGCGCTGCCAGGCGGCCTCCGCATCGGCTAGCACCTCCAGTTTGAATTCCTCGGGCTCGAGGATCGCTGCAACCAGCTTGCGCAGCAGCGGGTCGTCGTCAACCACCAGCACCGTGTTTCCAAGCGATTTTTCCTGCGAGACAGGAGTGCCGCCGCCTGTTTGCGAGGATGGCAAGATGGATTGAACCTTCTCGTTGGAAAGGGAAAAATCGAGCTGTCGAGTTAAACGACCGCCCCCGCTTGTGTCAAGCCGCGCTTGGCCGGGCGCCTCGTGAGATGCGGTCCCTGGCTCAAGGAGCCCCGGCAGACGCAAGGCGAAGGAGGACATGACCTCGACCACCAGCAGCATAGTGGTCCACTTGCGAATCGCGGCATTGGTAACCCGCAAATCCTGCGCTCGGCTCGGATTGAAGGAAGGATTGGCCGCGATTGGGCTAATCCACGCCTTTGCGCTGGACACCCGAACGGTGGGCTGTCTCCGGCGGTCTCGCTAACGAGGGCTCAGCGCTCCGGACGGCGGGCCCCGGTCAGACGCTGGTTCCAGTATTGGTTGTCCATGCTGGAGATGATGACGCGGCCGGTCTTGGGGCTAGGCGCATGGACGAACCGTCCGTCGCCCAGGTAGATGCCGACATGGGAAAAGCGCGGCCCGCTGGTTTCGAAAAACACCAGGTCGGCAGCCTGCAGGCCGGCGACCGGGATAGGTTCCAGGACCTCGGCCATGGCCGTGGAGTTTCGTGGCAGGTCGAAATTGAATTGGCTGAACACATGGTGGACGAGGCCGCTGCAGTCAAAACCCCTGAGCGGTGACTCGCCGCCAGCGAGATAGGGCTTTCCCTGCATGCTGGCGGCATAGGCAACCAGACCCAGGGTGTCGAGCGGGTGCGTGCCGGGCACCTGGCTGCGGAAAGCAGGGTGTTCCTCGACAGGAACAGAGGACAGGCTGATGGGCGACTGCGGCGTGGACGCGCAACCCGCCAGCGCGAAGGCAAACGCGAGCAACGCCCAATAGCGAACGAAGGTCATCGCAAAAGCCTCAAGTAAATCCTAATTACTAGATGTAACCCTGACTGCTCCATGGAGTTTTCTACGCAATACACTTTCCTGCAAGGGAAAATTAGAAATTCGATTCGCTTCGCAATCAAGGCGCCGCGAAGGGTGGCGCGCTGACCCGTTAAATTACCGAAGTACGATTGACTTTTGGCTCCAACACGGGATGTCGGACCAATCTTTTGCACAAGGCCCTGCAAATTAATTTATGCGTCAGTACCCTTGATGACATTCATGTTTCAGTTGCCAGAAAAAGAACGTAACCCACTGTTTTTTATTAGACTAAACAGAATGGTCATTTTTTGGTCATTTTAACGCGAGGTCCTCGAAACACTTGAGGGAGACCCACATGTACGCATTCAGTCCACAGACTTATCCACAGAAATTGTGGGTAAGTGCCGCCGCCTGCCTGACCTTGTTCAGCGTTGTGTTGCCCCCGTCAGCAACGGCCTCCGCCACCCCGGGAAACGCCCAGGCGGTGGACTTCCTGGCCATCGAATCGCACGCCGACGGCCGGTGCCAGAACCTGAGTGAAGGCGGCAAGCTGGTAGTTTTGCGTAATACGCACCCCGAACGGCTCATTGCCTATCGCCTGGTCCGCATGTTCGCTAAGGTGCCCCAGGGCAGGGTCGTGGGCGTAGTGGAACCCGACAGCGAAGGACAGCGTCTCGGCTGCAACCGCGTCGATGGACGCGACCAAAGCTGGCGCATAGAACGCGCCGCTTTCAAATGAGGAGCTCCCATGAACCAGATCGTTCGCCGTGCAATTGCAGGCGCCCTGTGCCTGAACCTGCTGCTATCTCCGCTGGTTATTGCGGCGGAGAAGACTTACCGCGACCCCGGTGACATGACCGAACAGGAACGCCGGCAATTGATGGCGATGAGCAATCAGTACAACCAATGCGTTTACAAGGAATCGATGGCGAGGGTCGAGGCATTGCCTGACATCCGCCAGGCGGCGGATCAGGGGATGGGTGCCTGCAAGCCTGTGATTGATGGGCTCAAATCACTGGTCGCCAAGGCTGGCTTTGATCCGGGTTTCGGTGAGCACTTTGCACGCAGCGCGCAAAATCGGGCAGTCAAGATGCTTATTCCCGAACTTGCATTGCGCAAGAGCGGGCATTGAGAAAGGCCTAGCGCGCCTCGCGCATCGGCGCTTTAAGGGGCCCGATGTTAAGCGTCTTGGCGACAAGGGGCGCCAGTTCCGACAGCGCCTGGAAATAGACTTCGCGCTTGAACGGCACGATGTACTGGAGCGACTCCCAGTAGTTGATCCAGCGCCATTGGTCGAATTCCGGTACAGCGGCGGACTGGAGGTCAACGCGCTCTTCGTGGGTGGCGAGCCTGAGCACGAACCAACGCTGTTTCTGGCCAATGCAGAGGGGTCGTTGGGTGTGGCGAATGAAACGCTTGGGGAGGCGGTAACGCAACCAGCGTCGGGTGCAACCGATGATTTCAACGTCTTCGGGCAGCAGTCCCACTTCCTCGCGAAGCTCGCGATACATCGCCTGGACAGCGCTTTCATCCGGGTTGATGCCACCCTGCGGGAACTGCCACGCAGACATGCCGATACGGCGGCCCCAGAACACCTGGCCCTGCTGGTTCACGATGACGATCCCCACATTGGCCCGATAGCCCTGGGGATCGATCATGGCTTCAGTCACGGGTTCCTCCCCGGTATCGCCACGCCATTGTTGTTCTTGTTTGAACCGCGTCGGTAGAGTGGAGATTCACGCCCCACTTCCAGCCATTCCGCCCTCTTGCAGCTTAGCGCATCGAGAGGGCTTGTCAGTACTTCCCGCTCAGGAAACGAGCTTTCGGATCGCGTCGCGCTCATCAGCCAACTCGTTCTCGGTCGCGCTCATACGAGCGCGACTGAAGTCGTCGACAGGCAAGCCCTGCACGATCGCGTAGTTGCCGCCCGAGCAGGTGACCGGGAACGAGTACATCAGGCCTTCGGCAATGCCGTAGCTGCCGTCGCTTGGCACGGCCATGCTGGTCCAGTCGCCAGCAGGGGTACCCAACGCCCAGTCCCGCATGTGTTCGAGGGCGGCGTTGGCGGCCGAGGCCGCGCTGGAGGCACCACGGGCATCGATGATTTCGGCGCCCCGCTTGGCGACGCGCGGAATGTACTCGCCTTCGTACCAGCTGCGCTCGACCAGACCAAGCGCCTTGGCGCCACGCACTTCGGCCTGGCTGAGATCCGGATACTGGGTGGTCGAATGGTTGCCCCAAATCATCAACTTCTTGATTTCAGAGACCGAGGAGCCCGTCTTGGCGGCTAACTGGGCGACTGCACGGTTGTGGTCGAGGCGGGTCATCGCAGTGAACTGGCGCGGATTTATGTCCGGCGCGTAGTGCATGCAGGTCCAGGCATTCGTATTGGCAGGATTGCCCACGACCAGCACCTTGACGTCGCGGCTGGCGTGATCGTTGATGGCCTTGCCCTGCACCTTGAAGATGCCACCGTTGGCGGCCAGCAGGTCGGCGCGTTCCATGCCCGGGCCACGCGGCTTGGCGCCAACCAACAACGCGTAGTGGGTGCCCTTGAAGGCCACGTTCGGGTCATCGGTGGTGTCGATGGCGCTGACCAGCGGGAAAGCGCAGTCGTCGAGCTCCATGACGACGCCCTGCAAGGCTTTCATCGCGGGCGTGACTTCAAGCAACTGCAGGTGGACAGGCTGATCCTGGCCTAGCATCTGGCCGGACGCAATGCGGAACAGCAGGGAGTAGGAAATCTGGCCGGCGGCGCCTGTTACGGTTACGCGTACTGGGGTCTTCATGGTTTGGTTGTTTCCATTTTGCTCGCGGGGTCGGACAGTTTAACCGGGTGTCGTGCGCACTTGTCAGGGGCGCTGGGCCACGGGGACGTAGTCCCGGCGGGGCGCGCCGATGTAGAGCTGGCGCGGACGACCGATGCGGAAGTCTCCGTCGGACAGCATTTCCATCCACTGCGCGATCCAGCCGGAAGCACGGGCGAGCGCGAACATCGGGGTAAACATGCTGGCGGGGATATTGAGCGCCTGGTAGATCAGGCCCGAATAGAAGTCGACGTTCGGGTACAGCTTGCGCGAGATGAAGTAATCGTCTTCCAGTGCGATGCGTTCGAGTTCCATCGCCACCTCGAACAGCGGCTGGTTCAGGTTCATCGATTGCAGCAGTTCGTGGCAGGCCTTCCGGATGATCGTGGCACGCGGGTCGTAGTTCTTGTAGACGCGATGGCCAAAACCCATCAGGCGGAAGTTGTCGTCCTTGTCCTTGGCCCGGGCGATGAACTTGTGGATGTTCCTGGCGTCGCCGATTTCGGTGAGCATGTCGATGACCGCTTCGTTGGCACCCCCGTGGGCCTTGCCCCACAAGGTCGCGACACCGGCGGAAACTGCGGCGAACGGATTGGATTCGGCGCTGCCGGCAAGCCGGACGGTAGAGGTACTGGCGTTCTGTTCATGGTCTGCATGCAGGATGAACAGCAGGTTGAGGGCGCGCAGGGCCACGGGGTTGGCGATGTAGGGTTCGGTCGGCCAGGAGAACATCATGTACATGAAGTTCTCGACGTAGTCGCGGGAGTTATCCGGATAGACGAACGGCAGGCCAGAGCCGTAGCGGTAAATCTTCGACACCAGGTTTGGCATCTTGGCGATGACGCGTCGGGCGGTAAGCATCCGGTGCTCCGGATTGTAGATATCGGTGGACGAGTGGTAATACGAGGCCACTGCCGCGACCACCCCGGCGAGCACGGACATCGGGTGGGCGTCGTAGCGGTAGCCCTGGTAGAACCGGGAAAGGTGTTCATGGGTCATGCCATGCATCTTGATAGCGTGGTTCCACTCGTCGAGCTGGACGGTGTTTGGCAATTCGCCATGGATCAGAAGGTAGCTGACTTCCAGAAAGCTCGATTTCTCGGCAAGTTGATCAATCGGATAGCCGCGGTGGAGGAGCACCCCTTCCTCACCGTCGAGGTAAGTTATCGCGCTGCGGCATGCCGCCGTGGAGGCATAACCAATATCAAACGTGAACATCCCGAGCTCTTTATAAAGGTTCTTGATGTCGATGACCGGCGCGCCGTACTGGCCCTCGTACACTGGGCATTCCAGCTGTTTCCCGGTCTTCTGGTCGGTGATGATCACACTTCGATTGGCCATGGGTGCCTCGGCTTGGTTTCGTTGACAGGGCGTTGTTCGGCTTGGCACTGTTTGCGCCGCACAAGCCCGCAAGAATACCCGTGCGTATGGAAGGGCTTCAAGCGAAGCCGCCGCCGCCGCCCCAAACCCCGTCGACCCTTGAGTCGACGCCACCCTCCAGGGGCGTCCCGCGCCACCGCAGCGCATCAGTCCGGGTGACTTTGAAGTCCTGATGATCAAAAATTCCCAGCCCACTGCCACTTGGGCTTCCATGTTCCGCAACGAGCTCCGGCAGCCGCTCCCTCTGCAGCCACGCACCCCAAATAGAGGATGAAGATGCAATTTTCCTCGAACCTGTTAAGCGGCAATGCCGCCTTCATCGAAGAACTCTACGAACGGTACCTGGAGGACCCCTCCTCGGTGGACGACTCCTGGCAGCGTTATTTCGCCGATCTCCAGGACGGTCCCGTGGCGGACATCTCCCACGCACCAGTCCGCGCACGCATGCTGGCGCAGACCAACGGGTTGCGGGCGCCAGCACAACCCCAGGCCGCGGCCGACGATGGCAAACAGGTCTCGGTACTCCAGCTCATCAACGCGTACCGCTTCATGGGCCACCGGCAGGCGCGACTCGATCCGCTCAACCAGCACGAACGTCCCCACGTCCCGGAGCTCGATCTCGGGTTCCATGGCCTGGGGGAACGCGATCTCAACCGCGAATTCAATACCGGCTCCCTGGCCGGCCACCAGCGCACGACTCTCCGCCAGATCCACGACATTGTTCGCACGACTTATTGCGGATCGATTGGCGCCGAGTACATGCATATCGTCGAAACCGCCCAGAAGCGTTGGATCCAGCAGCGACTGGAACCGGTCCTCGGCAAACGAGATTTCGACGCCGCGAAGAAGCGCCACCTGCTCGAGCGGCTCATTGCAGCAGGCGAACTCGAAGCGTTCCTGCACACGAAGTACGTGGGCCAGAAGCGGTTCTCCCTGGAAGGCGGTGAAAGCGCTATCCCGCTGCTCGACCAGCTACTTGCCGACAGCGGCCGCCATGGCGTGAAGGAAGTGGTCATTGGCATGGCCCACCGCGGCCGCCTCAACGTCCTGGTCAACATCGTCGGCAAGACGCCCAAGAAGCTTTTCGAAGAATTTGAAGGGAAGAGCCGGGCGGCGCGCCTCGGGGACGTCAAATACCACATGGGCTTCTCGTCCGACATCGAAACCCCTGACGGCTCGATCCACGTCACCCTGGCGTTCAACCCTTCCCACCTCGAAATCATCAACCCGGTGGTCGAGGGGTCGGTCCGTGCCCGACAGGACCGCCGTCGCGACATGGGTCGCAACCAGGTCCTGCCCCTGCTCATCCATGGCGATGCGGCCTTCGCGGGCCAGGGCGTGGTGATGGAAACGCTGAACCTCTCGCAGACCCGCGGTTACAGTACCGGCGGTTCGGTGCACCTGATCATCAATAACCAGATTGGCTTCACGACCAGCGATCCGCTCGACTCGCGTTCCACGCTTTATTGCACCGACGTGGCGAAGATGGTGCAGGCGCCAATCTTCCACGTGAACGGCGACGACCCGGAGGCGGTCGCCTTCGTCGCGCAAATTGCGCTCGATTTCCGCATGGAATTCAACAAGGACGTCGTGATCGATCTCGTCTGCTATCGCAAGCACGGCCACAGCGAGGCCGACGAACCGTCAGCCACTCAGCCCGTGATGTACCAGCACGTACGCAAGCATCCCGGCGTGCGTTCGCTGTATGCGGATCGGCTCGTCAAGGAAGGCGTGGTTTCGAGCGCCGAAGTCGCAGCCATGGCGCGCAACTACGTCAACGCGCTGGAGAACGACATCGTCGTTTCCCGCCCGTACGCGCTGGTCAATGACACGCGCTACCTCATCAACTTCGACCCCTACCGCAACAGCCACTGGCGCGACACGGCGGACACTTCGCTCAACCCCAACCGGATCAAGGCGCTCACCGACCGCATCGCGCGCTATCCGAGCCAGTTCGATCCCCATCGCTCGGTGAAGAAGATCTACGACGAGCGGCGCAAGATGGGCGCGGGCGAGACGCCGATCGACTGGGGCTTCGCCGAAACCCTGGCCTATGCCGGCCTCCTCACCGAAGGCTACCCGGTGCGGCTCTCCGGACAGGATTCCGCGCGCGGCACGTTCTTCCACCGGCACGCGGTGGTGACCGACCAGAAGACGGGCGACACCTTCCTGCCCTTGCAGAACCTCTCACCCGACCAGGCCAACTTCCTGGTCATCAACTCGACGCTTTCCGAGGAAGCCGTGCTCGGCTTCGAATACGGGTACGCGAGTTCGGAACCGCGCGGCCTCGTGATCTGGGAAGCCCAGTTCGGTGACTTCGCCAATGGCGCACAGGTGGTGATCGACCAGTTCATCGCCTCTTGCGAGGAAAAATGGGGGCGCTACTGCGGCCTTACCATGTTCCTGCCCCACGGCTACGACGGACAGGGACCGGAACATTCCTCCGCCCGCCTCGAGCGCTACCTCCAGCTCTGCGCAGAGGACAACATGCAGGTGGTCTACCCCACCACGCCCGCGCAGATGTTCCACCTCATCCGCCGCCAGGTGCTGCGTCCCTATCGCAAGCCGCTGGTCGTGATGAGCCCGAAGAGCCTGCTGCGCCACAAGCTTTCGGTGTCGACCCTGGAGGATCTCGAGTCCGGTCGTTTCCAGACGGTCATCGACGAAGTCGATGCCATCGAACGCAAGCGGGTCACTCGCCTCCTCTTCTGTTCCGGCAAAGTCTATTACGACCTGCTCGAAGCGCGCCGCGAACGCAAGACCACCGACGTCGCGATTATCCGCATCGAGCAGCTCTATCCCTTTCCCCGCGACGAAATCATCGCGCTGGCAGCGACCTTCCCGAACCTCGCTGAAGTGCTCTGGGTACAGGAAGAGCCACGTAACCAGGGGGCCTGGCCGCTGATGCTCTCGCGGCGGACCTTGGGGGGATGTTTCCCGATGACCCTACCCTTGGGCAGCGTCGCCCGTCCGTACTCGGCATCACCTGCGGTCGGCTATTTCGCGCTGCACGTGAAGCAGCAGCAGCAATTGGTGGACGAAGCCCTCACGCTTGCGCGCACCGCCAAACCCGGCAAATCGAAAAAACAGGCCTGAGCTGCGCCCCGCCGCCAGTGCCCCAATACACAAAGGAAACGCTGTGTTAATTGAAATCAAGGTTCCAGTGCTTGCCGAATCCGTCCCGGATGCGACGTTGCTTGAGTGGCACAAGAAGGCCGGCGAGCGCGTCGAACGCGGCGATAACCTGATCGATCTGGAAACCGACAAAGTCACGCTGGAAGTTTCGGCACCCGCTGCCGGCGTGCTGGTGGAAATCCGCAAGCAGGCCGGCGATGTCGTCCTCACGGATGAAATCCTTGCGGTCATCGACACGACGGCCGCCGCGACGGTCACCAGCGCAGCCCCCGCGCCGCTCGTCGCAACGCCCACGGTAGTTGTCGATGCCGCGCGAACCGGACCAGCAGCGCGCAAGATCCTGGATGAGAAGGGCCTTGACGCGAGCGCGGTCCAGGGCAGCGGTAAGGACGGCCGCATCACCAAGGCTGATGCCCTGGCCGCGAGCACCGTATCGGTAGCCAGCCCGGCTCCGAAGCCGCCTGCGCCGTCGCTCCCCGTCGCGACAGGGCCCCGCCAGGACGAGCGGGTGCCCATGACCCGCCTGCGCAAGCGCACGGCGGAACGCTTGCTGCAGGCCCAGCACCAGGCAGCGCTCCTCACGACGTTCAACGAAGTGAACATGCAGCCCGTGATGGAGCTCCGGAACCGGTACAAGGACGATTTCGAGAAGCGTCACGGCGTGAAGATGGGATTCATGTCGTTCTTCGTGCGCGCCACCGTCGACGCGCTGAAGAAGTTCCCGGTGGTCAATGCCTGCATCGACGGCGACGACATGGTCTACCACCCCTACTTCGACATCGGCGTGGCAGTAGGCTCCGAGCGCGGCCTCGTGGTGCCGATACTGCGCAATGCCGAATCACTTTCCTTTGCAGAAATCGAAATGAAAATTCGGGACTTCGGCGAGCGGGCGCGTGACGGCAAGCTCATGATCGAAGAGCTTTCGGGCGGGACGTTCACCATCAGCAACGGCGGCATTTTCGGATCGCTGGTCTCAACGCCCATCGTAAATCCACCGCAGAGCGCCATCCTCGGCATGCACAAGATCCAGGACCGCCCCGTGGTGGAAAAAGGCGCGATTGTCATCCGCCCGATGATGTACCTAGCGCTCTCCTACGATCACCGCAGCATCGACGGACGCGAAGCCGTCCAGTGCCTCGACACCATCAGGCAGCTGCTGGAAGACCCCAGCCGCATGCTGTTGCAGGTCTAGGGCCATGGAAGCATTCGACGTCGTGGTGATCGGTGGCGGCCCAGGCGGTTACGTGGCCGCGATCCGCTGCGCCCAGCTCGGCTTGAAGACTGCCTGCATCGAGGCCTGGACCAATCCCGCCGGGAAGCCGGCGCTGGGTGGTACCTGTCTGAATGTAGGTTGCATCCCGTCGAAGGCGCTGCTCGATTCCTCCCATCACTTCGAACACCTCCGCAAGCATGCGAGTGAGCACGGCATCGTCGCTGGCGAGGTGTCCTTTGACGTGGGCGTGATGCAGAAGCGCAAGGAAAAAATCGTCCAGACTCTGACGCTTGGCATCGCCGCGCTGTTCAAGAAGAACGGCGTGACGTGGGTGCAGGGCCGTGGTGCGCTCGCAGGCAACCAGTCGGTGATCGTCAGCAACGGCGAAGGCGAGGAAACCGCGCGTCTTGCCGGCACGCACCTCATCATCGCCACGGGCTCCGTCCCGGCCCGCATTCCGACCGCCCCGGTCGACCAGAAAAACATCGTCGATTCGACGGGCGCATTGGCATTCGGCAGCGTTCCGGCGCGCCTGGGCGTGATTGGCGCAGGCGTCATTGGACTCGAACTGGGCAGCGTGTGGCGCCGCCTGGGCGCGGAGGTCGTCGTGTTCGAAGCTCTGGCCGAGTTCCTTCCCGCAGCGGACCTCGACGTGGCCTCGGAAGCCTTCAAGCTGCTCGGCAAGCAAGGCTTGAAGATTCGGCTGGGCTGCAAGGTGCTGGCGGTCGCGGAAGGAGCCGACGGGATCTCCGTCACAGTCGAAAGCGCAGGCAAGGCCGAAGTAGTGATTGTCGACAAGCTCATCGTAGCCGTTGGGCGCGTGCCGAATACCGCCGGCCTTGGCGCCGCCGGGGTCGGCCTGGAACTCGACGAGCGTGGGTTCGTCAAGACCGACGCCAACTGCCGTACCAACCTACCGAACGTCTATGCGGTAGGTGACGTCACCCGCGGACCGATGCTGGCCCACAAGGCCTCCGAAGAAGGTGTCGCAGTTGCGGAATTCATTGCTGGCCAGAAGCCGAAAATCGACCACGCGCACATTCCCTGGGTCATCTACACCTGGCCGGAGATTGCGTGGGCGGGCGCGACGGAGCAGTCCTTGAAGGCAGCCGGGATCCCGTACCGCACCGGCAAGTTCCCGTTCATGGCCAGTGGCCGCGCCCGGGCAATGGGCGAAACCGACGGCTTCATCAAGATCATCAGCGCCGCAGTTACCGACGAAGTCCTCGGCGCGCATATCATCGGTCCACAAGCGTCCGAACTCATCGCGGAGGCTGTGCTAGCGATGGCTTTCCACGGCTCGGCTGAAGATATCGCCCGCACCGTGCATGCCCATCCGACCCTTGCCGAGGGCTTGCACGAGGCCGCGCTGGGTACCGATCAGCGCATGATCCACCTCTAATCGTGCCCTGCGGGCCGCCGCACCTGCGGCTGGGTTGCATTGCGCTGCGCTGCAACTTAGATTGGCAGCTGTTCCCTTCGCCCTCAAGGCCCGGTGACGGCACCGACCAAGTGCTGCCTCGCGCCTTGGCAGCCAGCCGCTTTTAGCGGTCACGCTGCCCAGCTTTCAAGTTCCAAGTTGGCGGCATCCGCCGTCGAGTTCCCAACTATGGCCTGAGTGCCAGCTCACGGAGTCCATTGAATGACTGAAAACGCCGCCGGCAAGCGTGTAATCAAGAAGTATCCCAACCGCCGCCTCTACGACACCAACGAGAGCAAATACGTCACGCTCAACGACGTACGCAAACTGGTGCTCGAGGAAACCCCGTTCTGCGTCATCGACAAGAAAACCGGCGAAGACATTACGCGCAACATCCTGCTGCAAATCATCATTGAGCAGGAAGAAGCCGGCGACCCGATTTTCTCGACGGATGCGCTGCAACAGCTGATTGGTTTCAACGGAAACTCGGCCCGCGCCCTGGCTGGCGACTTCATGCAGTCAAGCGTCAGCATGCTTTACGAACAGCAGAAGCGCTTGCAGGAACAGATGACCTCCGCCATCAGCACCACACCCATCGGGGGCCTGTTTGCCGATGCAGCCAAACGGAACGTGGAAATGTGGCAGCGGATGCAGGAAACCATGATGAAGTCCGCTGGCCTCCTCAAGCCAAAGGCGGCTGCCCAGGACGAGCCGCCGCCCGAAGACGAGTAAACGGCCTGACGTGATTCCGCGGGAGTCATCCGCGGAATCACGGTGTGGCCGTCGCTCAGGCTGCCTTGTCGCGGCCGATTTCCTGCCGGATTCGAGCCACCTGCTGTTTCAATGCCTGTGGCAAGCGCGGGCCGAAACTGTCCAGGTAGGTCTCAATCTCATCCATTTCGCGCGCCCAGACGTCTGGGTCGATTGCGAGCAAAGCCTCCAGCGTCCCTGGCGGCAGGCTCAAGCCAGAAAGGTCGAGATCCGCCGGGCGCGGCATCAGTCCTACTGGCGTCGCGACAGCTTCCGCCTGGTTAGCGCAGCGTTCGGTCATCCACTTCAGGACACGCATGTTGTCCCCGTAGCCCGGCCACATGAAGCGGCCTTCGGCATCCTTGCGGAACCAATTGACGTGGAAAATCTTTGGCAGTTTGTCGCAGCGCTCCGTGAAGCCCAGCCAGTGCGCCCAGTAGTCTGCGAAGTTGTAGCCGCAGAACGGCTTCATCGCCATTGGGTCCCGGCGCACCACGCCCACTTGTCCCGTTGCGGCAGCAGTCGTTTCCGACGCCACCGCAGCTCCGGCAAAAACGCCGTGGGCCCAGTCAAGTGATTCAAGCACGAGCGGCGCTACCGAAGACCGGCGGCCACCGAAAATAATCGCGGAAATGGGCACGCCCGTCGGCGAATCCGCTTCCGGGGAGTAGCTCGGACACTGCGATGCGGCAACCGTGAAGCGCGCGTTGGGATGCGCCACCGGGCCATTGGCGGGATCGTGCGGGCGTCCCTGCCAGTCGAGCGTACCTTCCGGCTTGGGAGCATCGATGCCTTCCCACCACGGTTCACCGTCAGGCGTGAGCCCGACGTTCGTGTAAATCGTGTTACGCCCCAGGGTCTGCATGCAGTTCGGGTTGGTTTTCATGCTGGTACCTGGCGCGACGCCGAAGAACCCGGATTCGGGATTAATCGCCCACAGCTGGCCGTCGTCCGCAGGATGCAACCACGCGATGTCGTCACCAACGGTCCAGACTTTCCAGCCCGCATACGCGGCGGGCGGGACCAGCATGGCGAGATTGGTCTTGCCACACGCAGACGGGAATGCCGCTGCGACATAGGTCACCAGGCCCTGCGGGTTCTGGATGCCCAGGATGAGCATATGTTCTGCAAGCCACCCTTCAGTGCGCGCCTGGTAGCTTGCAATGCGCAGCGCGTGACACTTCTTGCCGAGCAGGGCATTGCCGCCATATCCAGAGCCGAAGCTCTTGATCATGAGTTCCTCGGGGAAGTGCATGATGAAACGGCGATCAGGATTGAGGTCGCCAACGGAGTGCAATCCACGGACGAAGGAATTGCCAGCCTCGATGTGGGCCAGTGCGCGCGTGCCGATCCGCGCCATGACGCGCATGTTGGCGACCACGTAAGGGCTGTCGGTCACTTCCACGCCAGCGCGGGAGTAAGGAGAGCCGTACGGACCCATGAGATACGGAATGACGTACAGCGTGCGGCCGCTCATGCAGCCTGCATAGAGATCATCAAGTTTGCTGTGACCGTCTGGCGGGGACATCCAAAGGTTGTTCGAGCCGGCGTCTTCGGGGTCGGTCGTGCAAACGAAGGTCACGTGTTCGACCCGCGCCACGTCGTTAGGGTTGGAGCGATGCAGGTAGCAGTTGGGATGGGTCTGCTCGTTAAGCTTGATAAAAGTGCCGTCAGCCAGCATTTCTGCGGTGAGTTGCTCACTTTCGGCGTCCGACCCATCGCACCAGTGAATGCGGGCAGGTGCAGTCAGCGAAGCCACCTCCTCGATCCACTCCGCCAATGCCGGATTTGTCGTCATCGAAGTTACTCCGTTAGGCGCCAGTCCGATGCTTTCGCAAACACCGTCCGATGCCTTTAGAAAAGGGGTGAAAAATTTGAAGCGGCACTCTACCCAAGACCCATGTCGATTTGAAGGAACACGGACGAAGACCGTGCGCAAACCAGCACTTGATGCTAGCTAACCGGGCCGCCCGGCCATTGCTTGCGTTGTTCCCAAAACCAATTTGAAAAAAAAACTGTTGACATCAAATTTTGAGATGTTTACGCTGCATCGCACCATTGCTGCTTAGCGATAAGTAGCCAGGACAAACCACCACGTAGCAATTGGACCGAGGAGCATCGCAGCATGGATCACGTACTGACTCAGTGGGACACCTTCATGAAGTCCGCCACGGATGCCAGCAAGGCCCTCGAAGCGCTCAACCTGAAGCTCGTCGAACAGCTCAGCAAGAAGCAGGTCGAACTCATGACCGCCGCGTTCGAGGCTTCGAACAAGTGGGTGTCCAGCTTCAGTGAACACAAGGCGCTGCCAGAACTCATGACCGCCCAGGGCAAGCTCGCGAGCGACTACAACGCGAAGCTCGTCGCCGCCGCCCGCGAGACCGCTAACTTGCTGACGGTGTCGCGCGAAGAACTCAAGTCTTGGTTCGAAAAGAGCTTCCAGGCCATCAGCGCCCAGACTGGCATCGAAGTGCCCAAGGCCACCGCGCGCAAGGCCGCTTGAACAAGCGGATTCCAGAGTTTCTCTTTCCAGCGCTCTCGTTTGACGTTTGACCTCCCCTCTACCCCCGAAGACCGGCCTCTCTGGCCGGACTTCGGGGGGGCTTTTTTAGCCAGCCCGCGCACTTCACCGCCCCGGATTGCCCAGAAACAGCGGCGCTCGCGGCCTCAAACCCTCGCGCTGAGCCAGCCGGCAACACCGTCGACGACCCGTCGCCTCGCGGTGCCCCCGACGTAAATCCCGATGTGGCCTCCGGCAATTTCCAGCTCCTGATAATCCCGGCTGCCGACGAGCTTTTCCAAGGCCCGAGAAGCCGGTGGTGGAACCAGGTGGTCATCGCGCGCGAATACATTCAACACGGGCATCTCGATGCGTCCGAGGTCTACGCGATTCTCCCCGACCCGCATCCGGCCATGCATGAGGTCGTTGTCCCGGTAGCAGGCCGATGCAAACTCCCGCAATGCGCGGCCAGCAAGGTCCGGACTGTCGAAAATCCACTGTTCCAAGCGGAGAAAAGTCGCCAGCGCCTCCGGATCTTCCATCTGCCCCACCAGGTTCACGTACTTCTGCTGCGTAAGTCGATAGGGCTTGAGCGACAGAAAGAAGCTGTTGAGCAGGTCGCCGGAGACGTTACGCTGCCCGAGCAGTTCGACGTCTACGTGCCTGAAGAGATGGCTGAGCAAGTCGTGCGGCGTGTGGAAATCGACCGGCGTGACCATCGTCACCAGGTTGCGCACGGTCCCGGGCTGCAGCGCCGCGTGGCACAGCGCGAAAGTGCCGCCCTGACAGATCCCCAGCAGGTTTATCGGGCCGCGCGCCGCGAGACGTTGCACGCAAGCCGCGAGTTCGATGTTGAGGTAGTCGTCGAGGCCGCGCTCAACATCCGCAGCGGTCGGGTCGTCCCACTCTACAAGGTGCAAATCGACCCCGCGCTCGAGCAGGCCTCGAATCATCGAGCGGTCGGATTGGAGATCGGCCATCGAAGGCCGGTTGACCAAGGCGTAGACGAGCAGGCTGGGGACCGCCTGAACTGATTCCACGACGGGTCGGTAGCGAAAAAGCCGTGCCTTTCCAAGGCGGCAGATTTGATCGCGAGCCGTTGCCCCCGGCATCGGATTGCCCAGCTTCTGCAGGATTTTCTGGCCGGCTTCCAGCAGGCGCTCCCACTCGGCCAGTTCATTCGCAAGCTGCTTCCAGCTGATGTCGAGTTTGGCCATGCTCAGGATTTCTGGCGCTTGCTGGCCTTGATGCTACTGATATCGAACGTCTGCACAGGCCTTGCCTTGGCGGTGCTGCCACGTGGCGTGGGCGGCACCCCAGTTGCTGGCGCAGCTTGCTCAAGTCGGCCGGGGCGGCCAGCCACGGGCTTTCGCGGACTGGCAGCCTTGCTTGCAGGCGTGAGCACCCCACTGGCCTGCGTGGCAACGGGCTGCGCGACCGCCGCCGCCGTCCCGCGCCTGACTCCCGATTTTGCTGCGACCCTGTTCCGCGCTGGCGCGCGTGCCGGGGCCGCCGCGCTCGCTGCCGTCGCTCCTCGCTCGGTTGGTTTCGATGGCGGAGGTTCCACCGCCGCACCAGGCTCGTCCGCGCCAGCCGATTCAGCCCGCGCGCCACCGTCGACCGCGCGTGCTCCAGGTGCGTTAGGCCGCATCCCGCGCTCAAGCTGACCCAGCCGCTGGGCCAGCGATTCGAGATCCGCCATCGAAGGCACGCCAAGCAGGGGGAGCGACTTGCGCATCGAAGCCTGCGTGGCCTCACGCAGCTTGAGCCCGGCATTGACATGATCACCGAAGGCCCGGGCATAAGCTTCCGAGCGCAGTTGCGCCTGGAACGCGTCTTCCAGGTGATCGATGAAGTGGTCGTACAAGGCTTTCAAGGAGGTGATTGACGGGCCGTCCGTGCGCTTGAGACTCTCGCGCATCCGCTTGGCGCCATCGCGCAACGCGGTCCACTGCAGGATCTGCAGCGCCAGTGCGGCTTCGCGTTCGTCGTTGAACGCGCGCGCCAGGGTGGTGGCAAGCTTCTGCCATTCGCGCGTCAGGCCAAAGGCCGGCCAGGCGGCAGGTTCGGGCCAGGCCTTGCCGCCCATGCCTGTCCTTGCGTTCAGCGCCACGTCGATGCCCGCAACCAGATCGTCGAGCATGCGTTCCACAGCAGCCGTCACGTCCGACGCCCGCTGCCGTGAATCCTTCAGCCACGTGCTGTACGCCGTGAGGGTGCGCGCAAACAGCTGGAACGCGCTCCAGGGCCCCGCCCCGGATGCAGTCGCCTGGTCGCCCGCCAAGGTATCGCGCCAGAACGCGGCGACGTCAGCAGTGCCACCCGCAGGGGGGCCGCCCGCAATCTTCAGCCACTCCTCGAGCAGCGCAGACTGCATCCGCTGCCAGTCAGCTTCTCCACCCATGGTGCCGGCGCCGTCCGCTTACGTCAGCGCGCGATGGGCGAGCAGGTCGTCCACCACGGAGGGATCGGCGAGCGTACTGGTGTCACCCAGCGCGTCCACTTCGTTGGCGGCAATCATGCGCAGGATCCTGCGCATGATTTTCCCCGAGCGGGTCTTGGGCAGGCCCGGCGCCCACTGGATGACGTCCGGTGCCGCGATGGCGCTGATTTCCACCCGCACCATCGCCACGAGTTCGGCACGCAGGGCTTCGGTCGGCGTCACCCCGTGGTTCAGGGTGACGTAAGCGTAGATGCCCTGCCCCTTCAGGTCGTGCGGATAGCCCACCACGGCGGCCTCGGCAACGTCCTTGTGCAGGACCAGCGCGCTTTCGATTTCGGTCGTTCCGAGGCGATGGCCGGCAACGTTGATGACGTCGTCGATGCGCCCCGTGATCCAGTAATACCCGTCGGCGTCACGGCGCGCGCCGTCACCCGTGAAGTAGGTGCCCGGGAACATGCTGAAGTACGTTTCGCGGAAACGCTGGTGGTCGCCGTAGAGGGTACGCATCTGTCCAGGCCAGGAGCCCTTGATGACCAGCGCGCCTTCCGCAGGCCCGTGCAGTTCGTTGCCCTTCTCGTCGAGCAGCGCCGGTTGCACGCCAAAGAACGGCAAGGTGGCGGAACCCGGTTTGAGATCGCGTGCGCCGGGCAGCGGCGTGATGAGGATGCCGCCGGTTTCCGTCTGCCACCAGGTGTCGACGACCTGGCAGCGCTGCTCGCCAACCACCCGGTAGTACCACTCCCAGGCTTCGGGATTGATGGGCTCGCCCACAGATCCCAGCAAGCGCAGCGACGTGCGCTTGTGGCGCTTCACGGGTCCATCACCCTGCCCCATCAGCGCGCGAATCGCGGTCGGCGCGGTGTAGAAGATATTCACCTGGTGCTTGTCGATGACTTCCCAGAAACGGCCACTGTCGGGCCAGGTGGGCACACCTTCGAACATCAACGTGGTGGCGCCATTGGCCAGCGGCCCGTAGACGATGTAGGTGTGCCCCGTGACCCAGCCCACGTCCGCCGTGCACCAGTAGATTTCGCCATCCCGGTAGTCGAACACGTATTTGTGGGTCATGGCTGCGAACATGAGATAGCCACCGCTCGTGTGGAGCACGCCCTTCGGCTTGCCGGTGGATCCGGAGGTATAGAGGATGAACAGGGGATGCTCGGCATCCACCGGTTCGGGCGGGCAATCCGCGCCCGCGGCTTCGGTGGCCTCGTGGTACCACACGTCGCGCGCGCCATGCCATTCAATCGCACCCCCCGTGTGGCGCACCACGAACACCGTGTGCACCTCGGGGCAGTGTTCGAGGGCGCGATCCGTGTTGGCCTTGAGCGGGATCGGGCGGCCGCCGCGCCAGCCTTCGTCGGCGGTAATGACCACTTTGCAGTCGGAATCAAGGATGCGGTCCTTCAGCGCTTCGGGCGAGAAGCCACCGAACACCACCGAATGCACCGCGCCGATGCGTGCGCAGGCCAGCATCGCGACGGCAGCCTCGGGAATCATCGGCATGTAGATCGAAACACGGTCTCCCTTGCGGACGCCCCGGGCCTTCAGCGCGTTGGCCAGGCGGCACACCGCTGCGTGGAGTTCGCGGTAGGTCACCTTGCGATCATCGCCCGGGCGGTCGCCTTCCCACAGGATGGCCACCTGGTCGCCCCGCGTCGCGAGGTGGCGGTCAACGCAGTTGTACGCGACGTTAAGTTCGGCGCCTTCGAACCAGCGGATGTCCGCTGAATGGAAATCCCAGCTGGAAACCCGCTCCCAGGGCTTCGACCAGCTGATGAATTCGCCAGCCTGTGCGGCCCAGAAGCGATCGGGATCCTCAATCGACTGGCGGTAGAGCGTTTCGTACTGTTCGCGCGTGACCAGCGTGTGCGCCAGCGCTTGCGGTGAAACCGGATAAATCGTTTCGACGGGCATCGACATTCCCCTGTGGCAAAAGCTGGCCGGCTCTGGCTGGCCAGTGGTGAGTATAGCCAAGGCGCCTTGCCGAACCAGCGCCGAGCGGTCCACGACAGCCCCGATTTGCGCGCAGCCGCAGGCAACGCTTAAGGTTCCCCTCCGTCCCACCAGCCCGACGAGTTGCCCATGCGTTTGAGTCCCCAACTGGCCACCGCCCTCACGGCCGTCGCCGAGGCCTGCCGCGTCACCCGCGCCGTCCAGCGCGAGCTCGCCACTGTCCAGACGCTCACCAAGACTGACCTCAGCCCCGTCACGGTCGCGGATTTCGCCGCTCAGGCCGTCGTTTGCCTACGCCTCGGCCACGGACTTGGCCCGTTCAATCTCGTGGGCGAGGAATCGGCGACGGCATTACGCGACGAGCAGGGGCGAAGCATCGCGGCCGCCGTGACGTCCGCAGTGCGCGAAATCCATCCCGGGATCACGGCCGCCGAGGTGCTCGATGCGATCGACCAGGGCAGCCACGACGCCAGCGCCGGGCGCTACTGGACGCTCGACCCCATCGATGGCACCAAGGGCTTCCTGCGCGGCGGCCAGTACGCCGTTTCCCTTGCGCTGATCGAGCGCGGCCAGGTCGTTGGCGGCGTCCTCGGTTGCCCCAACCTCGGCGCCAACTTCGACCGGGCCTTCGACGACCCGGATCCCACGGGCACCCTGTTCTACGCAGCGACCGGTGAAGGCGCCTTCAGCCTGCCGTTGGAGGCTGCGATCACGTCGGCCACGCCGATTCGGGTCGCGACCGGACGCCCGCTCAGCGCCATGCGCATGTGCGAATCCGTAGAAGCAGCGCATTCCGCACTCGGCACCGCGGCGCTGATCCGCAGCCGCCTCGGCATTACCGCGGCACCTGCCAATCTCGACAGCCAGTGCAAATACGCGGTGGTCGCCCGCGGCCAGGCCGACGCTTACTTGCGGCTACCCACGCAGCGCAGCTATGTCGAACACATCTGGGACCACGCCGCCGGCGTGGTGATTGCCACCGAAGCGGGCGCCACGGTCACGGACAAGGACGGTCGGCCACTCGATTTCTCGAAAGGCGCGGGGCTCGCCGCCAACAGTGGCGTGGTGTGCGCTGCGCCAGGCTTCCACGGTCCGCTGCTGGAGGTGATTGCCGTACTGTTCACCTGAAGTGCACTCCTTGGCCCCGGCTTTCTTGGCAGCCCGGGCCCTGCTAACGTTCAGCCACCCGACGACCCGGCCACCCCTTGAGGACACCCCATGTCGATGCGCCCCCTGAAACCCCCGTTTCGCGTGATGCTGGTCGACGACCACAAGTTCGTGGCCGAGATGCTGGCCCAGCGCCTGGGCGCGGAGCCCTCCATCGAGCTGGCCGGATTTGCCAGCAATGGGGCCGGGGCCGAGCACATCCTGGGGCAACAGGAGGTCGACATCGTGCTGCTCGACATGGAACTCGATCGCGAAGATGGCCTCGGTGTCGCCCGCCGCCTGCTGGAGTTGAAACCCAACCTGAGAATCATCGGGTTGTCGGTCCACGATCAGGACCATTACCCCCTGGCGCTTCTCCAGCTTGGAGGCGCGGGCTTTCTCTCCAAGCGCAGCGCGGCGCGTGAAATTGCCGATGGCGTACGTCGCGTCGCCGCTGGCGAAATGGCGGTGAGTCCGGCCATCGCCGCTTTCCTGGCCACCCAACGCGCAACCAACGGTCCCTCCGAGTGGCTGGCGAAGCTCACGCCCAAGGAAACGGAAATCCTCGGCTGCCTCGCCCGGGGCCTGTCCATCAAGGACATTGCCGAACGCCTGGATCTCACTTCCAAGACGGTGCAAACCCATCGCCACAACCTGCGCCGCAAGCTCGGCGTCACTACGGACGTGGAGCTTTGCCTGCTGGCCATCAAATCCGGGCTGCTTGATCTGCATCGGACGGAAATCGGCAAACGCTGAACCCGTCCGGGCGCACGCCGTCCATGGTGCAGATCAGTGCAGGTCAATCCACCCGTAGTAGAAGGCACAGGCCACGAGTGTCGTCGCGCCCCAGAATTGCAGCCAACGCTGCCGTCCATGGATGCCAAGGCCCAGCAGCACCACGCCTATGACCAGCGTGAGCGCTACCGTGAGGTCAACGAAGTCATCGGTGGTCGGGGCGATGTAGTCGGTCGTCCCGGGTTTCAGCTCGGTTTCGCGGTAGCGCACGGCTTAGGGGGCGTAGGCCAGCACTTCGATTTCCACCAGGGCGCCCGGCAACACCAGTTCGCTTACCACGGTGGACCGCACCGGCGGCGCCACCGGGAAGTGGCCGGCGTAGACGTCGTTGAAGCGCGCGAAGTCTTCGCGACGGGTGAGCCACACAGTGGACTTCACCACCTGGTCCAGCGTGCAGCCTGCTTGCCGCAGCACGTCCTTGATGTTCGCAAGGGCCTGCTGGGTCTGGATCTCGATGTCCTCGCCCACCAGCTTGCCCGAGCCGTCGATGCCCAATTGGCCCGACAACATCACGAACTCGCCGGCGCGCACCCCTTTTGACAAGGGCAGCACTTTCCCGCCAGCCAGCTTCAATTCACCGCCGATGATTTTATGCGCCACGGAATGCTCCCCTTTCATTGTTTGATGTGCCGGCCACCACGATCCGCCACAGTCCCCGGCTGAACAGCGGCACGCTGAACACCAGCAGGAATCCCCACGCCAGGCTACCGTAGCCTCGCGCGATGAGGTCGACGAGGCCGACCTCCGCCAGCAGCAGGCTCGAGCCAGTGGCAACGCCGGCCACCAAGGCGTGCCCCCACGCCGGGAATGAACGCCCGGAGCGCTCGAGTCGCCACGCGTCCAGGCGCTCGTTCAAGCCCTGCAACACCCCCACGCCGGTCTGCACGATAGTCATGAAGAGCAGCGCCACGTAGACCCACAGGAACGCCTGCGAACCGTAACGCAGGATCACCCAGTACGCCGGCAGGGCTTCCTTCAGCACTTCCGGATAATGGGCCATGAAACTGAGATGCAGGATCAGCGCAGGCAGGATGCCGGCGCAGGCCGCGATGAACGCGGCGCCGAACGACTGGGCGCGGGTTTCGATATCGCGGGCCGAGTACAGCAGGACGGGCACCAGTGCGCTGTTGTAGAGGGTGAACTGGGCGGCATGCGTTAGCCAGCCGTCCGTCACTTCACCCGTCCCGAAACGCGCCATCACGATGGGGCCTGCGGCCCGCCATACCATCACGCCATAGGCGATGAGGCCTGCGCTCAAGGCCAGTGCGCCGGCTGTCAGGGTCATTTCCACCAGCCGGCGGCCGAAGAAATTGCCGACCATCACTGCGCCCAGCATGGCCAGGGTCCCATCGCGGGCCGGCACGCTGAAGGTTTCCTCCAGCACTCGTCCAGCCGCCGCGCCGGTGACCGCCAGCACGATCACCAGCAGCACGATGAAACACAGTTCATAGGCAAGCCAGCCGGGTCCAAGGAGGGTTCGCAGGAAGCTACGGTAGTCGTAGACGCGGAACACGCGCGCGAACTCGAAGGCGACGCCCGTCACGGCAGAAAACCCGAGCGTGACGAGCGCGATTGCCAGCAGCCCGCCCAGCGGGCCGTGGCTTGAGATGAATTCAACGACTTCGCGTCCGGTGCCGTAGGCACCGCCCACCACCACGGACTGGAAGACCCCGGCGGGCACGAGGTAGACCGCCGCGAACTTGCGCCAGCCCTTCATGGAGCCTCCTCCGTAGCGCGCGCATGGCAGTGTTTTGCGTAGCGTCCGCTCATGGCAGCCCCTGTATGGGCACGAGCGTCAATTCGTTCACGCAGTGATTCATAATCGGCTCCACGAGGTCGGGACCACATTCCAGGGAAGCCTTGCAAGGCTTGTCGCCGCGCACGCGTCTTGACCAGGAAATGCCGGAGCCGCCCCAAGCGTAACCTGGGCCGCCGCCGCGTCCCGCCGATGCCCGTGCAGGCCACTGGAGAAAAAGAGTGATGGCAATCTGGGACAGCCTGGCCAAGGAACGCACCATCGCCGGTGCGGGATTCAATCGCTGGCTGGTACCGCCAGCCGCGCTCGCCATCCACCTGCTGGCGGCCTGGGCGGCCGCACCCCAATCCCTGCCGATCTTCGTGGCGAGCTTCTGCCTCATTGCCGCCCTGTATGGCGGCGCCTTCGCCACCCTCCCGGCCTACCTCGCCGAGCTCTTCGGCACGCAGTTCGTGGGCGCCATCCACGGGCGCCTGCTCACGGCCTGGTCGACTGCCGGCATCCTGGGACCCAGGGTGGTCAACGACCTGCACGACGTGCGACTCGAGGCCGACGTGCCCTCTGCACAACGCTACGTTCCCATCTTCCACGTGCTGGCCGGGATGCGGGTCATTGGCTTGCTCACCAAGCTCCTGGTGCAGCCCGTAGCCCCGCGCTGGTGCATGGACGACCACGCACTCGTGGCAGAAAAAGCCCTGGCGCACGAGAAGGCCGCCGGCCAAACCAGCACCGCAGGCGCCATCGCCCCCAGCAGTGACGGCCGCGTGGCGACGGTCCTCGCCTGGTGCGCCGTGGGCGGCCCCTTGCTGTGTGGCCTCTGGGTGACCTTGCGGAAATCCGCTGCACTGTTGCCCTGAAGAAGGCGCCCCGCTGGGACCAGCCTCTTGAACACCGACCCTGGAGCGGCCCCCCGCGGCCTGCGGAGATCCCGACCATGCTGATGACTGCGCTCGACTACCGTGAATCCCTGCGCCGCTACAAGCCGCGCGTATTCGTCAACGGCGATCGCGTCGCATGCGTGGCGGACGACCCCCGCCTCCTGCCTGGCATCAACGCCGTTGGCCTGACCTACGAATATGCGCTCGATCCACAGCACCGGCAGCTTGCACGGGCTGTCGTCGGCAAGGGTGGACGCGAGGTCAACCGCTTCCTGCACCTCACGGAAAGCCGCGAGGATCTCCTCACCAAGCTCGAGTACGTGCGCCTCGTCTGCCAGGAAACGGGCTGCGCCATGCGCTACCTGACCATGGACGGCCTGAACGCCCTTTACCAGCTCGCCCATCGGTTGGATGCAGGGGAAGGTACGCAGTACCTGCAGCGGGTCGTCCACTACATCGACCAGGTACAGGCCGGCGATCTCACCGTCGGCATCGCAATGACCGATGCCAAGGGAGACCGCAGCCTGCGTCCGCACGAGCAATCGAATCCCGACACCTACCTCCACGTGGTCGAACGCCGCGCCGACGGCATCGTGGTTTCCGGCACCAAGGCCATCGTGACCGCGGCGCCCTACGTGCACGAACTGCTGGTGCTGCCCGGGCGCGCGATGCTGGCCGAGGACAGGGATTTCGCCGTGGCCTGCGCAGTGCCCATCGACGCCCCGGGCCTGACCATCGTCGCGCGTCCCGCCGGCCGCCCCGGTGAGGCCAAGGCGAGCTTCAGCAGCCAGTACGGCCAAACCACCGGCGTGTGCCTGTTCGATCGGGTGTTCGTCCCGCACGACCGCGTCTTCCTCGACGGCGAATACGCATATTCCGAGTTCCTCACCAAGTCCTACGCCACCCACCACCGCCACACCTGCATCGGTGCGCGCGCGGGTTTTGGCGATCTCCTGATCGGCGCCGGCGCGCTGATGCTCGAAGGCAATGGACTGGACGCGAACCGCCACGGCCACCTGCGCGACGCCATGGTGGAACTCATCAAGCTCGTGGAAGCCATCTATGCCTGTGGCGTCGCGGCTTCCGTGTACGGCGTGCAGGATCCGGCAGGCAACTTCGAACCGGAACCGGTCTACGCCAACATCGGCAAGCTGCTGCTCGCGACCCAGATTTACGACATGCACCGCCTGGCCCACCAGGTGTCAGGTGGCCTCATCGTGACCCTGCCCGGGCCCGATGAAGACCACAACCCGGAAACCCGTGCCGACCTTGCCGCCGTGCTGGGCGGCCGCGCGGGCTTTCCCTGGGCGCAACGCGCGGAAGTCTCGCGTTTCATCGAAGACCTCACGGCGTCCGACGCCGCGGGCTGGATGTCAGTCATCAGCCTGCACGGCGGTGGTTCGCCCGAAGCCATGAAGCGCGAAATCTACCGGCGCTATCCCGTGCAGGAGCGCAAAGAACTGGTGACGCGCCTGATGGCCCGCGGCGTGCTGGCGCAAGCCCCGGCCACCACGGTGGAGCCCGGCGCGTGTTGTGAAACCGGTTGCGTCGAACAGGGCCCAAAGCCCATTGCCTTCGTCCCGCGCCGCGCGCCGCGCGTGGAGTAGCTCAGGCTGTGCGCGTGCTGCCGCGTTCGAGCAGCACGAGGCCCGCAATCACCAGTGCGGCACCGGCCACCAGCGCCACCGTCGTCGACTCGCCGAGCATTAGCGCCGAGAACACCAGGCCGAACACGGGCACGAGATTGATATAGGCGCTGCTGGTCATGGCACCCAGGGAGAGCACGGCCTGGTAATACCAGAGGAAACCCAGCGCCGAATTGAAGCAGCCGACGAACGCCACCATCAGCCAGGCGTCCTGGTCACGCAGAAGCGAAGGCAGGACGGCGCGGTCCAGCACCACGAAGGGCAGCAGCAGGCAGGTACCGCACAGCGAGGCGTAGAACACCACGGTCAGCGGTGGGTAGCGCGCCAGCAGTGGCCGCCCTAGCACCGAGTAGACCGCCCAGCTCGCCGCGCTGCCCAGCACCAGCCATTCGCCGGGCCCGATGCCACCGCCGCCCAGTGCTGCCCACTTCCCGTCGGTCACCACCACGACGGTCCCCAGGATCCCGACGATCAGGCCCAGCACCGCCCAGCGCCCCGGGATCCGGCGCATGAACACCAGATCAAGCAGCGCCACCATGAGCGAGATGCTGGCGAAGATGACGTTGGCGCGGTTGGCCTGCGTGTACTGCACGCCTATCAACACCAGCACGTTGTGCAGGAAAATGCCGGTCACGCCCAGCATCACGAAGGCCGGGAGGTCCCGCCACTCAATCAGTCGCTCTTGCTTGGGACGGCACTGCAGGATCGCAAACAGCGTGAGGGTGGCGAAGAGGAAGCGCCCGGCTGCCAGCGCGTAGGGCGCCTCGTAGTGCGCCAGCATGCGGCCAAAGATTGGCGTCATGGCCCAGAACGCCGCCGCCAGGACCAGCTTCGCGTGGATTAATCGCATCAGGACGGCAGCCTCCTGTTCGTACGGGTCGGCAACGACGGCGCCGCTGCCAAAGGTGTTTCACCCCAGACCGTACGTAATGGCGACGCGCACCGGGCGGGCTCCGGATCCTGCGCGGAGCAGCCAGCAGCGGCAAGCGTGGCGCACCGGGCTGTCACCCCAGCAGTCGTGCGATGCGTGGATCACGGCCAGCCGGGCGAGGGTGCCAAGATCGGCGGCTGAAGACATGACCCCTTGCCGGTCGGTCCGGCAAGACCAACGCTCGCGGGACATCTTCGGCGGGCCGCCCTCCGGATCGACGGGACGGGAGGCATCGGGATGGCAAGCTCCGGCTACAGGTGCCCGGGTGGGGGCGCTAGCAGGCTGTTGAAAAACGTCGCGAGCGAAGGCAGTTTGCGTTCCGCCGGAGCGCAGGACCCGCAGCCTATGCAGGAATAGGTGAGGAGTCCGAGCACCGCCGGGACGCAAACTGCCGAGCGCAGTA
>JAYTTZ010000102.1:0-9072 GCA_043744805.1 Gammaproteobacteria bacterium
GCCCATAGCCCGGCTATGGGGCAAAAAGACGGTGCCGAATGGACGGCTGCGGTCGGTTCGCAGCCGACGCTCCCCAAGTCCGACAGGCTGCTAGCAGCCGTTTCCGGGCGCGGCCTCGATGCCGCGTCCGGACTCTCCCTATTCCGGCACCGTCCAACGTACCCGGCAGCGGCCGGGAACCCCTTCGGCAAGCAAAGTGCCGAGTTCCGTAAGTTCGGCGTCGAGCTTGAACGGTGGGTTGACCACCAGCATGCCGGAGCCCAGCAGGTTGGCGCCGGGCTCATCGGCAAACGGCAGGTATTCAATCGAAAGCTGGCGGGGCATGCCGGTACCGGCCAGGCGCTCCACCAGGCGTTGCGCGGCCAGGCGCGAGAGCACCGGATACCAGAGCAGGTAGACGCCAGTAGCCCAGCGCCGGTGCGCATCGGCCAGCAGGTCCACGACGTTGGCATAATCGCTCTTGAGTTCGTAAGGCGGGTCAACGAGGACCACGCCGCGACGTTCCTGTGGAGGCACGAAAGCCTTGAGGCGGGTAAAGGCATCGGCCTGTTCGATGCGTACACCCCGCGTACCGCCGAGGGCGGCCGCCAGCAACTGGTGGTCCGAGGGATGGAGTTCGAGCAGGACCATGCGGTCGTCGGGCCGGAGCATGCGATGCGCGATGACGGGCGAGCCCGGATAACGGCGCAGCGCCCCGTCCGGATTCTCCCCGCGGATGATCTCGAACAAGGGCGCCAGCGAGGGGGCGTCGGGCGCACCCTGCCACCAGCGGGCAATGCCGGCGAGGTATTCCCCGGTCTGCGTGGCGCGCGGATCGTCGAGCGGGTAGCTGCCCGCCCCGGCATGGGTATCGATATAGACCAAAGGCTTGTCCTTGCGCAGCAGCGCCCGCAGCGTGAGGGCGAGTACCGCGTGCTTGAGGACATCGGCATGGTTGCCGGCATGGAAGATGTGTCGATAGCCGAGCACTGGTGGACTTTCGATGGTTAGCGCGGTGGGATGCTGCGTCGCGCTTGCATTGCGGCTCGCTTGCCCTACGTCGGGGCCGAGTGTAACTTCCAGGGCCCGCGAACAATACCAATCCATTCAGGGAGATCTTGATGAGCCTTCGTTTCGGTATCCTCTGGCCGTTCCGCAATCCCGAATTTGCCCGCGTGCCGTGGGAACAGCTTTACCGTACACACCTTGATCTCATTTCCGATTCCGAAGCCCTGGGCTACGACGATGCCTGGCTGACCGAACACCATTTCGTCGACGACGGCTACTCGCCGTCCCTGCTGCCGATCGCAGCCGCCGTCGCCGCCCGCACCACGCACATCCGCATCGGCACCTTTCTGGTCCTCCTGCCGTTGCACAACCCGGTGCGCCTGGCGGAAGACACCGCCACCGTCGATCTCATCTCCAATGGTCGCTTCGAACTCGGCGTGGGCCTCGGCTACCGCCCGGCTGAATTCGACGACCAGGGCATTCCCGCCGCCACCCGTGGCGCGCGCATGACCGAAGGCGCCGAAATCGTGCAGCGCCTGCTGTCCGGCGAGTCCGTCACCATCGACGGCAAGTTCACCAAGCTCAAAGACATCCAGATCGTTCCGCCGGCACTGCAGCGCCCGCACCCGCCAATGTGGATGGGCGCCATCGCCCCCAAGGCCATCGAGCGCGCCGCGCGCATGGGCTTCCACTTCCAGGGCGTCGGCCCTCGCTCGATGGACAAGCTCTACGACGATAACTTGCGCAAGTTCGGTCGCGATCCGCGCAACTTCAACATCGCCCAGCTGCGCGCCGTGTACGTGGCACCGAGTCGCGAACAGGCCTGGGAACTGGCCGCCAAGCCGCTGCACTTCATGGCGACCCAGTACGCCAAGTGGTTTGCCGAAGCGGGCGACCAGCCGGGCGACGAAAAGGCGATGGAAGGCATCGCGAGCGTCGACGACATGATCAGCAAGCAGGCGTTCAGCTTCTTCGGCGAAGAAGCCATCGTCGGTACGCCGAAGGACGCTGCGGAAATGATCGACGCCTACACCAAGGCCGGTCGCCTGACCCACATGGTGTGCGCAATGGCGCTGCCGGGCCTCGCCCCGCACAACATCCGCAACAGCATGAGTCTCTTCGCTAAGGAAGTGATGCCGCGCTTCCGCTTTTAAATGCTAGAAAAACGACGACCCTAGTGAGACTGACAACGAGGTGCCTGTAATGGGCACCTCGTTTTTTTTGCCCGGAACCTGCCAGGGGATCCGCGCCGCCCCTTGAAATCCTCGCCCTGACCCGCCATCTGCGCGGTATCCCCGTACCAAGGCGCCGCCATGAGTGACCCCCTGCATCTCGTCTGTCCCCACTGCGACAAGACCAATCGCCTGCCGGCGGCCCGACTCGCCGAGCACCCACGCTGCGGCGCCTGCCGCGAGCCGCTGTTCACCGGTCATCCACTGGAACTGACCGCCAACAATTTCGATCGCCACCTGCAAGGCAGCGATTTACCGATGGTGGTGGATTTCTGGGCGCCGTGGTGCGGACCGTGCCGTTCGATGGCGCCAGCCTACGCGCAGGCGGCGGCGGAACTCGAGCCCGCGGTGCGCCTGGCCAAGCTGAACACCGATGACGCGCAGGCCGTTGCCGGACGCTACGGCATCCGCAGCATCCCGACGCTGATTGTCTTCAAGGGTGGGCAGGAAATCGCCCGGCAGTCCGGTGCGCTGCCCGCAGGCGCACTGACCGACTGGATCCGCCGTGCGGTCTAATCACGCCGCGGACGGGCGGCGGTGGCTCAGGCGACGCCAAAGGCCTGGCGCTGGGCGAGGAAGACTTCCACGTTACAGGCCATGATGAGGAGGTCGTGGTACTCGCCGTCGCGGTCTTTCACTGCATCCTTCAGCAGGGCTTCGGGCTGGAAGCCGAGTTCCTGGAACAATGCTCGCGCGCCCTGCTGGTCGGGAGTCATGCGGGCTTCCACTTTTTCGATACCGAGCGCGAGCGCCATGTTGAAGGCCTCGCGGGCGAGCAGGCGCCCAAGCCCGAGGCCACGCGCGCGATGCGCGCTGGCGACGCGGAGATCGGCGACATGCCGGGACCAGTCGAGTTCGGTGAGGTGAAGCGAGGAATAACCGGCGATGCCGTGGGCGTCTTCGCACAGCACGGTGTACATCGCGCCGCGCTTCACGGCGTCGATCCAGCGACCGATGCCTTCGGGCTTGGTGATGTCCCGGCGCATGAACAGCAGGTCGTGCGCCGGTAGTTCAACGGCGAATTGCCGTAGGGCCTCACCGTCGTCCAGGGTCATCGGGCGAAGCGTGAAGGGCTTGCCCTGCAGCTTGGTATGCAGCGGATAGTGCTTCCATGCCTCAGCGATGCGGGTCTGCGTCATGAGGGGGATTCTCCTGGAACTTTTGAGAGGTAAACGAAGGCGGGTGCGGGGGACTTCCGACTTGGGCTTGGCGCTACACGGAGCGCGCCGCCAGCCAGCGATCGAGTTGGGGCCACAGCCGGTACACGGCGTTGCCGCCGGCGACCAGGCTGACATGGCCGCCCTTGACCACGATCTCCTGCTTGTCCTTGCTGCCCACCAGGCCAATGAGGTCGCGGGACGCGGCCGTTGGCACGATGTGGTCATACTCGGCGGCCACGTGGAGGAAGGGCATCAGGATTTTACCCAGATCGATGGGCTTGTCACCCACGTGGAAATCGCCACTGATGAGTTGGTTGCCGCGCAGGAAATCCCGCACGAATTCGCGCATGAGTTCACCAGGCAGCGGCAATTGTTCCGCCGCCCAGCGATCAAACCGCAGGTTGGCTTTGACGAAGGCGTCGTTGTCGACGTTGTTCAGGAGCTGCATCTGGTTGGCGCTGCGCTGTAGCGGGCGCAGCGCCTGGATCGAGGCGTTGATCATTTCGCCGGGAATGACGCCAAGCTCTTTCACCAGCCGATCGATGTCGAACGCGCTGCTCGAAACCCACTGCTTGTAGAGCGTCATCCCCTCCGCATTGACGGGCGTGGTGAAGCACACGAGGTTCTTGATCCCGGAGCGCGGATGCAGCGCGGTGTAGAGGCTGGCCAGCATACCGCCCATGCAATAGCCGACGAGGGTGACTTCGCTTTCGCCGGAATCTGTGGCCACGTGTGCGACGGCCTCGCCCAGCATGTCTTCTGCAAACGCCTTGATGCCGAGCGCGGAGTGCTCCCGACGTGGTGCGATCCAGTCGATCATGTAGACGTCGTAGCCCTGCAGCAACAAGTATTCGATGAGGCTCTGGCCGGGGGCGAGGTCGAGGATGTAGCCCTTGGCGACGGGCGACATCACCACCAGCAGCGGAACGCGGTAGATCTCGTCCAGCATAGGCTTGTAGTGGTATAGGCGCAGCGTGTCGCGCGTATAGACGAGTTCCTTTGGCGTCTGGCCGACGTCGAGGTCGAGGTCGAGCTCCGCCGCCGGCATGCGCAGGCCGGGGATGTTGCGGGCCAGCGTGCGTTCAACCGCCCGCTGGACCCGGCGGTCGATTTCTTCCTGCGGGATGGTGGGCGCGGCGGGAGGTCGCGCCGCTGGCGCGCGGCGGGTGGCCATCTCAGCCCTGCTCCGGCGGTCGCTTGGTCCGCGTGGGCTTGGCGCGCTCGGTGGTGGACATCGGCACCACGGTTACGCCCTGCGAGATGCGGGTGCGCAGCTCGCGCAGTTCCACCTGCACGGCCCCGAGCGCGTCTTCCACCTGGCCCATGCGGTCGCTGAGATCCAGAATGTCCTGGCGCGAGGGCAGGTTGAGGTTGGCAAGGTACTGCGCCATGGATTCACTGAACATGCGGTGCGAATGCAGTGCTTCCTGCATGTAACGACCCATGCCCTTGGAGACGCGCTCGTCGCCCATGACGTCGGTCATCGCCTGGCTCCATGCCTTTTCGGATTTCACGAACCATTCGCGCCACAGGCGCACCGGATTCAGCTGGTCATCGTCATTCATGGGGGCGCTCCGTCGATCCTGTGAGTGTGAGTGATTTGGCCGTGCGCGCCGCGTGGAGCGGCTGGGCCAGGCGTCGGGCCACGGCCCGGTAAACCTCTGGGTGGAAGACCATGCCGAGATGGGTGCAATGGACTTCGGTGTTGTGTCGCGGATTTTCCTCGACGCAGCTGCTCCATTCCGCTACGCCATCCGTGCGCGAAAAGATCGCGAACTGCGCCACCTGATCGCGTGGCTTGGGATCCAGCAGGTTACGGACGAACGAGCACATGCAGTGGCCGGTGCCGCAGGACGCATGCAGGTTGCGGCCGATGAGGCCACTCTGCGCGCGCTTGAGGTGGTCCCAGATCCCGACCACCGCAGGATGCGCCTTCACCATGGAACGAAACGGCGAACCCAGCGTGATGATGCGATCAAACAGATCAGGGCAGTCCTGCACCAGGCTCTTCGCCAGCATGCCGCCCAGGCTATGTCCGATGACACGCAAAGGCATGCCGGTTTCCTGGCGGATGCGTTGAGCGCGCTGCGCGAGCAGGCGCGCGGTGCGATCGGGGCAGTCGTTGTTCCAGGGAATGCTGGCGAGGTAGGAGCGATAGCCGATGCGCTTCAACCAACGATGGAGTTCAAGCATCAGGCCATCGCCAGCCATGAAGCCGGGGATGAGCAGCACGGGTTCGTTGCGACCGCGCGGGACACCGGCCCCGTAGAAGACCGGCGAAAAACGGAGCTTTATCCAGTCGAGCCCCCACGCGGCTTCACGCCACAACGGCGTGGTGGTGGGTTCGACGGCAGGGTCGTGGGCAAACGGGTTGTCGAAGTCCGCCCCTTCCGGGAGGTCGTCGTAGTCCAGGCTTTGCCGTGATGTCATGGGAATCCGCGCTAGTTCAGGGAGAGCCCCGCGAGGCCCAGGGCGGGACTCGCGGGCGAGTGAGCCTTATTAAGGCTTAATCGGGCTTATTCGGGCGTGGCAAACCAGCTACCCATTTTGCCGAAGTCACCAAGCTTCGGCATCGACGCCATGAAGTTGGGCGGCGTGGCCAGCGAGGATTCCCAGAATTTGCGGAGTTCCGCGCCCACCTGGACCTGCTCGCCGTAGACGAGTTTGCCAAGGTTCAAGGAGCGTTCCTGGGCTGCGGTGGCGGCATCCATCAGTGCCTTGGTGTTGGCACTGACGTCGGTCGGGTTGCCGGCGAACTGGCGGGCGATGACCAACATGTCGCGCTGGCCGGCCAGCATGGCGTCGGTGACCTCTTCGGAGACGCGGCGGGCACGCTCCCGGCCTTCCTTGAGGGAGGCGGTCAGCTTCGCGTGGCTGTCGGAAAGGGTATCGAGGTAATCGGTGATCGACGCGGCAGCGACGGGCGCGTCCTTGGCCGACTTGGGCTTCGTGTGGGCTGTAGTCATGGGTAACTCCGGAACTTAAGTTGAGCTGGAATGTTTCATAGTATGCTGCGATGCACACTGACGGCGCCATCTATATGCGATGCGCACCTAGGTGTCAACGAATATCTGCCGCAGTGCGGCAAAAGGATTTTAGATCATGGCGAAATCCGAGACGTCGCCCGGGTTCCGACCCTCCGGCGACATGCTCATGGCACACCTCCTGGCCCTGCTCCGGGGGTGGACGGCGTATGGTTATGACCTCGTGCAGCGCCTCGAAGAGGCAGGCTACGGGGACTTCAACAAGGGCTCGATTTACCGCACTTTGCGCCAGATGGAACGACTTGGCCTGGTCTCCTCGGACTGGGACACCTCCACGGACGGCCCGGCACGGCGCATGTACACCGTGACTCAACTTGGCCTGTCCTTCCTCACCGACTGGCTGGCCGTCGTCGATGCCCACCGCCAGAATCTCGAACTGCTGATGGGCGTCCAGCCAACGGTCCACGACCCGCGCGCCGATGCGCACCAGACCCACACTGCAAGCAGGAGTTGAGACCGATGACAGTGATCGTCGACAAGAACGTTCCGGTACCCATGCGCGACGGCGTCATCCTGCGCGCCGACGTCTATCGTCCGCAGGCTGCGGGTCAATACCCGGTGCTGCTCCAGCGCACGCCCTACAACCGTGAACTCTGGCCCATCACGGCCATGACGCTCGATCCGATCCGCGCCGCCGCCGCCGGCTATGCGGTCGTGATCCAGGATGTCCGCGGGCGCTGGGCTTCGGAAGGTGGTGTGTTCTTCCCGTATCGCGACGAACTCGCCGACGGCCACGACAGCGCTGGCTGGGCGGCCGCCCAACCATGGTCAAGCGGCGCGGTCGGCTGCTACGGGCTTTCTTACATGGGTGGTACGTCCTGGCTCACGGCAGCCAGCGGCCACCCTGCGCTGCGCGCCATCTCACCCACCACGGCGCCTTGCGACTTCTGGCACAACCACTTCTGGCGCGGCGGTGCCTTCAACATCGGCCTGCTGGCGATGTGGGCCATGCGCGCCATCGGCCCGGCCGCCCTCATCCGCTCGCGCCCGCAACCCGCCGAGTTCTTCCCGCTGCTGGTCCAGCTGGTGGACGACATGGATGACTTCGACACGGTCCTGCGCCAGTTGCCCCTCGACCAATTCACACCGACTCGCCCGGGTGACGAGCGCTTCCTGCCGTTCTTCTACGAGATGCTCAAACACCCGGCGCCGGACCCCTGGACCGACGGCCTGCTGCTCAGTGGCAAGCATGCCGACGTCAAAGTCCCGAGCCTCTCGATTGCCGGCTGGCACGACCTCCTGCTCGCGGGCGACCTGCAGCACTTCAAGTCGATGCGCGAGTCCGCCGGCAGCGACGTCGCGCGGCGCGAAAGCCGGCTGATCATCGGCCCCTGGGCGCATGCGATGTTCCACAACGTGGTGGGCCAGGTGGATTTCGGCTTCCGCGCCAACGGGCTTTTCCTCGACATGAAGGAAGACCTCACCAAGTTGCAGCTCCGCTGGTTCGATCGCTGGATGAAGGACGGCGACGCCGGCGCGCCCGAAGCGCCGGTCAAGATCTTCGTGCAGGGACGCAACCGCTGGCGCGACGAACAGGAATGGCCGCCGGCGCGCGCGCAGGTCCGCGCCTGGTACCTGAACGGCGACGGCAGCTTCGGGCGCGAACGCCACGCTGCGGGCACGACTGCGCGGAGCTTTATCTACGACCCCAACGATCCCTGCCCCACCTGCGGCGGCAGCCTGCTGCTGCCCACGCAGTACACCCCCGGGCCGGTGGATCAGGCACCCCTCCGCGGCCGCCGCGACGTGCTCGAGTACACCTCGGATGTGCTGGACGCGGACCTCGAAATCACCGGTGCGCTGAAGGCAGTGTTGTACGTCGCGACCAGCGGCCGCGACACCGATTTCATGCTGAAGCTGTGCGACGTCCACCCCGACGGTCGCACGCTCAACGTGGTCGACGGGGTCTTGCGCCTCTCGCTCCGCGACGGCCGGCGGCGCGAACTGGTGGAACCTGGCACGCGGTTGCGGATTGAAGTCGACCTGTGGGCCACCTCGATGGTCTTCAAGGCAGGTCATCGACTGCGGGTGCTGGTGACGTCCAGCGACTTCCCGCGCTATGACCGCAATCCCAACACCGGGGAACTCGCGCACCAAGCCACTGTGCTGGTGCCTGCGTTACAGCAGGTTTTCCACGATGACGCCGGCGCCTCGCACTTGCTGCTGCCCGAAATCCCCGAGTAACGGTACAGTCGGCGCATACCCTGAAGGGAGTCGCGCCGATGTTGCCTACGATCGTAGGGCTGCTTGCAGCCCTGATGCTCGCCTACCACCTCTTCCCGGCGCCTGTCTGCCGTGCGCTCATCGCGCTGCAGCGACGGGTTGCCGGGCTTCGCTCCCACCGCCTGGTGGTCGACGACCACACGCTGCATTACCTGGAAGGTGGCAGTGGCGACACGTTGCTCCTCATCCACGGCTTTGGCGCGGACTGCGATGCCTGGGCACCGATGGCGGCGAGCCTGACCTCGCAGTACCACGTGGTTGCGCCCGACCTGCCTGGCTTTGGCGACAGCAGCCGGGTGCCCTCGGCAAGCTACACGCTGGACGACCAGCTCGGACGACTGGAAGCGTTCATCACGCACCTTGGGCTCACGCGCTTCCACCTCGCAGGTAACTCGATGGGCGGCTACCTGGCCGCGCACTACGCCG
>JAYTTZ010000103.1:0-9050 GCA_043744805.1 Gammaproteobacteria bacterium
CGCCATCCAGGCCAGGTCCGGACCTTGTGGTTGCTGGCGCCGGCAGGCGTGGCGACCGCCGAGGAAAGTGAACTGCAGCAGATGATTGCCGGCGGCGACAATCCGCTACTGGTGAGAACCCCGGCGGATTTCCAGCGCATCATCCGCATGGTGGTGGCGACACCGCGCTACCTCCCCGGCGCGGTGACGCGCACCCTGGCGGCTCGCGCCATCACGGATTGTGATTTCCACGGACGCTTGTTCGAACAGCTCTCCGCGACTGCCATTCCATTGGAAGAAGCGCTCAAGGGCGTGACCGTCCCCACGCTCATCCAGTGGGGCGACAAGGATCGCCTGCTGCATGTGTCAGGTGCGGCCATCCTGCACGCGCTCCTCCCCGGCAGCACGCTCCAGGTGATGCCCAACATCGGCCACGTGCCGATGCAGGAAGCGCCGCGCGACGCCGCCCAGGCCTTCATGGTTTTTCAGGTAGGTACGGAAAGTCGTGCCACGACACCGGCCCCCACCTCGCGCAAATGACTTTCAACGGCGACTTCGGCAGCCGCCGGATCGGCGTCGAGGATGGCGCGCCTGATGGCCTGTAATGCGGCGCGCACGCGTCGGCTGAAATAGAGCGATCCAAAGGCCACCTTGATGAAGAAATCACTCCGGTCCCACATGCCCGCTGCCACCGCACAGGCCAGCAGCGCGCGCGACATCGCGTGGATGGCGGTGTGGAACTCGAGGTTGAGTCGGCGATAGGCGGGCTCGCGTGCTGCCGGTCCGCCGGCGAGCTTGAGGTCTTGATCGATCTGCCGACACAGCGCCTTGACTGCCCGCACGTCGTTGGCGTCGCGGCGTGCGGCCGCGAGGCGCGTCACGCAGCCTTCCACCGCAGCAAACAGCTCGAAGAAATCCGCCACCTCGCACCCGACAGGCTGGACGCTGTCGGCCAACTGGTGAAAATTGGCATCGCGCCGACCACCTTGCAGGATCCCGCAAGATCGAACACAGGGTCACCATGCTGGAGACCGAACTCATCGTGCCGTGGCTGTCCGTGGGGCCGGCGCCCATCGATACCCTCCTCCGCAGCAATGAACTGCTGGTCGAGAAAGTGCTGCCGCTCGTCGGTATCGAACTCGCCCGCTTCCAGCCGATCTTGCGCAAAGCATTCACCGGCGAGCACTGGCGCTAGCCGGCCGCAGCTCATTTTTCAGTTCCAGAACCTACAGGGAGCACCGCATGGCCGTCCGCACCGGGCAACAATTCATCGCAGGACTGCGCGACGATCGCGAAGTCTGGTACCAGGGCGAGCGCGTCAGGGACGTCACGCAGTTCGAACCCTTCAAGGCTTCCATTGCCTCGCTGGCCCGCCTCTACGACCTCCAGCACGACCCGCGCTGGCGCGACGTGCTCACCGTAGACTGCCCTGAATTCGGCGAGCGCATCGCCCGACCGTATGAGTTCCCGCGCACGCAGGCGCAACTGCGCCTCAAGCGCGAGGCCTACCTCATCGCGGCGGAGTCCACCTGCGGCATGATGGGCCGCAGTCCGGATTTCCTGAACGTGATGATGGCGGCGCTGGCAGCCAAGCGAAGCTTCTTCGCGGGGTTCTCCGCGGAGCGCGCCAACGCGATGGTCAACTACTACCGGTACGTGGCGAAGCACGATCTCTTCCTGACCCACGCGCTGCTCGATCCACAGCTCGACAAGGGCAAGCTGCGCCACCAGCAGGATGATCCGGCCATTTGCCTGCGCGTCATCGATCGCAACAGCGACGGCCTGGTCCTCCACGGCATCAAACGCATCGCGACCGCCGCGCCCTACGCCGACGAAATCCTGGTGTGGCCGTTCCCACCCACCTTCCAGCCGGGGGAAGAAGCACACGCCAACGTCTTCGCCATCCCGATGGCTACCAGGGGACTCAAGACCCTGTGTCGTCCTTCGTTCGCGCATCCCGGTGCCCGCCACGACTTTCCACTGTCCTCGCAGTTCGACGAAATGGATGCCACCGTGGTCTTCGACCACGTACTGGTGCCCTGGGATCGCGTGTTCCTGCACGAGGACATCACCTTCCTCAACCGCATGTACAAGGACACCCGGATGCGCGAACTCACCGCGCACCAGACCAACGCGCGGCTGGAAGTAAAAATGGGCTTCGTCTATGCCGTCCTGGTGCGCATGGCGGAAGCCGCAGGCACCGCCACGCGCGCCGACAGCATGGAAGTGCTCGGCGAAGCCGCGGCCTGCGTCGAAGTCATCCGCAGCACCACGCGCTCGGCCGAGGAACAAGCGACGCTCGATCCCGACAACGGCGTGGTGTATCCCGATCTCTTTGCACTGCAAGCTGGCCGCGCGTTCGGGCCGGTGTTCTATCCCAAGCTCGTCAACATGCTGCGCAAGCTGGGGGGCGGTGGCCTCATCCAGTTGCCGGCTTCACTCAGCGAGTTCGATTCACCGATCAGTGCAGACCTCGAACGCTCGCTGCGCGGCGCCGGCATCAGCGGCAACGCCAAGGCCCGGCTCTTCAAGCTTGCCTGGGATCTGGCCGGCACCGAGTTCGGCGCCCGCCACGAACTCTACGAAATGAACTACGCGGGCGAACGCGGCGCCTTGCTTGCAGGAATCCAGCGCGAATACGGCCGCAAGCAGTACTACCTCGACCACCTCGACCGCTTCATGGAAACCTTATGAGCGCACCCACGCCTCGATCCCACCGGCGTGGCGTGCCCGCCAACGCCTTCCGGCGAGACCCGCGATGAGCGTGCTCGCGATCTGCGCCTCGCATACGCCCTTGAAGGATCACAGCGAGCCGGGACCTGGCGTACGCGCAGCGGTCGATGCCTGCTTCGAGCAACTGCGGGACCGGGTCGTGGCCTTCGCGCCGGAACTGCTGGTGGTGTTCGGCCCCGATCATTTCAACGGGTTCTTCCATCGACTCATGCCTTCGTTCTGCATCGGGGCGATGGCGGAATCCATTGGCGACTGGAACACCCCGTCGGGACCGCTGCCTTGTGCTCCGGCGCTGGCGGTGCGGGCGGCCGAGCATGCACACCAGCGCGGCGTCGATCTTGCCGTGTCCTGGCGCATGGAAGTTGACCACGGCCTGACCCAGACCACGCAGATGCTGGTGGACTGGGACCAACTCCCGCCGATGCTGCCCATCTTCATCAACTGCGTAGGCGCGCCGCGCCCGCCGCTCAAGCGCGTCGAAGCCCTGGGCCGTGCGGTGGGTGAGTTCCTGGGCACGCTCGACCAGCGCGTGCTGCTGCTGGGCTCTGGCGGGATCTCACACGATCCGCCGGTGCCGGCGCTGGACACGGCGGCGCCCGAAGTACGCGAACGACTCATCGGCGGCGGCGCGGTAAGCCGCGAAGCGCGCGCCGCGCGCCAGGCCCGTGTGCTGGAAGACGCCCGGGGACAGGTGGCCGGGACCAGCAACGGCGTGCCGCTCAACCCGGCATGGGATCACGACTTCCTGGCCGCCTTGCTCGCGCAGGACTTCGGGCGCCTCACCGCCTATGACGATGCCGGCATCAGCCGTGACGGTGGTCGGGGTGGCCATGAAATCCGCACCTGGATTGCAGTGGCGGCCGCGATGTCGGCACTGGGTGCCCGCCCACCGAAGCTTGAATTCTATGCGCCCATCGCCGAGTGGGTGGCAGGCTTCGGGGTGGTGTCACAAGGACCGGTGGGGGCCTGATTCGGCGGGTGGACAACGGCGCGAGCAACGGCGGTTCAAGGGCCGCCGGTGCACCGGAACCACGGCCAGCAAGCAGCGACGTGGACCTGCGTGGGCCTGTGGGCAGCGAAGACTATCCCCCTGGCAGCGCGGTCAACACCGGCCGGGACTCGCGGCCTCAGCCAGCGTTCGCGCCACCGCGGCGGGCGCGGCGCGTCGGATGCCTTACTTGTAGTGCGGCATCACTTCCTTGCCAAAGCGTTCCAGCACGCGCTTGCAGTCGTCGAGCGGCAGGTATCCCTGATCACTCTGCCAGATGAAGTATTCCGGATTGCAGGTCTCCACCAGCAGGTCCATTTCCTTGCGCACGTCCGACGGGCTGCCGACCAGGCAGAAATGGGCTTCTTCGAAGCGTTCCATCCGCACTTCGGAGACTGGCAGGCGCTGGCCCGGGTACTTGATGTCGTCCTCCGGCAGGCGGAAGGCGTCGGTGAATCCAAAGTCATGCGCCCAGCCCGGCCAGCCGGTGCCCATCAGGCCCTTCATGGCGAGATCGCGCGCCTGCTGCTTGTTGTCCGCCACGTACACGCCGCGGAACACGCCGATGTTCTCGCCCAGCGCGAGTTCGCGGCCGCATTTGCGAGCTTCATCGACGTGCGCTTCGGCATAGGCGCGCAAGGTCGTCGGATCGGAGGTGAGCATGGTGGGCACCGAACCCACCTGGGCTGCCCAACGAATGGTGCTCTCGCTCTGCGAGAACGCCTGGAACAGCTTCGGATGCGGCTTCTGGTAGGGCTTGGGCACGACGTTCAGCATCTGGATGAAACCGTTGTCGTCGATTTCGCCGTGGGCCCCGTACTTGCGGGTCCAGTCGGCCGCCGGCCACGGCGTTCCGGTCTCGAAGGGATAGGGGTACTGGTAGTGCTTGCCCTTGAAGCGGAAGCTTTCCTCGCCCCACGCGAGTTTCAGGATCTCGAAGATTTCCTGGAAGGCTTCGCGGTTGATGGTGTCCGTGTCGGGCGCGCCGTCCTTGGCGTACATGTCGGACGCCGCCACGTGGAGCTTCTGGGCCATCTGGTTCAGCCAGCGAGTCTGGTAGCCACGGGCAAGGCCGACGATGGTACGACCCTTGGTGATCTGGTCCAGCCAGGCGATTTCGAGCGCCAGGCGCAGCGGATCCCAGCCCGCCAGCACGTAGCCGATGGGGCCGGCCTTGATGGTTTTGGTGTTGGCGAGCACGTGCTGGGTGAGCAGCGGCAGGCTGCCCATCTCGCCGCCTTCGGTGTGCAGGTGGTGCTCGGGATAGGTGACTGCTTCAAAGCCGAGATCTTCCGCCATCTGCGAAAGCTCGACGATTTCCTCGAGCATCTGCTGGAAGCGATCGGTGCGCGCGGCGATCGGGCGCAGCTTCTCGCGTTCGTCCATGGTGGCCGGGATCGCGGGATAGAAAAAAAACATGAACTTCATGCGTGGCTCCTCACCTTGAGAAATCTGCCGCGGCTGGATGCCCGGTCGTGTTGTCGATGGCACAGTCTCCCCACGCGCCCATGGCTCGTGAATGACGGAATGTGTAAATTTCTTTGCATCTGGTGCCAGCCTCGCCTGCGCAGGCTGGTTCGCGCTGGTTGCCACGACCACTCAATCCGCCAGCCTGGCAAGGCCGGATGGGATGCCGCGTTGCGGCATCCTCGCAAGAAATCTTCAAACCAATAAACCAGCCGCAAGGGGAGCCAGACTACCGTGAGCACCGAGCAAACCAAGATCGTTCCGAACCTGACCGAACTCCTGAAAGACTCTCCCCGCAACTGGGGCAAATGGGGTCCGGATGACGAAGTGGGCAGCCTCAACTACCTCACGCCCGAGCTGGTCGTGAAAGCCGCGGGCGCCATCAAATCCGGCAAGGTCTTCACGCTGCAGGTGCCAATGGCCAATCCCGCAGGTGATCCGGTGTGGCCAGGCCGCAGCGGCGCCATCCGGACCTCGCTCATCGACGAAGGCCACTGGATGGCGGGCAAGGGACTCGATTTCCCGGGCGGCCTGCATTACGCAGACGATTACCTGACGTGCCACACCCAGGGATCGACGCAGTACGACGCGCTTGGACACGTGTGGTACGACAACCAGATCTGGAATGGTTATGACGCCAAGACGACCGTCGGCGGCCTCGCCAAGGCCAGCATCATGCCGATTGCCGAACGCGGCGTGGTGGGTCGCGGCGTACTGCTCGACATCGCGCGCTGGCGCGGCAAGGACGTGCTCGAGCCCGGTGAGACCTTCACCCACGAGGACCTGCTGGCCTGTGCCGCCGCGCAGGGCACCAGCCTCCAGCAGAGCGACATCCTCGTGGTGCGTACGGGCTGGATTGCGAAGTACTACAACGTGAGCCACGAGGAGTTCTACAAGGACTTCATCGAGCCTGGCCTCACCTACAGCCCGGCACTGGTCAAATGGTTCCACGAGATGGAAATCCCCAACCTGGTCACCGACACCATCGCCAACGAAGTGACGGTGGATCCGGTTTCCGGCGTGGTGCTCCCGCTGCACAACGCGCTGATGCGCAACCTCGGCGTGACCTTGACCGAAATCGCGTGGCTGGAAGATCTGGCTGCGGATTGCGCGAAGGACCGGCAGTTCACCTTCCTCTACACCGCGGCGCCGCTGAAAATCGTCAACGGCACTGGTGCCCCGGTGAATCCGGTCGTCATCAAGTAGCGCACGACCCGTTTGCCGGCGCGCGCCGGCGGGCGGGCCACCGGTTTGGCACTTGCGAGGAAACCTCCAGCGCATGGCTTCGAGACCACCGGGCCGGGACAAGACCGTGCGCAAGCCGCAGTACCTGTTCGGCAGCGCCATGCTCAGGCCCATTCGTCTCGCCTTCGGGCTGGCGCCCATCATCGAGGTGCTCGAAGGCCATGGGCATGACATCAACCCGCTGTTGCGGGCCACCGACATCCCGCGCTTCGCGCTGGAGGAACCGAGCTACCGGATCCGCTTCGACCAGGAACTGCGCTTCTATCGCCTCGCGCTCGCGACCCTCGCCCTGCCCACGGCGGGCCTGCTGGTGGGCCAGCGCTACAGCCTGGCGCTCTTCGGGGTGCTGGGCTTGGCCGCCGCGTGTGCGCCGACCATGCGCGATCTCTTCCACGCCGTGCCGATGTGGCCCGAACTCAGCTGGGGTGCGATCGAGCTCACGGTCTGGCGCAGCGGCGAAGAAGACTACGTGGCGTTCTATGAAACTCCTGAAGTGGGCGATCTCGGGCCTTTCTTCGTGGCGCGCGACACCACCGTTACCCTGCTGCTCTTCAGGCAAAACCTCGGTGCCGACACTCATCCGGCCCGCGTCAGCTTCCGCCATCCGGCGCCCGCCGACGTGACACCTTACGAGCGCTTCTTCAACTGCCCGGTGATCTTCGGCGCGGCCACCAACCAGATCCACTTCCCGCGCACGCTGTGGGACCAAGCGCCACCGCAGGCCAACCCCATGTCCTATCGCTTCTACGCCAACCAGTGTCGGCGCCTGGTGACGGCCATGCAGGAGCCGCTGTCCTACGCAGAGGTCGTGCGCACCCGGTTGCGGGCCTCGACGCCCATCCCGCCGCTGCCCGACGTCGTGTACGCCCTGCACCTCACGCGCCGCACCCTGCAGCGGCGACTCGACGAGGAAGGCACCAGCTACTCCTCCTTGTTGGCCGAAGTGCGGCTTGAACGCGCGCAGGAACTCCTGCGCCGCAGCGGGCTGCGTAACGATGAAGTGGCGAGGGCCCTGGGCTTCGATGACGTGAGCGCGTTTTCACGCGCATTCAAGCGCTGGACCGGCATGCCACCGAGCGAGTACCGACGGGGTCGCTGAGGCAGGGTTTCGATGGGCTTGCCCGCCCTTGCCGGATTTGGCGGGTGCCCGTCCCTGGTGGCTGAGTCCTTGGTCCCCATGGCCGGTTCAAACAGCACTGGGTCGCAAGACCGCGCTTGCGTCAAAGGGCGCCCACGGGTCGCGATCAAATCACCAGGAAATCCCCCGCGCCCAAGGCCGGCGCACCCGCCAAGATCGCCACCAATGACGGGCTGTAACTCAGGCCGCTGCCGTCCGCGTCGTAGTAGAGCTCGCCGCTGCTGGTGTCGTAGAGGAGGTTGACGCTGGCACTGGCCGCCACGCTCGACGCCGCGCTCTGGAACTTGGGCGTGACGTCCACCCCGGCGCCCAGCGTGAAGTAGACGGCGTGGTCCAACTGGATGACATCGCCCCCCACGACCCCAGCGTCGGCGAAGTCGGTCAGGGTGTCGGCGTTCAGGGTGCCCGGCGCGGTGTTGAAGCGGAAAACATCGTTGCCGGCGCCGCCGGTCAAGGTGTCGTTGCCGTTGCCGCCGGCCAGCACGTCGGCGCCACCACCACCGAGGAGCGTGTCGTTGTAGGCATCCACGCCCAGGAGGGTGTCGGCGCCGTTCGTGCCGTTCACCACCAGCGCCTGGGTGGTGAGATCGGTCGAGGCCCAGACCGTGCCGTCCGCGAACCGCACCTCCTCGACCTGGAAACGACCGCTCGCTTCGCCAAACCAGTTCTGGACGGTGATGTTGTCCAGGCCGTTGGCGAGCGCCAGCACGAGATCAACGCCGGAGCGCGCTACGCTCACGTCGGCCGGCACGATGCCTGCGCCGAACTGCACCACGTCGACGGCGTTGTTGTAGTACCCCCAGTTCTCGATGAGGGTGTCGTGGCCGTCACCGAGGTTGAACTCGTACGTGTCGCCGGTCTGCCCGCCGCTGCCGCGGAGGACGTCGTTGCCGGGACCACCGCGGTAGACGTTGGGCAGGTAGGAATAGAAGTCGGACGACCCGACCGCACCGCCCAGGGCATCGTCGCCCAGGCCGCCGATCAGCACGTCCGCGCCATCGCCACCTTCGAGGGTGTCGTTGCCATCACCCCCGTCCAGGGTGTCACTGCCGGCACCGCCATCCAGGGTGTCGATGCCGGTGCCACCGGACAACTGGTCGTCGCCACTGCCACCGGCGAGAGTGTCGATGCCGGCGCCGCCATCGAGGATGTCGTTGCCGTTGCCGCCCAGCAAGGAGTCGATGCCGTTACCGCCGGTGAGGGTGTCGTTGCCGTCGCCACCGTCCAGGGTGTCACTACCGTCGCCGCCGTTGAGCGTATCGTCGCCGCCGAGGCCGGTGATGAGGTCGTTGCCGGCGAGGCCGGACAGCGTGTCGGCGTAAGGCAGGCCGGTGATGAGGTCGGGGCCCGTGGTGCCGGTCTGGGTCTGGAAGGGCAGGTTGATGTTGTCCGAGGTCCAGAACGAAGTGTCGGCAAACTCGATGCGTTCAATTTGATACTGACCCGTCGCTGCGCCAAACCAGTTCTGCACCCGCACGCCATCCATGCCGTTGGCGAGGG
>JAYTTZ010000104.1:0-2340 GCA_043744805.1 Gammaproteobacteria bacterium
GCCCATGCCAACGATGGCGGCGGGTCCATTCGCCTGCCTGCTGCCTGGTGCGGCCTGGTTGGCCTCAAGCCGACGCGCGGTCGCAATCCGCTGGGACCCGATTATGGTGACGTCGGTGCGGGCATCCTCTGTGAACACGTCGTCACGCGGACCGTGCTGGACAGTGCGGCGATCCTCGACTGCACGGCCGGCGCCGATCCGGGCGCGCCCTACGTGCCGCAGGCACCGGTGCGGCCTTATGCGGAGGAAACCACCCTTGACCCTGGCAGGCTGCGCATTGCCTTCAGCCTCACTCCCCTCGCAGGCACGCCAGTGCATCCGGAATGCCAGCAGGCAGTGCGCAACACCGCGCGTCGCCTCGAACTGCTGGGGCACGACGTGGCAGAAGCGACCCCGAAGGCATCGGTAGAACGTTTCAGCGAGCACTTCACGACGCTCTGGCTCGCGATGGTGGCCTGGGCGATTCGTGACTGGTCGCGGCGCCTGGGTCGCGAACCAGCGCGTGCCGATTTCGAGTACCACACGTGGAAGATGTACGGCTTCGATGCCGAACGCCGGCCCTCGGATGTTTTCCTGGCGATCCAGGCTCTACAGCGCATCGCCCGCGAAGTCGCCCCGTTCTTCGCGCAGTACGACGTCTGGCTGACCCCCACTGCGACTCAGCCGCCGCAAGCGCTCGGCTGGTTTGATTTCGATCCACGACACCCGCGCCAGGCGACCGAGCGCATGGAAGACGTGCCGCGCTTCACGGCCATCGTCAATGTCACCGGCCAACCGGCGATCAGCCTGCCGCTGCACTGGACCCCCGACGGGCTGCCGATCGGGGTGCAACTGGTCGGGCGGTATGCGGACGAGGGGACCTTGTTCCGCCTCGCGGCGCAACTCGAAGCGGATGCGCCCTGGGCGCATCGCTGGCCGGCAGTGGGCTGAAGGCAACACGCCATCGCCGCGAACAAGGCGGCGACGAAGGGTGGATCAGGGGTTGATCAGGCGGCCTTCTGCACCCGGCGTCCGCTGCCATGGCGCAGCAGCTGGCCCGAATAGGTGTTGGTTTCCTGATCGTTCTCGATGGTCACCTCGCCATTCACCAGCACGTAGCGATAGCCCTTGGCGCGCTGGATGCGGCGCCATTCGCCGCCCGGCAGGTCGTGGACGATTTCGCCCGGCAAGATTTCGAGGGCTTCGAAGTCATAGACGATGATGTCGGCCGGCGCGCCACGCCGAAGCACGCCGCGATCCTCGAAGCCTGCCACCATCGCGGGCAGGGTCGACAAGCGCCAGTGCGCTTCTTCCAGCGTCATCATGCCGTGCTCGCGTACCGCCTTGATGAGGGTTTCCGTGGGGTAGCGACCCGCGGTGAGAAACTTGGTGTGCGCGCCACCATCGGAGACACCGAAAATCACGTAGGGGTTGTCGACGATGTCCTTCATGTAGCCGGGCCAGGCGTTGGTGCCGGCCGCGAAGAACTCGGTTTTCAGCTGGTCGTGGACGGCGATATCGAGCATCGCGTCCACCGGGTGCTTGCCGAGCTTCTCGGCAATCGCACCGACCGTCATGTCGCGGTACTGCTCGGTTTCCGGCGAGGCCGGGCCGGTGACCACCAGTTGTGGAATGCCGGCGGTGACCAGTACGGGCATTTGCGAACGCAAGGCGATGCGACGTTCCGGATCAGCAAGCTTGGCGAGCTTTTCCGCGACCGTGCCGATCGTTGCTTCGCGCCAGGCTGGCTTTTCGTCCCACAGGTTCCAGTCTTCGAAGGTGAAGCCATAGCCGGCGTCGGTGGTCAGCCCCTGGCCATAGACGCGCAGCCCGCGCTGGTGGCAGTCGTCCAGCCACTTGAGTCCGCTGCGATGCACCGCGGGCTTGTGGTCATAGACCTGGAGCACGTTCCAGAGCATCGGTCGTCCACTGATTTCAGCGAGGCGCTCGAGATGCTTGCGATCGTGCTCGGCTGACTCCGAGGCGATGGTCATCTGCATGAAGCCTTCGTTGCGGCGGCCGAGCACCGCGGCGAAGCGTTCGCAGGTTTCATCGTGCATCACGTCGGTGACCATGGGCGTGCCGTCATAGTCGAGCTGCACGGCGGCCGGGCCGTTCGGTGTCAGCCGCTGGGCTGACCAGCCGCAACCGCCGGCGTCCAGCGATTGCTCGAACAGGCGGCACATTTCGGCGTGCTCGGCTTCGGTCGGCATGCGCCCGGACTTGGCTGCTTCAAGGCCCATCACCCACACCATCAGCGGGCCGACGGGTACGTAGGGCAGCAGGTTGATGGCCTTGGGCGCGCGCTCGACGCTGTCGAGGAATTCCGGGAACGTGGTCCAGTCCCAGGGCAGGCCGGCT
>JAYTTZ010000105.1:0-9031 GCA_043744805.1 Gammaproteobacteria bacterium
GATCACCTGCCGCTCGCCATGGGTGGGATTCGCCCGACGCAGGGACGCACGCTCGCGGTGATGCAGGTCTGCGGCGGTTCACAGAGCTTCAATGCCGTGAACACGCTGCGCTTGCTGGGCCGCTGGATGCGCATGTTCACCATTCCCAACCAGTCGAGCATCGCCAAGGCCTTTACGGAATTCGACGACGCCGGCCGCCTGCGGCGCAGCTGGTCGACCGCTACTCCGCGCGCAAGGAGGCGGGGACGCTAGTGGACCGGGCGCCAGACCTTTCGTCCATTGCAAGCACGGCGCAGGGCAATCGCTCGTCCTGAGTCGCGAGGCCCGGCGTCTCCGTATCTTTCCAGCGCGGATCCCGCTATGAAGCGCCAAGCCACGTGACCTTCATTGCAGCCGCCGAGGAACAGACCGATGAGCGACAGCACACACCCCATGACCGAGGCCGCTACCAGCCGTTTCGCCCACATCAGGGAGGGCGATCTGGATCTCAAGATCCACTACAACGACGCCGGCGCTGGCGCGGAAACCGTCGTCATGATGCATGGTTCCGGGCCGGGGGCGAGCGGCTGGGCCAACTTCAGCCGCAACGTCGAACCGCTGGTATCAGCGGGCTATCGGGTGGTGCTGCTGGACTGCCCGGGCTGGAGCAAGAGCGATCCGATCGTAAACACCGGCAGTCGTTCGGATCTCAACGCCCGCGCATTGCAGGGACTGCTCGACGTGCTGGGGCTGGAACGCGTGCACCTCCTCGGCAACTCCATGGGCGGTCATGGTTCGGTGGCCTTTGCGCTCGCCAATCCGAACCGCGTGGGGAAGCTCGTGCTGATGGGTGGTGGTACGGGTGGGCCGAGCCAGTTCGTGCCGATGCCTACCGAAGGCATCAAGCTGCTGCAGGGGCTTTATCGCGAGCCGACGCTCGAGAACCTGCGGCGCATGATGGAAGTGTTCGTCTTCGACATCAGCAAGCTCACCGAAGATCTTTACAAAGCCCGCCTCGACAACATGCTGGCCAGGCCCGAGCACCTCGAGAACTTCGTGAAGAGCCATGCGGCAAACCCCAAGCAGTATCCCGACTACGGCCCTCGGCTGGGTGAGATCAGCGCGCCGGCGTTAATCATCTGGGGCCGTGACGATCGCTTCGTGCCGCTCGACACGGGGCTGCGCCTGCTGTGGGGCTTGCCCAACGCAGAGCTGCATGTGTTCAACCGGTGCGGGCACTGGGCGCAGTGGGAACACGCCGACAAGTTCAACCGCCTGGTGCTGGATTTCCTGCGCCATTGAGGCGGTTGCCGGAGGCTCTGGAACGTGAACCCCGCGGAGTCCTCCTGCGCACGCCACTCGGCCAGCATCGCGTAGAACCTGAGCCCGCCTTCGGGGTAGTGCCCCTGCAGGAAGTCGTCGGTGGAGTGCTCTTCCGCACCTTCTACGCAGTCGTAACCGGCTGAGGCAGTCGAGCGGCACAGGGGTCGGCGCCGCGATGGGTGTCCAATACACCGGCGAGCTAGCGCTGGCGATTCCTGCCCGTCGTCGAACCGCACGACGCAGGCCTGCTAAGCTGCTTTCCAGTGGGTGATCTCTTCTGACATTGACGAGTTGTGGTAAACCCCTCGATCCCGGAATGTCACCCGAGTCCCTTTACCTGATCGATATTCAGGAACAGCTATTCAGGCCACCTGTGGATCAGGTGACCTTTGGCCAGTACGTGACACCCGTCCTGCCCGCTCATTCCAGACCCGGCGGTCGCGCCCTGCTGTCGCCCCAACTCCCGAGTACGCGCCGTGCCGACATCGCCCATCGCCAGCTCCCGCGGACACCGCCTCGCCAACTGGCTGATGGACCGCAAGTGGACCAGTTTCCTCATTGTCATCGTGCCGACCTTGGTCCTCGCCTGGGCCATCCCGCGCATCGAGATCTACTCGCGCTTCCTCGATCTCCTGCCGGGCAACCACGAGTTCATCAAGACCTACAACGACATGAAGCAGACCTTCGGCGGCGCCAACGTGGTGGCGATGTCGCTGGAAGTGACGGACCCCAAAGCCGATATCTTCACGACCGCGACGCTCGGCAAGATCCGCAGGCTGACGAACGAGGTGGACCTCATCCGCGGCGCCAACCACTACCAGGTCGCGAGCATCGCGCACCCCAAGATCCGCCGCGTCTACACCGGCGAAGGCGGGGTCATCAAGTCCGAGCCGGTACTGCCACGGGAGCTGCCGAGTGACGCAGCGGGGCTGAAGAAGCTGCGCGAGGAGATGCTCAACAACGACATCATCTACGGGAGCTATCTCTCCACCGACGGGCGCGCCGCGCTGATCGTGGCGAGTTTCGACGAGGACCGCCTCGACTACCGCGAAATCCACAGCCGACTGCAAAGTCTCAAGGCCGAGGTCGAGCAAGACGGTGCCACGCGGCTCTACGTGGCGGGCGAGCCGATGCTGAAGGGCTGGCTGTATCACCATTCAGCCGAGCTGGGCACGATTTTCCTGGTCACTTTCGGGGTGATCGTGGGCCTGCTCTGGCTGCACTTCCGGTCGTGGTCGGGCGTGCTCGTGCCCCTGCTGGGCACCATGCTGTCCGCGGTATGGGGCCTCGGCTACATCGGCTGGATGGGCTACAACCTCGACCCGCTGGTGCTGGTGGTTCCCATCCTCATCTCCGCCCGCACGGCCAGCCACTGCGTGCAGATGATGGAGCGCTATTTCGACGAAATCCGCCTCGGCCACGCGCGCGAGGCGGCGGTGCGTACGTCGATGGGCGAACTCATCATGCCGGCGTCCATCGGCATCTTCACCGACACCGCCGGACTGATGGTGCTCGCCGTTTCCTCGATCCCCATGATCGCAAAACTGGGTTACTTCTGTGCGGTGTGGTCGGCCAGCAACATCCTCACCGTGGCCGTGCTGGTGCCGCTGGTGATGTCGCTGTTGCCCACTCCGCGCCTGGCGCCAACGGCAACCGGCGAGGACCTGCCGGCGCGGAGCATGCACGCGCTGGGGCGGTGGATCATCACCCCCCGTGCCACCCGCGTGGTGTTCGGCGTCACCGCGCTGGTGGCGGCAGGGGCGATCTTTTTCGGCTGGAACCCGCCTATTGGCGAATCCCGGCCGGGCACGCCGCTGTTGTTCCCCGACAGCCAGTTCAACGTCGCCGCCGCGCACATCGCCAGCCGCTTCGCGGGTGCCAACCAGCTCAGCATCTATCTCGAGGGCGACAAGCCCGAGCGCATGTGGGATCCCGCCGTGGTGAAAACCACGCAGGCGTTCGCGCGCTACATGGCCACCACGCCGGGTTTCGGCGGCACGCGCGAGGTGCCCCACCTGGTGCGTTCAATCAATCGTCTCTATCACTATGACGACCCGCGCTGGGCCACCTTGCCCAGCACCTCACGCGACATCGGCAACATGCTGTTCATGTACCAGGCGGGCTCGCCGACGCCGCGCGTCATCCTGGAATACATGGACCAGGGGGCGCGCACGGCCAATGTGGTGGTCTTCTACAAGGACGCGACCGGCGAAACGGTGTCGCAGGCGGTGGCCGCCGCCAAGCAGTTCTTTGCAGAACATCCCATGGAGGGGGTCACCCCGCGCTTCGCCGGCGGCATCATTGGCCTCGTCGCGGCTGCCAACGAGGAAGTGCGCGAGTCGGACCACCTGATGACCTTGCTCATCATCACCCTGGTGATGATCTCGGTGATGCTGCCCTATCGCTCGCTGTCGGCCGGGCTCATGGTCTTCACGGTGCTGGGTCTCGCGGTGATGGTCAATCGCGCCTTCATGGCGCTCCGCGACATCGGGCTCAACGTGAACACCCTGCCGGTGACGTCGGTGGGTGTAGGCCTTGGCGTCGACTACATCATCTACATGATCGACCGCATCCGGGAGGAAGCGCGCCACCGGCCGCTGGACGAAGCGATCGTGGTCGCCATGCGCACCACCGGCGCGGCAGTGATGTTTACGGCCGTGATGGTGGTGGGCGGTATTGCCTGGTGGATCCCGCTGTCGTCCCTGCGTTTCAACAGCGAGATGGCCCTGCTCCTGTGCATGGTGCTGACCAGCCACATGATCGGTGCCGTGACGGTGATCCCGCTGCTGGTGCGGCTGTTCAAGCCGCGGTTCATCGTGGGAGATGGATGCCGAGTGGACGCAACTGGTTGCTCCAGCAGCCAGTGAGTGGCGGTGGCTGCTGGGATGCACGGACGACAGCAGGGAGTCAGGGTGGTGTGCAGCTAGCGTGTCGGGTCTGGTCGGGCGCGTGTCCCCGCCTGCGGGCGCCTGAAGGGTGTGTTGCGGTTACCGGTGCCGGGTGGATTGACGCGCCAGACAGTGGGGCGGTCCCATGAAGGCGGCTGGATACGGGCATCGATGCTCTGCTGCAGCGCGTCAGGTTTGCCAGGTGTTGCGGGTGTCCTCTTGGGCGACAAGTGTCCCGCTTCGTGAGCTATGCGACGGCCTAAGGAGTCGCTTCGAGTGTTAGGGCCTGTTGATCTTTCGCATTACATTGGCAACCACACCTGAAAGATCAACAGGCCCTAGGCAGCTTGAGACGACGAAGTTACGTAAGCCAATCGGGACATCAACAACAGCCTGTTGTCGGTGTCCCTAACCAAGGAGAAACGAGTATGGGGAATCGAGCAATAGCCCCCCTCCAATGATCAATTGTTCTACACGTTCAGATTTTATGAACAAAGAAATAATTTGAACAGGGCATTCATGTGTTCATAATCCTGCCGTGTTCAAAAAATTTGTACGTGCGGGAAAAATGAACAAGACAGAAGAACTTCTTGAAGCAGCGCTCGCCACACTTCAGGGATATGGGCTGAACGTCCATCAATCCAATGGGGAATTAAAAAAAAATAAAGAAAAATCAAAATTTTGGTTTATCTCTGTAGATGCTGAACGCACGCGATTCGTCGTCGAGTCTCGCCTCGCGGTCAGTCCCGCCAACCTCGACGCGGTCAGTGCCCAGATCCAGGACCGCGCTGAGCGCCACGGATGCCCGGTTTTGCTGCTCGCCAACTCGCTGACTCAGCCCCTGCAGCAAGAATTAGTGCGTCGCAACGTCTATTTTCTGGACACCGCCGGCAATGCCAATATCCGGGGCGCCGGGCTCCTGCTCCGCGTCACTGGCAACAAGGCGACCACTGCGAAGCCAAAACCGCCCAAGGATCTCTATACCGGCGCCGCCCTCAAAATTGTCTTTGCCCTCATGTGCAAGCCAGATCTGGCGGCGCACCCGCAACGCGAGCTTGCCAAGGCCGCCAATGTCGCTCTGGGTTCGGTGTCAGGGGTCATAAGTACTCTCAAGGACGCCAGACACCTGCTGGAAAGTGGCAAGACCCTGCGGTTGTATGCCACCAAGCGCCTGCTGGATGAATGGGTCATGGGCTACCTGCAGCGCCTGCATGCCAAGACGCTAGTCGCCAGCTACGTCACGGAAAATTTCGATCGCTGGCGTGATTGGGACGTCCAGGGCCATCGCTCGCTATGGGGAGGAGAGCCGGCGGCTGCCCTGCTGTGCGCTTACCTGAAGCCCGGAATCCTCACCCTTTATGCGGACCGATTGCCCCCGAAGCTGTTGGCGAAGGAAGCGCTCATCAAAACCGACCATCCTCCCGCCCAACGACGGCTCGACGTGCGCAAACCGTTCTGGAACCGCGGCCTCGGTGATGAAACGGCGCGCTGCGTCCCACCCGTACTGGTCTACGCCAACCTGTTGGCAACCGGCGACGGCCGTTGCATCGAGACTTCGAGAATCCTTTATGACGAACACCTCGCTGGACTTTTCCCGGACGCCTGAACTGTCGCTTTACGCGGGGGTTTTGCGGGACATCAACGAAGCCGCGGCGAGCCTCGGGCTGGAGGTACTGATCGTGGGAGCGGTTGCGCGCGACTTATTGCTCCACTACGCCTACGGAATCCCGACCCAGCGGGCCACGGTCGACCTGGACCTCGCGCTGGCAGTCCCCACTTGGCAAGCGTTCGAGCAGTTGCAAAGGCAGCTGGTGGAGACTGGCCGCTTCCAACAGTCGAGCGGCGCGAAGCAGCGCTTGAAACACGCGGAAATGCCGGTGGATCTGGTGCCCTTCGGCGCGCTGGAAAACGACGCCCGACACATCGTCTGGCCGCCTACCGGCGAAAAGTGCATGAACCTGTTCGGATTCAAGGAAGCCCTGAGTTCTGCCTGCCGCGTTCGGTTGCCCCTGGAGGTCGAAGCGAAGGTCATTTCCCTGCCGGCCCTTGCGTTGCTCAAGCTGGTCGCCTGGGAAGAGCGCCACTACGACTCACAGGGCAAGGACGCGCTGGATTTGAATCTCATCGTCACCAATTACCTGAAGGCCGGGAACGTGCAGCGCCTGGACGATGAGTTCGCGGACTGGCTGGACGATGACAACTTCGACTACCTCGAAGCCGGGGCGCGCATGCTCGGTCACGACATCCGCGCGCTCATCCACGCACAGGATGTAGGCCGCGTCACGTCGCTGTTGAGCGCTCAAAGCGATCTATCTGCGCCGGGATTGCTACCAGCCCATATGGCCCGCGACGCGGAACGCGCGAGGACGCTACTGGCGCGAATGCTGGCGGGCGTGCTTGGAAGATGAACGGTGAACGCCGCAAGGCGATGGCGTATGGCCGCGAGGTCCAAAACACCTGCGGGTAGTGTTTGAGAGCAACCCGGCGAACAGGGCAATACGTTGCGCCACATGATGCGCGGGAGCTTGAGATCTATGCGGTGAGAATGGTGGCCAAGGACGGAATCGAACCATCGACACGCGGATTTTCAATCCGCTGCTCTACCAACTGAGCTACTTGGCCGGTGCGGGCAATGCGGCCGGGGCTGGCCCGGCGGGGAGCGGCAATGTAAGCGGGCGGTCCGGCGTCAGTCAACCCGCGGGCTTGCGCCGGGGGCGGGGGCGGGGCCACCATCCGACAAACCTCAAGCCCACCCGTCGGGAGGACCGCATGAGCCAGACCTGGAAGATCGAAGGCGAGTACATGGAAGCCTGCAGTTGCGACTTCCTCTGCCCCTGCATCACGGACAACGCCACCACCCCGGCCACCCACGACTTCTGCAAGGTCGCAATGACCTACGCCGTGAAGGCCGGCCATTACGGTGACGTGGCGCTGGACGGCGTGGTGTTCGCGGTGGTGGCGCAATCAAAGGCGATCATGTCCAAAGGCGAATGGGCGCTGGGGGTTATCGTGGACGAGCGTGCGACGGACGCGCAGGTGGAAGCCATCGGCGCCATCGCGAGTGGCGCGGCCGGTGGCCCCCTGGCGGGCTTTGCGCCGCTGGTGTCCGAGTTCCGCGGGCTGATCCGGGCCCGGATCGAATACACGCGCGACGGGCACGAGCATTCCGTCAGCATCGATGGCCAGCTGGCCCAGACGGTGCAGGGCATCGCGAGCCTCACAGCGCCGGGCGAATGCCTGGCCATCGACAACACCTTCCATCCCAGCAACCAGCGGCTGAACCTCGCCCGCGCGCTGAAGAACGTCATCCGCGTCTTCGGCATCGAGTGGGATGCGCCGGCCGGCAAGACCAACGGCCACTTCGCGCCGTTCAACTGGGCGGGCGCCGTCCCCTGAGCGTGCCCGATCCGGCGCGGCAGCTGCCGCGTGCCCTCAGTGTGCTGGTGCTGGCCGCCGTTGGTGCGATCTGCTGGTACCTGCTGGTTGCGGGCGCCGAAAGCATGGAAACCATGCGGCCGGTGTCGCCCGGCACCTATGGCCAGCTTGTGTATCGAGCGGCCGTGGCGATGATGCGACCCGGGGACACGCTGGCCTACCTCGCCGCCTCCGCGCTTATGTGGGTGCTGATGATGATCGCCATGATGACGCCCGCGGCCCTGCCGGTGGTGCTGCTCTACCAGCGCACGGCCACGGCGTCGACAGGCCGGACATTGGCGTTTGCGGCGGGCTATCTCGGGATCTGGTGCCTTTTCGGCGTCCTGCTCACCGGCGTGCAATGGGGCCTGCACCGGGCCTCGCTGCTGCACTCGATGGCCTTGCGCACGGAGCCCACCTGGGCCGCCGTGTTGCTCATCTGCGCCGGCCTCTACCAGTTCACGCCCCTCAAGCGGGCTTGCCTGCGCCATTGCCAGACGCCGCTGGCTTTCCTGCTCAACCATTGGCGAAACGGCACGGATGGCGCCTTCGTGATGGGCGTGACCCATGGCCGTTACTGCCTTGGGTGTTGCTGGGTGCTGATGCTACTGATGTTCGCCGGCGGCGTGATGAGCGTCGGCGCAATGGCCCTGCTCGCCGCTTTCATCCTGCTGGAGCGCCTGCTACCGGCCGGCCTCTGGGCCAGCGCGGTGCCGGGGGCGTTGATGCTCGCTGCCGGCGTGGCCCTGTTGCTGGCGTGAGCGCTGCGTCAGGCCGGTGGCTTGAATTCCGCCGGCGCGGCGGAGCCTTCCCCGAAGAAATACTTTTCCATCTCGGCTTCAAGGAACTTGCGGTCCTTGGCTTCGACGGGCGTGAGGCGGTATTCGTTGATGAGCATCGTCTGGTGCTTCAACCACGCGTTCCACGCCTCCTGCGACACTTCGCTGTAGATGCGGCGGCCAAGCTCGCCCGGATACGGCGGCGCGCGTAAACCTTCGGCTTCGTGCCCGAGCTTGATGCATTGAACGGTTCTGCTCATGGGAAGTGTCCTTACGTGGGCGGGAAAAGCGAGTGGAGGAGGGCCTGCACCGGACGCGGGAGACCCACGGCGACGGGGGCTGCGGTTTTATACCAAAGCAGGTCAGGTGAATCCATGCAGCGACCTCCCGCTTCGCGCACCGTGAGCGCGAGTGGCGCAATGGCGAGGTGGAAGTGCGTGAAGGTGTGGTTGATCGACGGCAGGGCCGTACTGGCAGACGTGGGCGAGAGATCCATCACCGCGCACCATGCGAGCCCGGCGGCTTCGTCGTCTACTTCCGGGAAGCACCACAAGCCGCCCCAGATCCCGCTGGCCGGTCGTCGCACCAGCAGGAGCGCGTCGTCAGTTGCGCGACGGAGCACGAGGAAGTGCGTGCTGCGCCTGGGCA
>JAYTTZ010000106.1:0-32040 GCA_043744805.1 Gammaproteobacteria bacterium
TCGTCCCAGTGCATGGTCTGCCACATGCACCAGCCGAACATCTACGTGAACTCGTTCTACGGCTACATCCAGTCTGATTACGAAGCCGATGCCGCCGCACTTTGGCCGGAGCAGGCCAAGCACCCGACTGATGCGGAAATGCGCGAAATCAACCACCGCAACCCGGAAGAAGCCGCCATCCGGGGCAAGTGGGCCGATCCCGAGTACCTTGCCGAAATCTCCAAGCTCAATCCCACCCTCAAGGACACGCAGTTCGCCGACTACCACGGCCACGGCTGGGTGTTCCGCGGCGTCTTCAAGCGTGACCGTAAAGGCGCGCTGCTGGACGCCAAGGGAGACGTCGTCCAGGACACCGACCCGAAGAAATTTGACAAGGCCGTCCACATGGGCTCCATCCACATGGACAAGGGGATGCATTGCGTCGACTGCCATTTCGCGCAGGACATGCACAGCAACGGCCATATCTACGGTGAAGTGGCGGCTGCCATCGAAATCGACTGCGCCGATTGCCACGGTACTTCCAAGGCCTACCCGACCCTGCACACCTCGGGTCCCGCCTCACCACCGGGCGGTACCGACCTCTCACTGCTGAAGGTGCAGGATGGTCGCAAGCGCTTTGAATGGCGTGATGGTGACCTCTACCAGCGTTCAGCGCTCCATCCCGAAAAGGAATGGAAGATGTCGCTGGTGAAGAACACCGTGAACCCCAACCACCCCAGCTACAACGAAAAGGCCGCGCGCTCCAAGCTGATGGCAGCAGGCGATGCCGGCCGCAAGGGCCAATGGGGAGAGGGCGTGGGCGCGCTCGCGCACGACAACGAGAAGATGCTGTGCTTCACGTGCCATCTCTCCTGGACCACCAGCTGTGCAGGGTGCCACCTTCCCATCCAGGCGAACTGGAAGACGGACCGCTTGCACTACGAGGGCGGAGAGTCGCGAAACTACGCGACCTACAACGTGCAGGTTGCCCGTGACGATGTCTTCCAGCTGGGCCGCCACGGCCCGGTGAAGGGTGGCCGCATTGCCCCGATCCGCTCCAGTTCCGCGCTGGTGCTGTCCTCGCAAAACATCAATCGCGAGCGCATCTACATCCAGCAGCCCCCGATCGCGGCCAGTGGCTACTCAAGCCAGGCCTTCGCCCCGCACTATCCGCACACGGAGCGCAAGGAAGAGACGAAGACCTGCGAGGATTGCCACGTTTCCAGCAAGAACGACAACAACGCCATCATGGCGCAGCTTCTCCTGCAGGGAACCAATTTCGTCAACTTCGTGGGTGGTTATGCCATGGTTGGCGAGGCCGGCCACATTGAAGGCGTGGCCGTGACCGAACTCGACGAGCCCCAGGCGGTTCTTGGCAGCTACCTGCAGCGGTTCGCCTATCCTGACCGCTTCAAGGCACACGAGGAGCGCGCCAAGGAACTGCCGGAAGCGCACGCCCACACCACGCCGGACGCCGCACGCTGCGTGCAATTGCGCGGCGAGTACTTCTTCGTGGCAGAAGGCAAAGGTGGCTTCCGGGTCTATGACACCGCCGGCCTGCCCAATAAAGGCTTCTCCGAGCGCATCGTGACAGCCCCGTACTCGCCCCTCGGCCACGACACCCACGTGGCAAGCGCAAACGCCACCTGCATGGCGCTGCCGACCAACCAGCCCGTGGCCCCGGCCCGCAACGAGGGCCCGCTGATGCGGGAAACCAACCTCGAACAGCCGATGCACCCGATCTACCACTACGTCTTCGTCACGGATGCCGAGGAAGGCTTGATCGCGGTGAATGTCGATACCTTTACCGACGGTGACGCCAAGAACAACCTCCTCAAGCGCGCCGTGACGTGGAACGAAGGCGGAGTCCTGACGGGTGCCAGCCACATCGTGCTTGGCGGACACCTCGCCTACATCACGACCCCGAACGGCGTGCAGGTCGTCGATCTGGACGACCCGTTGAAGCCCAAGCTGCTCTCGACCGTGCCACTTGCCGGCGCGCGCGCAAGCGCGCTGCAGTTCCGCTACCTCTACGTGACTGCGCAAGACGGCCTGCACGTCATCAATGTCACAGAACCGAAGGCGCCGATCCTCCTGCCCGCCAAGATCGCGTTGGCCGACGCTCGCCGGGTCTACCTCGCCCGGACCTATGCCTACGTGGCTGCCGGCAAGGACGGACTGGTGATCGTGGACATCGAAAAAGCCGATGCTCCGAAGGAATACCAACGGTTCACGGCAGACGGCGTGCTGAACGACGCCACTGACGTGGTGGTGGCTTCGACCAACGCCTCGCTATTCGCCTACGTCGCTGACGGGGTCAACGGCCTCAAGGTCCTGCAATTGACGGCGCCCGACACGCAGCCCCGCTTCTACGGGTTCTCGCCGGAGCCGAAGCCCCAGCTGATTGCCTGGCACAAGACCCGCAGTGCCGCGCTTGCGCTGTCCAAAGGGCTGGATCGTGACCGCGCCGTAGACGAAACCGGTGGCCAGATTGCAGTCTTCGGCCGCGTCGGGTCCCGTCCGTTCACAGCCGATGAAATGGCCCATATGTATCGAAACCCCGATGGCAGCGTGTGGACGGTGAGCAACCAGGGCAAACCGTCCGACTACGTGCCGAAGGCTGAGAAATGACGCAGCTCCGCAACCAGCACAGCGAAGAGAATTCAACCATGCGAATGCCCGTCACTCCACGAGCTTCCTGCTTCAAGCCTTTCCTCTGCGCAGTGATGCTGCTGCTGCCTGGCGTGGGCTCGGCCGCTACCGGCGGTGGCGCGCCCACCACGCCGTTCCTCTCCACGCACCAGACCGTCGGGACGGCGAACTGCGCGGGTTCTACCTGCCATGGTGCGGTGGCGCCTTGGGAAGGCGGCAACATCCTGAAGAACGAATACACGACCTGGAGCCGCCTGGACGCACACACACACACCTACGAGGTGCTGAACAACGACGTCTCCAAGCGCATCGTCCGCAACCTCGGCTACAAGGAACCGGCCACCGAGGTCAAAATCTGCCTGGACTGCCATGCGCACAACCCGCCGCCGAACCAGCGCGGCGAACGCTTCATCCCGACCGAGGGCGTGGGCTGTGAAGGCTGCCACGGACCGGCGGGTGACTGGATCGGGACCCATACCGAGCCCGGCAACACCCACGCCGCCAACCTCGAAAAGGGCCTGTATCCCACCAACCAGCCGATTGCGCAGGCCAAATTGTGCCTGTCCTGCCACTTCGGGGACCAGTCGCGTTTCGTGACCCATCGCATCATGGGTGCCGGGCATCCCCGTATTTCCTTCGAGCTCAAGACCTTCAGTGCGTTGGAGCCGGCCCATTACCTGGTGGACGAGGACTACAAGAAGCGCAAGGGCAACCCGGATGGCGTGCGGCTCTGGGCTATCGGGCAGGCGCTCGCTGCCCAGCAAATCCTCGATACCTTGACCGACCCCAAGCGCGGGCGCGACGGCATCATGCCCGAGCTTGTGCTCTTCGATTGCCACTCGTGCCACCATCCGATGAGTGCTGCGCGCTGGAACCCGCGACTGGGCATCGGCCCGGGTCGTGTCCGCCTCAACGACAGCAACCTGCTGATGCTCCGCGCCGTGATTCGCGCCACCTTCCCGGAGTCTTCGGCCGGTTTTGACCAGACCGTCCACGCCACCCACCTCGCCATATCGTCCGGCCAGACCACTGGCGGCCAGACCCCGCTGCAGGTGGCGTCCAAGCTGTCCGCCACCATTGGCGCCTTCCTGCCGCGGCTCGAAAAGCAGGAGTTCCCGCCGGAACTCCAGCGGAAGATCCTTCTCTCGCTCATCGACGAGGCCTCCGAATCGAGCTACGCCGATTACGCGGGCGCCGAACAGGCCTACATGTCGCTGGCGACCGTTACCAATGACCTGCTGGAAAAGAAGGCCCTCAATGCTTCTCCGGCGATGAACGATGCCCTGGCAGCACTGCTCAAATGCCTGCGCGAAGACGAGAAATATGACCCGGCGCTCTACCGCAAGCGCCTCGCGACGCTGCGTGGCACGGTGGGCGCGCAGGTCAGGTCCTGATGGCGGCGTCCAATCACCCGAAGATGTACAACGCCCGCGCCGAAGCGGACTACGACATCGTCATCGTGGGTTCCGGGCCGGCTGGCCTGTCGGCCGCGTCCCGGGCCCGCCACCACGGTAACTCTCACCTCCTGATCGAATCCGCGCCCCACGCGTCGGACACAATCTACTGCTACCAGAAGGGCAAGTTCGTCATGGCGGAGCCGGGTAACATCCCGCTCCGAAGTGGCATGAGCTTCGCCGAAGGTCGACGGGAAGGCATCCTCGATACCTGGGATTCGGAAGTCAGCCACCAGAGCGTGAACGTCATCTACAACAAGCGGGTCGACGGCATCAAGCGTGACCCCGATACCGGAGTCTTCACGGTCCGCTGCGATGACGGCACAGGCTGCACCGCCCGCAGTGTGATCCTGGGCATCGGCCTGCAGGGCAATGTTCGCAAATTGGGGGTTCCGGGCGAAAACCTCCCGCAAGTCCAGTACACGCTTGCCGATCCGGACGAGTACAAGGACGAAACCATCATCGTGGTGGGGTCGGGTGATGCGGGCATCGAAAATGCCGTGGCCCTGGCCGACCACAACGCGGTTTTCATCCTCAACCGCAGCGACGAATTCAGCAGCTGCAAGGACGGTAACCGCACCTTGCTCCTCGCGACCGAGAAGGCCGGCAAGCTCACGATCTGCTATTCGTCCACCGCTTCCCGGGTGGAGGAAACTGGAACCGAGCCCCCGCTTCGGTTCGTCTATAACGCGAAGGATGGCGAGAAGGTTATCCCTTGCCATCGGGTGATTGGACGTCTCGGCGCGACCCCGCCCAGGAAGTTGGTTGAAGGCTTTGGCGTCGTGTTCCCCAATCCCTCGCCCGCGGCACTGCCCGACCTCTCGGAACAGTATGAGTCGAACGTTTCCGGTCTCTATATCGTCGGGGCTCTGGGCGGCTATCCGCTCATCAAGCAGGCGATGAACCAGGGTTATGAAGTCGTCGATACCCTCAATGGCATCCCCGTCGAGCCCGTCGACGAGCCCCTCCTCAAGGAGCGCCTTGGCGTCTGGCAGCCCAATCCGCAGGTTTCCCCGCTCATCGACAAGCTCATGCAGTCGGTGTCGCTGCTCGGCGCGATGACCCGTCTCCAGGTTCGTGAGTTCCTGCTCGAATCCGACGTGCGGGTGTTCCAGCAGAACGACCCCATCTTCCTGAAGAACGACTACACCAATACCTTTTTCACCCTGATCAACGGCGGTGCGTCGATCGTGCTCGGCGATGATCTCGCGAAGGGCACCAGGATTCCCCTTCGGCGCGGCCAGTTCTTCGGTGAAATGGGCCTTATCGCGGGCCGGCGACGTACCGCCTCCGTCCTCGCCGGCGAAGGCTGCGTCGTCATCGAAACCCCGCGTCGAATGATGCTGAAGCTGATGAGTTCCTCGGAAGGGGTGCGGAAACTCATCGACGAAGCCTTCGTTCGAAACGCGTTGATGTCCTACATGGGCACGTCACCCGAAGGCGCGGCGCAGCTGGTGTCCGGCGGCGTCGAGTTCCGCCAGTACAAGGCACGCGAAATCCTCTTCAAGGAAGGTGATTCCGCTGACGGTCTGTACCTGCTTCGCCGCGGTTCCGTCACCATCTCGCGGCGGGTCGAGGGCATGGATGCCTTCGTGGCCTACGTGCCCGCTGGCGACTATTTTGGTGAAATTGCCCTGCTCGACTCGTCCCCACGCAGCGCCACCGCCACTGCGAACGTGATGTCCGAGGTGCTGGTACTCAAGCGTGAGGCCATCCAGGAGCGCATGGCAGCAGCGACCCAGTTCGCAGGCAACGTGCGCGGGAAAGTGCAGGAGCGCAAACAGGAAAACATCCGATCCGACGTGCGAGGCCTGACCCCCTTCCACCAGGTTGAACCACTCATCAGCCAGGGGCTTGGTGAAGCCACCAACATCCTGGTGATCGATGAATCACTCTGCATCCAGTGCAACAACTGCGAAACCGCCTGCGCCGAAACCCATGGCGGCGTGTCGCGCATGCAGCGCCAGGCTGGCGTCACCTTCGCCCAGATCCATATCCCGGTAGCCTGCCGCCACTGCGAACACCCGCATTGCATGAAGGAATGCCCGCCAAACGCGATCTCCCGTGGTCCCGGTGGCGAAGTCTTCATTGCCGATACCTGCATTGGATGCGGCAACTGCGAACGGAACTGCCCCTATGGCGTCATCGAAATGGTGCCCGAAAAGACCGCCAAGTTTGGCGGGGGCCTGCTCTGGTTGTTGTTCGGAATCGGTAAGGCACCCGGCCAGCGGGCGCCCGACTACGATCCGGACGTCAAGAAGAAGGCAGTGAAGTGCGACCTGTGCATGACGCTTGCCGGTGGCCCGGCGTGCGTGCGCTCCTGCCCGACGGGGGCTGCCGTCAGGATCTCTCCCGAAAGCCTGTTCGAAAAACTTTCCCCGCAGTCGCGCCAGCGCAACTGAGCGTCCTGCTCAATGCCGGGTGCCGGCGCTGCTGGCGGATCCAGACTCGGGTCGCCGCCGGGCAATCGGACTTGCATGGTGCATCACCATTTGCCAGCCGTCGCCCGACTCCCGGTACACATTGGTTGCCAACACGGGAGGAAAGGCCATGCGACTGCCGGTCGGCGTGATGTGTTCGTAGCCGGTCAACACCACCAGATCTCCCGCATTCGACCTGCCCAAGGTTTCGAAAGAAATTCGCCCGGCACCGCCATCGGCCAGAATCGCCCGCCAAGTGGCGAGGATTGCCTCACTTCCCTTCAGCAGGTCGCCGGCCGGGTGGATGCATAGCGTGTCAGGGGTCTGGCACCAGATTCGCCGCATCCCCTCGAAATCACCCCGTTCGAACGCTGCATAGAACGCTGCCTGCGCGGATTCGGCGGTTGCGTGCTTAGCCATGTCCGGAGCGGGTGCCCGCTACCTGGTGCCCTCGGCCGCCGGTGGAGCGTCCGAGATGGCGTAACCGGCGGACTTCAGGGCAGTCTCAATGCCGGCCCGGTTGTAACCCGAGACGACTTCCTTGCCGACGGCAACGGCTGGCACGATGAGTGACGACGAAAGCGCTTTCAGCTTTTCATGCTCCGCAGGGTCGGTCCCGACATCGTGTTCAGTAAAGGGAATTTTCCGGGACTCCAGCAGGTGTCGCACCAGATCGCAGGAATCGCAATTGGGGAGGACGTAAAGCGCGACAGGACTGCGCTTGGCGACTTCCGAAAGGCTGGCGGTTGGGGCTGCACGGGCCGCACCGGTAATCTTCTGGGTCTCGACCAAAAGGGTATCCGGCGGGCAGTGCTCCCGGTAGCTGTAGCTCCCATCCGCATCCTTGCAGCGCGACACGGTTACCGCAGACGCGGGCGCGACCAGGGCAGGGGCAATGAAAGCGGCGATGACGAAAATGTGTAGTCGCATGGACGATCAATCCCGTTGCTGTGGCTAGACGTAGAGGAGTATAGCGGCTCGCATCAACGACGCTCGGGGTATCCAGCGCGTCGAGGCATCCCTATACTGGCGGCCTCCCGTAAAGGCATCGTTCAGTCGCGGCTCGCGCGAAAGCGCTGGCACAGAGGCGACTGCACGCAGCGCGGGTCCGGGTCATACTCCTCGCGAAAGTGGCGAAATTGGTAGACGCGCTGGTTTTAGGTACCAGTGGGGAGACCCTTGAGAGTTCGAGTCTCTCCTTTCGCACCATGAACCGGCCGCGCCGCGCCAAACACACGACAGATTTTCCAACACAACACATCATCGACGGTCCCATGCAGGTATCCATAGAAAATTCCGGAGCGCTCGAGCGGCGCATGGTGGTCCAGGTTCCCGAGGATCAAATCAGTGGCCAGGTCAGCAGCAAGCTTGCTGAACTTGTGCGGTCCGTCCGCATCGATGGCTTCCGACCTGGCAAGGCGCCCATGGCCGTCGTCAAGCGGCAGTTCGGAGAGCGTGTCCGTAACGATGTATTGGGTGAACTCCTTCGCAGCTCATTTACCGATGCGTTGCGTAGCCACCAGCTTCGCCCGGTAGCCGACCCGGTCTTCGACCCGGTTGCCGCCGACGTCGGTACAGGCCTTGCGTACACCGCGACCTTCGAGGTCTATCCCGAGATCAGCCTGAAGCCGGCAGGCGAATTGTCGTTTACGAGGCAGATCTGCGAAATCAACGATTCGGACGTCGATTCAATGCTTGAAGTGCTGCGCCGCCAGCATTCCACGTGGCTGGCTTGCGACCGTGGCGCCCAGAAGGGTGACCAGCTGCTGGTCGACTTCGCGGGTACCGTCGATGGCGAATCGCTGGAGCGTGGCAGCGCCACCGAGCACGTGATGGAGCTCGGCGCCGCCAATATGATCGCCGGCTTCGAAGACGGCCTTGTCGGCGCAGTTTCCGGCGATGTCCGCACGCTCGACCTCAAGTTCCCCGACCCCTACTCCCGCGAAGACCTCTCCGGCAAACCGGTACAATTTGTGGTGACCGTGACGGAAGTGCGTGAGCGTCAGCTGCCGGACCTGAACGATGAATTCATCGTCCGCTTCGGCATTACCGAAGGTGGATTCGAAGCATTCCGCAAGGAAGTCACCGAGAACATGGGGCGCGAGCGGGATCGCGCATTGCTGCGCCGATTCAACGGCCACGTGATGGAAACCCTCAGTGCCGCGCACGAAGTAGAACTGCCCAATGCCCTGATTCTGGTCGAAGCCCGCAGGATGCACGAGGCAAGCCGCCGCAACCTGACCAACCGCGGCGTGGATCCGGATCGCGCTGGCCATCCGGGGCCGGAAGTCTTCGTCCCCCAGGCGCGTGAGCGCGTGAAGCGAGGCCTGCTGATGGCCGAATTGATCAAGACTTCTGGCGTGCAAGCGGCACCAGTAAAGGTACGTTCCATGGTGGAAGCCCAGGCTGCAAGTTACGAAGATCCAGAGGCGCTGGTGCGCTGGTATTACTCGGAACCGGGGCGACTGCAGGAAGTCGAAGCCGTGGTGATCGAGGAGGAAGCCGTGAACTGGCTCGTGAACCAGGCAAGCTTCAGTGAAGAATCCGTCTCGTTTGACGATGTTATGAATCCGGGGCAGACTCGGACACAGGCTCAGGAACAGATTTGAACTGGGCAATCAACGGTTTCAGGAAATGAATAGCCAAGAAATTCGAGCACTTAATCTCATCCCGGTGGTGGTCGAACAATCCGCCCGGGGGGAGCGCGCCTACGACATCTACTCCCGCCTCCTCAAGGAGCGCGTGATTTTCCTGGTTGGCCCGGTCGACGACTACGTCGCTAACGTCATCGTTGCCCAGCTACTGTTTCTGGAATCCGAGAACCCGGACAAGGACATCAGCTTCTACATCAACTCACCTGGCGGCTCCGTGACCGCAGGCATGGCGATTTACGACACCATGCAGTTCATAAAGCCCGCAGTCAGTACCCTGTGCATAGGCCAAGCGGCTAGCATGGGTGCACTACTGCTCTGTGCCGGCGCCGCCGGCAAGCGATACTCACTTCCACATTCGCGCGTGATGATCCACCAGCCGCTCGGCGGCTTTTCGGGCCAGGCGACGGACATCGAAATCCACGCCCGAGAAATCCTGAAGGCGCGTGACCGCCTTAATGAAATCCTCGCGAAGCACAGCGGAAAGACTGTGGAGAAGGTAGCGGTTGATACGGATCGCGATAACTTCATGAGTGCGGAAGATGCTCGTGCCTACGGGATCATCGATTCAGTGATCAGCACTCGCGAGTCCACAAAACAGCCTTGAGGCGCTCTACACGATCCGGTTGCATGGCCGGGTTTTGGCCGCAAGCACCAATGACAAAGTCGTGAGGAATCGCCCATGAGCGATGGCAAGAATTCCAAGGGCGGAGACAACGACCGCCTGCTTTACTGTTCCTTCTGCGGCAAGAGCCAGCACGAAGTCCGGAAGCTCATTGCCGGACCGTCGGTATTCATCTGCGATGAATGCGTCGAGCTGTGCAATGACATCATCCGGGAGGAGATCCAGGATAAATCCGGCGCGGCCGGCGGCAACAAGCTCCCGGTTCCCTGGGAAATCCGGCACATCCTCGACGAATACGTCATTGGCCAGCCACACGCCAAGAAAATTCTGGCGGTTGCGGTCTACAACCACTACAAGCGCCTTGAATCCCGCGTCAAGCAGGGTGAAGTCGAGCTGGCCAAGAGCAATGTCTTGCTGATCGGCCCCACGGGCAGCGGCAAGACCCTGCTGGCTGAAACCCTCGCCCGCCTCCTCAACGTACCGTTCACGATTGCGGATGCCACTACCTTGACGGAGGCCGGCTACGTCGGTGAAGACGTTGAGAACATCATCCAGAAGCTGCTCCAGAAGTGCGACTACGATGTCGAAAAGGCGCAGACCGGCATCGTGTACATCGACGAAATCGACAAGATTTCACGCAAGAGCGACAACCCTTCGATCACACGCGACGTGTCTGGTGAAGGCGTCCAGCAGGCCCTGCTAAAGCTCATCGAAGGCACAGTTGCCTCGGTACCGCCGCAGGGAGGGCGCAAGCATCCCCAGCAGGAATTCCTGCAGGTGGACACCTCCAACATCCTCTTTATCTGCGGAGGCGCGTTTTCCGGGCTGGAAAAAATCATCCGGGATCGGTCCGAAAAGGGCGGCATCGGCTTCTCGGCGGAAGTGAAAAGCAAGGACGATCGGAAGACCGGCAGCGAAATCCTCCATCAGGTGGAGCCCGAAGACCTCATCCGATACGGACTCATTCCTGAGTTCGTCGGCCGCTTGCCGGTATTGGCGGTGCTCGACGAACTGCACGAAGACCAGCTCGTCCAGATCCTCACCGAACCCCGGAACGCGCTCACCAAGCAGTACGGCAAGTTGTTCGAGATGGAAGGTTGCGCGCTTGAGTTCCGGGAAGATGCCCTGCGTGCCATAGCTCGCAAGGCCGTGGAACGCAAGACCGGTGCGCGTGGCCTGCGTTCGATCCTTGAAGCCAACCTTTTAGACACCATGTATGACCTGCCGTCGCTGAATAACGTGTCGAAGGTGGTGGTGGACGAATCCGCCATCAACGGGGAATCCAAGCCGCTCGTCATCTATGAAGGTGCCGAGCTCCCCAAAGCTGCTGCCGATTGAGCCCCGCCCGGATTGCTGGAACCTTCAGGCTCCCGCGGGGGTGACCTCTCGGTTGAAGGGGCGCCCGGCCTCGCCGCCTGTCGCTCGGCGCCGTGTCCCGCAATCTCATCTGTGCCCGGCGTGTCCGCCGGGCCTCTATTGAGGACCAGTGCCCATGAGTACGAGTTCTACCCTAATCCCCGTATTGCCCTTGCGGGACGTGGTGGTCTATCCCCACATGGTGATCCCGCTTTTCGTTGGGCGGGACAAGTCGATCAAGGCGCTGGAGCGCGCCATGGACGAAACCAAGCAAATCCTCCTTGTCGCGCAGCGCAGCGCCGCGGACGACAACCCGAAGGCGGGCGACATTCACGACATCGGGACCATCTCGAACATCCTGCAGCTGCTCAGGCTGCCTGACGGCACCATCAAGGTGCTCGTGGAAGGCGTGCAGCGCGCCCGCGTCACGCACTTGGAAGACCTCGGCGACATGTTCGCCGCCGAAACCGAGATGCTGGAACCCATCCCCGCACCTGAGCGCGAATCCGAGGTGCTCACGCGTTCGCTGATGAACCAGTTCGACCAGTACGTGAAGCTCAACAAGAAGGTGCCGCCGGAAATCATCTCCTCGCTGGCGAGCATCGACGATCCGTCCAGGCTTGCCGACACCGTCGCGGCCCACATGTCCATAAAGATCCAGGACAAGCAGAAGATCCTCGAACTGATCGATCTCCGTGAGCGCCTCGACCAGTTGCTGCTCATGCTTGAATCCGAAATCGATCTGCTCCAGGTGGAGAAGCGCTTGCGCGGCCGCGTGAAGAAGCAGATGGAAAAGAGCCAGCGTGAGTACTACCTGAATGAGCAGATGAAGGCCATCCAGAGCGAACTCGGTGACATGGAAGATGGCACCAACGAGTTCGACGAGATTGCCAAGCGCATCAAGAACGCAGGCATGACCAAGGAAGCACGCAAGCGCGCCGAAGCCGAGCTGAAGAAGCTGCGCATGATGTCGCCGATGGCCGCCGAAGCAACCGTGGTCCGCAACTACATCGACTGGATTCTGAACGTGCCGTGGAAGACCCGCACCAAGATCAGCACCGACATCGTGAAGGCCGAAGAAACACTGGATGCCGACCACTACGGCCTCGAGAAGGTGAAGGAACGCATCCTCGAGTACCTCGCCGTGCAACAGCGCGTGAAGAAAATGAAAGGCCCGATCCTCTGCCTCGTCGGACCTCCGGGCGTGGGCAAGACCTCGCTTGGTCGGTCGATTGCACGGGCCACCAACCGCAAATTCGTGCGCATGTCGCTCGGCGGAGTCCGCGACGAAGCCGAGATTCGCGGGCATCGCCGTACTTACGTGGGCTCGCTGCCGGGCAAAATCCTGCAGAACCTGGCGAAGGTCGGCACGCGTAATCCGCTGTTCCTGCTGGATGAAATCGACAAGATGGCGATGGACTTCCGCGGCGATCCTGCGGCAGCGTTGCTGGAAGTGCTCGATCCCGAGCAGAATTCCTCGTTCAACGACCATTACCTCGAGGTCGATTACGACCTCTCCGACGTCATGTTCGTCACCACGGCAAACAGCCTCAACATCCCGGCACCGCTACTGGACCGCATGGAAATCATCCGACTGGCGGGCTACACGGAAGACGAAAAAGTCAGCATCGCCGTCAAATACTTACTGCCCAAGCAGATCGAGGCGAATGGCCTCAAGGCCTCCGAACTTGCGGTCAACGAAGGCGCGCTCCGCGACATCATCCGTTACTACAGTCGCGAAGCCGGTGTGCGCGGGCTGGAACGGGAGATTGCCAACGTGTGCCGCAAGGTCGTGAAGCAGGTACTGCAGAAGCCGTCCGAGAAGCTCATTACCGTGACGCCAAAGTTGCTCGAGAAATACCTGGGCGTGAAGCGCTATCGCTTTGGTCGTGCGGAGGAAGAAGATCGCGTGGGCCAGGTCACCGGCCTCGCCTGGACGGAAGTGGGTGGCGACCTGCTGACCATCGAAGCTGTGGTCGTTCCGGGCAAAGGCAAGGAAACCTATACAGGCCGCCTCGGCGATGTCATGCAGGAGTCCATCAAGGCCGCACTCACCGTCGTGCGCAGTCGTGCCGCCTCGCTGGGTATCAAGCCAGACTTCTATCAGCAGACCGACGTGCACTTCCACGTTCCCGAAGGCGCGACACCCAAGGACGGCCCGAGCGCGGGCGTGGGAATGTGCACCGCGCTGGTGTCGGCGCTGACTGGCATCCCCGTCCGCGCGGATGTTGCGATGACCGGCGAAATCACTTTGCGCGGTGAAGTGCTGCCGATTGGTGGCCTGAAGGAAAAATTACTGGCGGCATTGCGCGGCGGCATTAAAACCGTGGCTATTCCCCAGGAAAACGAGCGCGAGCTGAAGGAGATTTCTGCCAACATCAAGCAAGGTCTCGTGATCAAACCTGTGCGATGGATCGACGAAGTCTTTACGATTGCACTCCAGCGGATGCCTGAAGCGGTGCAGCCTCCCCGTGACGAAGTCGCTGCCCCGGTGACCGAGGAGCAGGGTGGCGATCAGGATTTGATCCGGGCGCACTGAAGTCGCCAGGATCCCACCTCTAGTACCGGCCTGCGCCAACGCACAGGCCATTTTTCTCAATTTTTTTGAGCCTGGATGCAGTCATTCTGGCGAGGAAAGTCATGAATAAATCTGATCTGGTGGATGCGGTTGCCGAAGCGGCGGACCTCAGCAAGATGTCGGCGGCACGGGCTGTCGACGCAGTGGTCGCGGCGATTGGCCAAGCCCTCAAGAATGGTGATTCCGTTGCTCTTGCGGGCTTCGGGACTTTCCAGGCAAAGCTGCGCCCCGCGCGTACTGGCCGTAATCCAAAGACGGGCGCGCCGATCGATATTCCCGAATGCAAAATTCCTGCTTTCAAATCTGGCAAAGGCCTAAAGGATCTACTAAAGTAGCGCTCCCTTCGGGTGCTTAGCTCAGCTGGGAGAGCGTCGCCTTTACACGGCGAAGGTCGTGGGTTCGATCCCCTCAGCACCTACCAGGAAGGACAATGGAGTGGTAGTTCAGTTGGTTAGAATACCGGCCTGTCACGCCGGGGGTCGCGGGTTCGAGCCCCGTCCACTCCGCCAATTCAAGACATCTAGCGCCGCGAAATTCCGCGGCGCTGTGTTTGATAGGCTCCTCGTTTAAGCGTCAATCCTAATGTCGCGAGCCGCCCGGGCGTGCCACAGGGTGGTCGCCAAGTCGTGAGGCCCGAACCACATGATGGAGTTTATTCGCGAGCGCGCGCGGGGCGTGGTGGCCATCGGCATCATCCTGCTCCTGTGCCTCACCTTCCTGCTGTGGGGCATCGAGTCCTATATCGAAGCCGCCCGCCAGGTGGTAGTCGCCAAGGTCAACGGCGAAGACATCCAGCTCGCCGAATACCAGAAGGCCTTCGACCGCATGCGCCATCGCGCGCAGACGGAGCAGGGGGCGGAATTCGACAGCGACCTCTGGTCGCGTGAATCCACCAAGGAAAAAGTGCTCGACGCCCTGGTCGAGGACCGCCTCCTCAAGCAACTCATCGAAAAATCCAACCTGCGCCTTTCCGACGCACAGGTCGCGCAGTTCATCGCGACCTCCGAGGCCTTCGTCGTCGATGGCAAGTTCTCGAAGGAAAGTTTCAAGCAGATTGCCTCCACGATGGGCTTGTCGCCCGCGGGCTTTGAGCATCAACTGCGGACGGATCTCGCCCAGCAGCAGCTCCGGGCTGGGATAAGCACCTCGGCGTTCTCCCTCAAGACCGAAGCGCAGGAACTTGCGCAACTCCTCGAACAGAAGCGTGACGTCGCCTATGCGCTGATTAAGCCCGAGGATCCCAAGACAGTTACCGTGACCGACGCGGATCTCGAAGCGCACTACCAGGCCCACCGGGAAGAGTTCCGGACGCCGGAAAAGGCTGCGCTTGAATACCTCGAGCTTAAGGTCGAAGACCTGAAGCCCGAAGTCACGGTCGACGACAAGGCGCTGCAGGACCACTACGACACCCACAAGGCGCAGTACACGACGCAGGAAGAGCGCAGCGTCAACCATGTCCTGGTGCAGGTGAAGAAGGATGCGCCCGAAGCCGCTGTCGAAGCCGCAAGGCAGAGAGCAGCAACGCTCCGCGCAGCCATCGTCGGCGGCAAGGCCATCGAGGCCGTAGCCAGGGAATCCTCCGACGACATTGGCTCGAAGGCCGAAGGCGGCGCGACCGGGTTCTTTCCGCGTGGCGTGATGGCACCGGAATTCGAAGCCGCGGCGTTTGCGCTCAAGAAAGGGGAGATGAGCGAACCTGTACGTACGGAGTTCGGGTTCCACGTCATCAAGGTCAAGGACGAGCGCATCGGTGGGGTCAAGCCTTTCGCCGACGTCCGCGCCGACGTGGAAGCCGCCTATCGAACCGAACAGGCTGAAACCAAGTTCTTCGAAAGGGCCGAGAAATTCACCGACGCCTTGAACGAGCATCCGGATTCGTTGGTCGCGGCTGGCGAAGTGGCGAAGCTCACGCTGCATTCCCTGCCGCTATCCACCCGGGAAGAAATCAAGGATCACTTCTCCGCCGGCGTCGCGGCGGCAGTGTGGGAACACGAGGTGCTGAACGAAGGCCTGGCGTCTTCCCCCGTGGAGATTGGCTCCAACCGCATCGTCGCAGTGCGCGTCACGTCACACGAAACGTCGAAGGTTCCCGCCCGTGGTGAACTCACGGAAAGGCTGACCGACAAAGTCCAGCAGGAACGCGTCCGCGATGCGGCCAGGACGCGGGGAGAAGCCCTCCTGGCCCGCTTGCAGAAAGGCGAGTCCGCGAAGGACGTGATGGCAGTTGAAAAGCTTGAGTGGACGGAGGCCAGGGGCGTGAACCGCGAATCATCGGAACTCAACCGTGCTGTTGGCCGCGCGGCTTTCGGCAGTCCGCTCAAGGATGCCAGTGCCAAGGCCTTCCTTGGCGTGCCGATGGGGAATGGCGCCTACGCGGTGGTGGAGGTATCAAACCTCGACTTGCCGAAGCCGGAGGCGATTGAAGGTCGGAAGGTCGATGCGATTGCGCGGGACACCGAGCGGGTACGTCTCATTGCGACCTGGCGCGACTTCATTGGCGGGCTGCGCACTGAAGCCAGTATAAAAACGTTCCCGAAAGCACTTTGAGGACCAGCGCGACCCCCAGGTCGCGCCAACCGCGAACTCCGTGCAGGCAAGCTCAGCCGTAAACGCCGCCTGCGCCCATGATGTTGTAGCCGCAATCCACGTAGGTCACTTCACCGGTGACGGCGGACGCCAGATCGGAACACAGGAAGGCGGCGACATTACCCACTTCCTCGATGCTCACGTTGCGGCGTAGCGGAGCGTTTTTCTCCACGAAATCGAGGAACTTGCGCAGGTCTTTCACGCCGGACGCCGCGAGGGTCTTGATTGGGCCTGCCGAGATCGCGTTAACGCGGATACCTTCCGGTCCGATGCTTTCCGCCATGTAGCGGACGTTGGCTTCGAGGCTCGCTTTGGCGAGCCCCATCACATTGTAGCTCGGCATGGTCCGCACCGCGCCAAGGTAGCTCAAGGTCAGCATCGCGCCCTTGCGTCCCTGCATCATCGCGCGCGCAGCGTTACCCAAGGCAGCAAAACTGTAGGAGCTGATGTCGTGCGCGACGCGGAAGCCTTCGCGCGTGACGGAATCGAGGTAGCTGCCGGCGAGTTCCTCGCGCGGCGCATAGGCCACCGAGTGGACCAGGATGTCGAGGTGATCCCAGTAGTCGTCGAGCTTGTTGAAGAGGTCCGAGATCTCCTGGTCGCTAGTCACTTCGCAGGGCAGGGCAATTTCCGAACCGCATTCCGCCGCGAAGTCCTCGACGCGCGACTTGAGGCGCTCGTTCTGGTAGGTGAAGGCGAGATCCGCGCCTTCGCGATGCATCGCCTGCGCAATGCCCCATGCGATTGAGCGTTTGCTCGCGACGCCTACGATCAGCGCCTTTTTTCCGTCCAACATACCCATGGCGTTGTCCTCCAAGCTTGGCATTGCTGCCTTCGAATGCGGCCAGAGTGTACAGTGTCGATCACTGCTTTATAACCCTGACCGGTCATCCATGCGCGCAGCACAGTCGCAAGCTTCGGTGCGTACGGCCCGCCCCGGACAGGCCTTCCTGCTGCTTTCATGCCTTGTCCTCGCAGCCTGCACCGAGCAAGCCCTGAACCTGCCCTACCCGGCTTCCGACAGCGGGCGTGCCATCCTCTACACGACCTTCCAGGAACGTCCCAAGCACCTCGATCCGGTCTCGTCCTACAGCGAGAACGAAGCGCAGATCACCGCCCAGGTCTACGAGCCCTTGGTGCAATACCACTTCCTGCGGCGACCCTACGAACTCACGCCCCTCACCGCGACCGAAGTGCCACAGGCCAGGTATTTCGATGCTGCTGGCAATGGTCTCGACGAGACGGCGCCCGACGAAGCGGTAGCCAGCGTGGTCTATCGCATCCACCTCAAGCAAGGTATCCGCTACCAGCCGCATCCGGCGTTCGCACGTGATGCCGAGGGCAAGCCCGTGTACCACGGCGACGACGCCCGGCTACCGCACGACTTCTCCTCGTTGCGCGACTTCCAGCTTACGGGGACCCGTGAGCTGGTGGCGGAAGACTACGTCTACGAGATCAAGCGTCTCGTCCATCCGCGCATGCATTCCCCGGTTGCGGGCCTCATCGAGCGCTACGTGCGGGGTCTTGCTGGACTGCGCAAGGCGCTTGCCGCCGCGCCGGGGGCAGGCGAGGGATTCCTCGATCTCAGGAAATTTCCGCTTGCCGGCGCGCGGGTGATCGATCGCTACACCTTCGAAATCGAACTCACGGAAAAATACCCGCAGTTCGTTTATTGGCTGGCAATGCCGTTCTTCGCGCCCGTGCCCTGGGAAGCCGACAGCTTCTACGCACAGCCCGGCATGGCCGAGCACAACCTCTCGCTCGACTGGCACCCGATTGGAACGGGTCCGTTCATGCTGGTGGAAAACAATCCCAACCGGCGCATGGTGCTCGAACGCAATCCGAACTTCGACCACGAACGCTACCCTGAAGACGGCGAACCCGGTGATGCCGCCCGTGGCCTGCTGGCGGATGCGGGAAAGCCCCTGCCGCTGCTCGACGCCGTGCACTTCATGCTGGAGAAGGAAGACATCCCCGAATGGAGCAAATTCCTGCAGGGCTATTACGACGTCTCGCCGGTGGCTTCCGGCGGCTTCGACCAGGCCATCCGCGTTGCGCCTGATGGCAGCGCAGAACTCACGCCCGAGATGGAAGCCCGGAAGCTCACGCTGTCGGTCAGCACCCAGGCGGCGATCAGCTACGTGGGCTTCAACATGCTGGACCCCATCGTGGGCGGGGCGTCGACGCGCGCACGTAAGCTCCGGCAGGCGCTGTCGATTGCGGTCGACATCGAGGAGATGATTTCCATTTTCAGCAACGGCCGTGGCGTGGCGGCGCAGGGACCGCTCCCACCCGGGATTTTCGGCCATCGCCCAGGCGAAGCAGGGGTCAATCCGGTGGTCTACGACTGGCGCGACGGGCGTGCAGTGCGTAAGCCGCTGGCTGCGGCCAAGGCCCTGCTGGAGCAGGCCGGCTACGCCGAAGGGCGCGACCCGGCAACCGGCGAGGCTCTGACCTTGTACTTCGACGCCTACGCCGCCGGGCCCGACGCCAAGCCGCTCTACAACTGGTATCGCAAGCAATTCGCCAAGCTTGGCTTGCGGCTGGTGGTTCGTACCACCGACTACAATCGTTTCCAGGACAAGGTGCAGCAGGGCAACGCGCAGATCTTCGCCTGGGGCTGGAACGCCGACTATCCGGATCCGGAGAACTTTCTGTTCCTCCTCTACGGCCCGAACGGCAAGGTGGAACACCACGGCGAGAATGCCACCAACTACCACGATGCGCGCTTCGACCAGCTGTTCGTCCGCATGCGGAGCCTTCCTCTGGGCCCCGAGCGCCAGCAAATCATCGACGACATGCTGGGGATCCTGCGCCAGGACTCACCCTGGCTGTGGGGCCTGCATCCGCAGGGTTATGCGCTCGCGCACCAGTGGTATCTCAATGCAAAGCCAAACCTGATGGCGCGCAATACGCTGAAGTACCGGCGCCTGGATGCCGGCTTGCGCGAGCGCCTGCGGCGTGGCTGGAACCAGCCCGTGTGGACGCCGGTACTGGTCCTCGGCGTGCTGGTCGGCGCGCTCGGCGTGTTCGCCTGGCGCGGCTGGCGGCGGCGCCAACGGGCGAGCCTCCTGTGAGCGCGTATTTCCTGCGACGCCTGTTCTACGCGCTGCCTATCCTCATGGGCGTGAACGTGCTCACGTTCGCCTTGTTCTTCCTCGTGAACACGCCCGACGACATGGCGCGCATGCAACTGGGGGAACGGCGCCTGACTCCCGCCGCCGTCGAGCAATGGAAGGCCGCGCGTGGCTACGACCGACCGGTGTTCTGGGACGCAGGGCGCGAGGGCCCTGGCAAGCTCACCGACACGCTGTTCTTCGCCAGCAGTCGGCGACTCTTCACGTTTGATTTCGGGCGCTCAGATGCTGGACGCGACATCGGCGCCGACCTCCGCGAGCGCATGTGGCCAAGCCTCCTGGTGCAACTGCCGGTGCTCCTGGTGGGCCTGGCCTCGGCGATCACCTGGGCGCTGGTCGTGGCCTGGCTCGCGGGAAGCCGCCTCGATCTCCTCAGTGCCGTGCTCTGCGTGGGCATGATGTCCATCTCGGGGCTCTTCTACATCATTTGCGGCCAGTGGCTCATCGCCAGGTTATGGCGACTCGCGCCCATCTCGGGCTACGGCGAAGGTTTCGAGATCGGCCATTTCCTGTTCTTGCCCGTGCTGGTGAGCGTGCTGGCGGGACTCGGCGGCACGGTGCGCTGGTATCGCGCGATCTTCCTGGAGGAACTCCACAAGGATTACGTCCGCATGGCGCGCGCCAAGGGCCTTGGCGACGTGCGGGTGATGTTTTCCCACGTGCTGCGCAATGCGCTGATCCCCATCCTGACCGGGGTGGTGGTACTGCTGCCGTCGCTGTTCCTGGGTGCGCTTATCACCGAAGCCTTCTTCGCCATCCCGGGGCTTGGCAGCTACACCATCGAAGCCCTGCAGGCGCAGGACTTCGCGGTGGTGCGGGTGATGGTGTTCCTCGGCTCGCTTCTCTACGTGGCGGGACTCGTGCTCACCGATCTCTCCTACGTGCTGGTCGATCCGCGCGTGCGGCTGGAGTAAGCCATGCCGACGCTCGTGATGCTGTGGACCGACCTGGCACTGTGGTGCCTGGTGTTCGTTGCGCTGCTGTATGTCCGCAGCGCGCGGCGGCACGAGCACCTCCGCGCGCCGTGGAGGCGCGTGCGACGGCAGCCCGTGGCCATGGCCGCGGTGGTCGTGCTGCTCCTCCATGTCGGCATCGCGTTGCTCGACTCGGTACATTTCTCCGCGCCGGGCGACCAGGCCAATGCCGCGGGCGCCGAACCGCGCAGCTTGCTGGACGTGCTGTTGGCGCCGCTGCGCGAGGGCGCGGAAACGAGCTACTCCGCACCGTTCGCCATCCGCGCGTTCGACCGCGCAAGCATGCCGGGCGCCGACGGCCGCATGGTCCGGGAATTCCCCCGGCTGCATTACGCGACGGCAGGCGCCATCGATGAAGCTTCCCACGGTTCCGACATCCTCAGGCGCGCCGGGCTGGGCGCGCTGGCCGGGGGGGGGCTGGCGCAACTGTTGAACTGGTGCCTGTGGACGCGGAGCAAGGACGGCAAACGGGATGGCGCCGCCCGCGCCGCCGCGAATACCGTGCTCGTGATTGGCGTACTGGTCGGAGCGGTAGGCGCCTGCGCGCACGGCTACCACGTGTTCGGCACCGACAAGGTGGGCGCCGACGTGCTGTACCAGTCCCTGAAGAGCGTGCGCACCGGCATCCTCATCGGCACGCTCACCACGCTCGTGACCTTGCCCCTGTCGCTGTCCCTCGGGATTGCCGCCGGTTACTACCGGGGCTGGGTGGACGATGTCGTGCAGTACCTCTACACCACCCTGGCGTCGATTCCAGGCGTGCTGCTGGTGGCGGCCAGCGCGCTGATGCTGGATGCGCTGATGACCCGCCACGCAGAAGACTTCACTTCGCTCATCGTGCGGGCGGATCTGCGGCTGCTGGCGCTCTGCGCCATCCTGGGCATTACCAACTGGACGGGGCTCTGCCGCCTGTTGCGGGGCGAGGCACTCAAGCTGCGCGAAGCCGCATTCGTAGAGGCTGCACGCGCCCTGGGCGTGGGCAGCCTGCGCATCCTGTGGCGGCACCTGCTGCCCAACGTCATGCACCTCGTGATCATCGCCACCGTGCTCGATTTCAGCGGTCTGGTGCTGGCCGAAGCGGCGCTCACCTACCTCGACATCGGGGTGGACCCGGGCATGGAAAGCTGGGGCAATATGATCAACGCCGCGCGCCTGGAACTCGCGCGCCAGCCCGCCGTGTGGTGGTCGCTCGCGGCGGCCATGGGCTGGATGTTCGTGCTGGTGCTCGCCGCCAACCTGTTTGCCGACGCCGTACGCGAGGCTTTCGATCCGCGTACCCGCGACACCGCCGACACCGCGGCGCCGGCCAGGACCTGAACCCATGGGCGAACCGCTCCTCCGCATCCAGAACCTCCGCGTGCAGTTTGGCGCGGCCGCTGCCATCGAGGACGTGTCCCTCGAACTCGCGCCAGGCGAAACCCTGGTCCTGGCGGGCGAATCGGGCAGCGGCAAGTCGCTCACGGCGCTGTCCGTGGTGAGGCTGCTGCCGCCGGCGGCCCGCGTCTCAAGCGGACGCGTGACCTTCGGCGGCACGGATCTGTTCAGCCTGCCGGAGTCCCGGATGGGCGACATCCGCGGCGCCCGCATCGGTTATGTCTTCCAGGAACCGCAAGTCGCGCTCAATCCCGTGATGACGGTCGGCGACCAGGTGGGCGAAGTGCTCACGCGCCACCTCGGCTTGCGGGGCCGCGCGCGTCGCCAGCGCGTGGTGGAGGCATTGGCCGCGGTCGGCATCGAGGATCCGGAACACCGCGCCGGACGCTACCCGCACCAGTTCTCCGGCGGCATGAAGCAGCGCGTGATGATTGCCATTGCGCTGGCTGCCGAGCCTGAACTCCTCATCGCGGACGAACCCACCACGGCGCTCGACGTCACCGTACAGGCGCAGGTGCTGGCGCTGCTCAAGGCCGAACAACGGCGGCGCGGCATGGGGATGCTGTTCATCACCCACGATCTGGGCGTGGCCTGGCAGGTGGCCGATCGACTGGCCGTGATGCAGGCGGGCAGGGTGGTCGAAACCGCCACCCGCGATGAGTTCTACGCCGCGCCCCGCCATCCCTACTCGCAGGCGCTGTTCAAGGCGCTGCCCCGGTTGGCACCACAACCCCATCCGCCCGTTGCAGACGCAGCGCCCTTGCTCGAGGTGCGCAGCCTGTCGGTGCATTTCAGCCAGCGACGTGGCCTGTTCCGGCGCGCCGGCGACCCCTTCAAGGCCGTTGATTCGGTGTCGCTTGAACTCCGGCGCGGCGAGACCCTGGCTATCGTCGGTGAGTCGGGTTCCGGCAAGACCACGATGGGCCGCGGCATCCTGCGCCTGCTGCCCGTGGCTGGCGGCCAGGTGCTGTATCGCGGGGAAGACCTCGGCGCACTGTCGGCCGAGGCGCTGCGCCGTCGTCGCCGCCAGTTGCAGGTCATCTTCCAGGATCCTTTCGCGGCGATGAACCCGCGCATGCTGGTGGGCGAAATCCTCCAGGAGGGGATGCTCGCCCAGGGCATAGGGGCCAATCAGGCCGAGCGTGGGTCGCGAGTGGCCGCGTTGCTGGCGCGGGTTGGCCTCGAACCCTCCCATGCGCTTCGCTACCCACACGAGTTCTCCGGCGGCCAGCGCCAGCGCCTGTGCATTGCCCGCGCGCTGGCGGTGGAACCCGAGCTCATTGTCTGCGACGAGCCCACCAGCGCGCTCGATGTCTCCGTGCAGGCGCAGGTCCTCGATCTGCTCGAAGACCTGCAGCAGCGCCTCGGGCTTGCCTACCTCTTCATCACGCACAACCTCGGCGTGGTGGCGCGCATCGCGCACCGCGTCGCGGTGATGCACCAGGGCGTCATCGTGGAGCACGGTCCGGTGGACGAAGTGCTCTTCGCGCCAAGGCATCCCTACACGCGGGCCCTGCTGGCCGCAGTGCCCGAGGTGGGCACGCGGCTTGAACCCGAGCCCGGAAACCCCGTGGGCACCGCGTGACGAACCTGGCGTGTCCACGCTCCACGCCGGCAGCACCCGCGTCCCACGCGAGGCCGTACACTAGCCCCCCGTGAATGCCCTCGCCCAACTCGATTTCAAAAGCTTTCCCCGCGACGCCCGCGTGATCATCGGCATCGGCTGGCCGCTCATCCTCAACAACTTTTTCAACATCGGCGTGAATGTGGCGGACACCCTGATGGTGGGTCGCCTCGGCGCCACCCAGCTCGCCGGCCTGTCCATTGGACTCAGTCTCTGGATTGGCGTCTTCCTCACCGGCCTTGGCGTCATCATGGCGCTGGGGCCCACGGTGTCGCAGCACTACGGTGCGCGTCGCTTGCTGCAGATTGGGCGCGACACCCGCCAGGCGGTGTGGCTGGCGCTCATCTTCTCGGCGCTCGTGGTGGTGGTGCTGAACAACGTCTCGCCGCTGCTGCTGGCGATCGGTATCGAAGCCGACGTGGTCGAACTCGCGCAGGGCTACCTGCGGGGGCTCTCCATCGGCGTGCCGGGCTGCTACCTCTACCACGTGATGCGCCAGATGAACGAAGGCATCGGCCGCACGGTACCCATCATGGTGGTGATGGGCATTTCACTGGTGGTGAACGTCAGCGTGAGCTACTGCCTGGTCTTCGGCCTCTTCGGCCTGCCGGCGATGGGCGTCCTGGGATCGGGCCTCGGCAATGGCATCACCTACTGGGTGAGCTTCCTGCTGATCGTGGTGCACGTTTCCCGCTCGCCCACTTACCGGCAATTCGAACTCTGGCAGCGCATTGAAGCGCCTGACTTCGCGGTGTTGAAACGCCTCGTCGGGCTGGGCGGTCCCATCGGGCTTTCGCTCCTGATGCAGGCAGGACTGTTCACCGCCCTCGCGCTGCTGATGGGCACGCTTGGCAAGACCTACGCGGCCGCCCACCAGATAGCGCTCAACTACGCCGGGCTCGTGTTCATGCTGCCGCTGGGCATTGGCTTTGGTACGGCGGTGCTGGTCGGCCAGCACATCGGGGCCGGCGATCCACAGCATGCGCGGCGCATCGGCATCACCGGCATCGTGATGTGCACGGTGGTTGCCGCCATCGTCGCGGTGTTCACCCTGTTCGCGCGCTACTGGATTGCCGGCGGCTATACCCAGGACGCCGCTGTGGTGGCACTGGCCGGATCGCTGCTCGGTATTTCAACCTGCCTGCAGGTCGGTGACGGCACGCAGAGTGCGGCGGCCAGCGCGCTCCGCGGCATCAAGGACACGCGCGTGCCCATGCTCATCAACGGCGTCATCTACTGGGGCATCGGCTTCGCGCTGGCCTGGACGCTTGGCATCCAGCTGGGTTACGGCGCGCACGGCATCTGGATTGGGCTTTCGACCGCGCTATGCGTGGCGGCGGTGGTGCTGAGCTGGCGCTTTGCCGTGGTCATCGGACGGGCAGTGAAGCTGTGGGACGCCGCGTCGCGACTGCCGCGCTGAGCGGCGCGCTGCTGGCTGTTGTCGCGTTGGTGTCTTTCGCGGCTGGAGAGGCGTCGGCGGGTTTGCCCCGGTTCTCTTCGATGGTCCCTGCGGGCAGCATCGCCGGCTGGACCAGACTGAAGCCCGCACCCAAGGCACCGGACACCCGTTACACACTGGTTACCGAAGACGGCACGACCGTGGTCCGCGCCGACGCCGACGCTTCGATGTCCGGCCTTGCCTACACCCTCCCGGCGCCAATTACCGGCGTGCACCAGTTGCGCTGGCGCTGGCGCATCGAGCGCGCCCTGCGCAGCGCAGATCTCGAGACCAGGGCAGGGGACGACTACACCGCGCGCGTCTACGTCCTGTTCGACTATCCGCGCGAGCGCCTGCCGTTCACCACGCGTGCCAAGCTCGCGCTGGCCGAAGCCCTCTACGGCCAGCCCATTCCCACCGCCGCACTCAACTACGTCTGGGACAACCGCGCGCCGATCGGTACGCTTCGCCCCAATGCCTATACCGATCGCGCGCGCATGATCGTGGTAGAAAGCGGCAATGCATACGCCGGCACGTGGCGGGAGGAAACGCGCGACCTCGACGCGGATTTCCGCGCCGCGTTCGGCGAGGCGGCGCCGCCCGTCGTGGGGGTCGCCATCGCCACGGACACCGACAACACGGGTGAACGGGCCACGGCCTGGTACGGGGATCTCGAACTCCACTGATGCCGCCGGCGCTTCCCGCCCCGGGGGGTCACCGCCTATGCTGGCCGCAGATTCAAAGGGAGGATGTCCATGAGTCTCCAATACCACGATCCCCGAGCCGCGCTGCCTGCTGCACCCACGCCCTATACCCTGGGCGCTGATTTATCAGGACCGGTCACCATTGGCCTGCTGGCCAATGGCTTTCCCGATTCGGTTGAGTTCCTCGACGCCGTTGAAGCGGCGCTCACGGCGGCCCTTCCCGGCGCTGCATTCCAGCGCTACAACAAGGGCAATCCTTCGATTCCCGCCACCAATGCGCTCCTCGACCAGATGGTCGCGGAATGCACGGTGGTCGCTTCGGCCTACGGGCACTGAGGCAGTTGCACTTCCGGCACCGTGCGTGACGGCATTGCATTGGCCAAACGTGGCATTCCTGCCCTGGCTTTCGTGACCGGGGATTTCTGGCCGCAGGGTGACTTCGTGGCGGCGGCGTCCGGCATGCCCGGCATCCCGCGCGTGCGCCTGCCGCATCCGGTCGCGGGCAGCGGCAAGGCCGCGCTTGCGGCGCTGGCACTCGAGATCAGGGACGAGGTGATTGCCCGCCTCGGCGCACCATGAGCAGCCTGCTCGAAGCCGCCAACGAGGAAGCCGCGCTGGAGCAACTCCACGCCGCGCGCTGCACCGACGGCCTGCCGGTGGTCATTCCCACCCAGGCGCGGGTCGATCGCATGGTGCTGGCCGGTGGCATGGATGCCACTCTGTCCCTGGGCGAGATGGGTCCACTGGGTGGCGTGGCGACGGTGGAGAAAATCGCCGTCGCGGCCGTGATGGCGGGCTGCCTGCCGGACTACTTCCCGGTAGTGCTCGCCGCCTGCCGAGCGATCTGCCAGCCTGCTTTCGATCTCGCGGAGATGCAGTCCACCACCCACTGCATCGCGCCGCTGATCATCATCAACGGGCCGGCTATTGCCGCCTGCGGCATGGTCAGCGGCTTCGGCCTGATGGGCCCCGGCCATCGCGCCAATGCCAGCATCGGACGCGCGCTCAGGCTGGCGATGATCAACATTGGCGGCGCCCGCCCCGGTGAATCGGACATGGCGCTACACGGCAGCCCCGCCAAGTTCACTTTCTGCATTGCCGAAGACGAATCCGCCTCGCCGTTCCCGCCGCTGCACACGAGTCTGGGTTACCGCGCCGACCAAAGCGTGGCCACCGTGGTGGGCGTGGAAGGCCCGCATTCGGTGTTCTTCACCGGAGACGCCGACGACCCGCAATCGGCGCAGCGATTGCTGAATGCGCTGGCCGCCAGCATGGCCAGCACCGGCTGCAACAACATGAACCTGGGCGGCACGGCAGCGATGGTGCTGGTGCTCAATCCCGATCACGCCCGCCTCCTGGCCGGCGCCGGATTTTCCCGCGAAGACCTCCAGTGCGAGTTGGCGGCACGCGCCGTGGTGCCGCGACGCGTGCTGGAAGCCCTCAACACCAGGATGCTGATGGGTGCCGGGGATCCCCTGCCCGCCCTGCGCAACCCGGCCAACCTCCATGTGCTTACCGCGGGCGGCTCCGGGCTCTACAGCATGCTGATGCCGTCGTGGTGCGCGGGGCCGCATGGCAACGTCGCCGTGCACCAGGAAATCGAGATGGGCCAGGCCTGCGCGGTGCCCTGGGCGCAGGCCTGATGGCGAGCGGCATGCGGGCGGCTGGGGAGGCGCGAGGCCCAAGGGAGCGCGCCCGGGAACCCATCGTCACGGGCCGCGTCGTCCGTGGTGGCCAGTCGGCCGCAGGTCAGGCAGCAGGCCACGGCCATGCTTGACGAGCGCACCCGCGAACAGCGCGACTACGACCTCACCCTGCACGTGTTTGGGGTCTCGGCAGCCATGGTGGGTGTCTGCCTCACAGGCATCGGTATTCTCAGGCTCATCGCCAACCAGCGCCAGACAGAGACCATCGGTGACGACCTGTTGGCGGTGGACGCGGTGCTGTTCGTGGCCTGTTGCATCCTCGCTTTCTGGTCCTTCAAGACGCCGGACCTTGCCTTCCAGCGCTGGTTACGCCTGATCGTGGATACCCTATTCCTGCTGGCGCTGTCCGCCATGGCGGGCATCTGCCTGGTGATTGCCTACACCCTGTTGTAGCGGCATGCTCCACTGGCCTTGCCGGTGCCGAATCGACGCACCGGTCGACCTGCTCGCGTTGCCCTCGAACCAGGGAAGCTACGGGGCGTCGGGGGCGCTGGTCCACCTGCCGGGCATGCCGGCAGGCGGCAGGCGGCAGGCGGCAGGCGGCAGCAGTGTGCTCGTGTACTTCAGTTGTGAGGACTGCGCGCTTGCCGCCGCGCGCGTGCCGGCCGCCGGCGGACGCCTCAAGCAGCCCAGGATGTCGATTGGACCCTTTGGCCACAGTGCGCTGGCCGTCGATCCCGAAGGCAATATGATCGGCCTGCATGCCATGCAGTGAACGGCCGAGGCCGTTGGCGCGAGCGCAGTCGCCGACCCGCAAATTCCCAGGAGCCCAGCAGCGATGTTCGCAAATACCCCCGAAGCACCGTACTACGCAGTCATTTTCTCGGCGCAGAGGACGGCCGGCGAGAACAGCTATATCGATACCGTGATGCGCATGGTGGAACTCGCCGCCGGGCAACCCGGGTATCTCGGCATCGAGCATGCGCGCGGGGACGATGGCTTCGGTATCACCGTGTCGTACTGGGCGAGCATCGAAGCCATGCAGCACTGGCGGCAGGACGCCGAGCACCGACTCGCGCAGGAGCGCGGCAAGACCGAATGGTATGAACATTACGAAATTCGCATCGCCAAGGTCGAACGCGCCTACGGCAAAGCCGCGCCGAAAACCTGAAAATTTCCGCGCCGGACCCAACGCAGGAGATCCCCGTGATCGACCAACCATTCGCTGAATTCTTTGCACGGGATTGGATCATGGCCTGGAACAGCCATGATCTGGATGCCATCCTCGAGCACTACACCGAAGACTTCGAAATGTCCTCGCCGTACATCGCGCAAATCGCGAACGAGCCGAGTGGCACCCTGAGGGGTAAACCGGCCGTCGCCGCGTACTGGACCACTGCGCTAGCGCGCAATCCGGCGCTGCGCTTCGAGTTCCTGCAGGTCCTGACCGGGGTCGACAGCGTCACTGTTTACTACCGGGGCATGCGCGGCCTGGCCGCCGAAGTCTTCTTCTTCAACCCTGAAGGCCTCGTCTACAAGGCCTGCGCGCATTACGAATAGGCCAGGCGCGGAGCGCAGGACAGCGCCCTTCAGCTCGCAAGGAACCACACGATGACCCCTGCCGAGAAACGCGCCACGCTTGCCCATCGGGTGCGCCAACGCGAACTCACGATCGCCCCGGGCATCTTTGATCTCATCTCCACCCGCATCGCGGATGCCCAGGGCCATGCGGCGCTCTACATGACCGGCTATGGCACGGTGGCTTCTCACCTCGGGCTTCCGGATGCAGGCCTCGCCAGCTTCTCCGACATGTGCGGTCGTGCGGCCGCATTCGCAGCAGCCAGCCGGACGCCGCTCATCGCCGACGCGGACACGGGTTACGGTGGCTTGCTCAATGTCGCCCACACGGTGCGTGCTTATGAAGCAGCCGGCGTTGCAGCGATCCAGCTGGAAGATCAGGAATTCCCGAAGAAGTGCGGCCACACCGCCGGCAAGCGGGTCATCGGCCAGGACGAGATGGTGCTCAAGATCAAGGTTGCCTGCGCCACGCGCATGGATCCCAACTTCCTCGTCATTGCCCGCACCGATGCGCGCGGGAGCCATGGAATGGCAGCCGCGCTGGCGCGGGCCCGGGCCTTTCGAGAAGCCGGTGCCGACGTGCTGTTCGTGGAAGCGATGGAAAGCGAGCAGGAATTCGCGGACGTCGCGCGCCTCATCGATGCGCCGCTGCTCGCCAACATGGTGGAAGGTGGGCGCTCCCCACTACTCCCGGCGGCGCAACTGCGTGCCATGGGCTACGCTATCGCGATCTATCCCGGAACGGGATTCATGGCAGCGGCCGCCGCCCTGCGTGAGGTCTATGGGCACCTGCTCGACACGGGGGGCAGCGAGGGTGTGGCGACGCCCCTCTACCCCTTGGCCGAAATGCACGCGTTGATGGGCTTTGAGGAGATCTGGGCATTCGATCAGCAGTGGCTGCAGGACCAGCCGTGAACCAGCCGGGCAGCGATTACATCGACCAGAGAGGTACTTCCATGGACGCCGACCAGAGGCTGGCTTACCGACGCGAACATGTCCCGCTCTACAACGCGAATCGCATGAAGATCGGGATCTTCGGCATGAACGTCAGCAACGGCGGCACCATCAGCAAAGCCCCTACCAGCCACCGTTCCACTTTCCAGCACAACCTGTCGATCGCCCAGAAAGCCGACCGCATGGGCCTCGAATTCCTGGTGCCCTTCGGGCGCTGGAAAAGTTTCGGGGGCGACACCGACTACAACGGCGATTGCATGGAGGTCTATACCTGGGCCGCTGCCTTGGCCGCGCGCACCGAACGGATCATGCTGTTCGCCACTTCCCACGTCTCGACCATGCATCCGATCATGGCCGCCAAGCAGGGGGCGACCATCGATCACATCTCGAACGGGCGCTGGGGACTCAACGTGGTTTGCGGCTGGTACGTCCCGGAAATGGAGATGTTCGGCGATACGCAATCACCCCATGACGAACGCTACGCGCGTGCCGGTGAATGGGTGGAGGTGGTGAAGCGCCTTTGGCGGGAGAACCACTTCGATCACGTCGGTCCCCACTATCGGGTAAAGGATGGCTATCTCGAACCCAAGCCCGTGCAGCAACCCGTGATCGTGAACGCCGGGGTGTCGGACGCCGGGCGTGATTTCTCCGCCCGACACGTCGATTTCAATTTCATCACCATGGATTCCGTCGAGTCCGCGGCCGCCATCGCCGCCGACGTCCGCAGCCGGGCGCGCGCCCGGGGTCGCGACATCGGGATCCTGGGGTATGGCTTCATCCTGGTCCGGGATACCGAACGCGAAGCGCGCGCGGCCTTCGAGGCCATCATCGAAGCCGGCGACTGGGGTGCAGCCCGCAACATCATGGGGGTGCTGGGCATGGAAAGTGATTCATTCAGCGCGCAAATCGAACAGTTTGCCCGCCGCTTCGTAGCCGGCTGGGGTGGCTACGCACTGGTCGGCACGCCCGAATCCGTGACCGATCAGTTCATCGCCCTCGAACGCGCGGGTGTCCAGGGGATGGCGCTGGTCTGGCAGGACTACGATCAGGAACTCCCCTACTTCGGCGAACGCGTGTTGCCCTTGTTGCGCCAGGCCGGGCTGCGCGTCACCTGAGCGGAAGCACGACCACCAGGACCGATGCAGGCAGGACCAACATGAGCACCAGCGCAACCCCGCGGCCCGAGCACTGGGAATTCGATGCGCAGGGTTGCCCGCAGCGACGCATCGCCAGCATCAACGACCTGCCCATCGGGGAGGACCAACGGACACCCGGGGCTGACGGCGCTGGATCTCTGACGACTGCCGTGGCGACCTTGGAATTCGCAAGCGACGGTCGTTGGGTCTGAAATTCCAGATAGACGAAATGATGAGTGCGACATGACGATTCCGACCTACGATAAATTCATCGATCCCATCCTGCGCATACTGGCCTCCAATCCAGAAGGCATTGCAGCACGCGAGGTGCATGATGCTGCTGCAAGTGCGCTTGGGATATCCGACGTCGAAAGGCAAACACCGCTCTCAAGTGGAACCCAATTAATTTACAAAAATAGAGCGGGTTGGGCACACGATCGACTGAAACGTGCCGGCCTCTCTAACAGTCCTCGGCGGGGACTCTGGAAGCTTACTGAAACGGGCCTTAATTACGCGGCGGGACATCCCGGTGCTCTGACGGAAATTGAAATAGCAGAAATCGCGTTTGGATATACCGATGTCAGGCTGAAGCCCCCACCGATCGGTGCATCACCGGTGGCGTCTTCGTTGGTGGAATCAATGGCCTTGAGCGAAGTCACGAGCGCCAGCCCGGACGAGCGACTGGGTGACGCCATCACTGAAATGAGGCGATCGGTTGCTGCTGAACTCCTCGAAGCGCTGGCTGAAGTTTCGCCCATGTACTTCGAGGCGATTGTCCTCGACCTGCTGCACCGAATGGGTTACGGCGCCAGTCGGGCTGATCTGGAGCAAGTAGGGGGATCTGGCGATGGCGGAATCGATGGCGTCATATCCCTGGACAAGTTGGGCCTCGAAAAGGTGTATGTCCAAGCCAAACGTATGTCCAAGCTAAACGATGGCAAGGCGTTGTCGGGCGGCCGGAGATCCAGGGCTTTTATGGCGCGCTTGCGGGGCGGCGCGCCAACAATGGGGTGTTCATCACAACTTCTGCCTACACGGCTCAGGCGGTTGAATTTGCAAAGTCCGTTGACAGACTTGTGTTAGTCGATGGTCCGAGGCTCGCAGGGCTCATGATGGATTACGAGGTGGGCGTGACCGCCAGGACAATCAAGGTACCCAAGCTCGATACCGACTA
>JAYTTZ010000107.1:0-2329 GCA_043744805.1 Gammaproteobacteria bacterium
TGCGCCCGCGCCCAGCGGCCGAGGCCTACCTGCGCCTGCGCACGCTGCCGGGTGAGCAAGCGCAAGTGGACTGGGCTCACTTCGGCCACCTGCAGATCGGCCGAGCCCGGCGCCCGCTGATGCCTTGCAGGCCGCGTTGGCCCAGAGGGCCATCCCTTCGCCAGGCATAAGCCGCCCTCAGGGCGGTTTATGTCCGGGCTCAGCCTTCGTCATGGTGCTCAGCCACAGCCGCATGATCTTCCTGCGCCTCTTCCTGGACGCTCGGATGGACAGCTTCTTGCGCGGCCATGTCGAGGCCTTCATTGCCTTCAACGGCTGCCCCCGGGTCGCCCTCTACGACAACCTCAAAAGCGCGGTGCTCGAGCGCGTAGGCGATGCCATCCGCTTCAACCCGGAACTGCTGGCACTGGCCGGCCACTACCACTTCGAGCCGCGCCCGGTGGCAGTGGCACGCGGCAATGAGAAGGGGTGTGGCTCATATTGCCTCCTGTGGGTTACGTGGAAGTGTGGTTTTGCGCAGCGGCTTTGGACGGTCGGCCAGTCTTCGGCCGCGCGATTGTTCCCGGTTCGACCGGGCGATAGAGGAAGTGGCTGCCGCCGCAGTTCTCGCGCTGCAGCAGGCCTCGGCCCCCCCAGTCGTGGACGGTGGCGATGCACACGCCGAGTTGCTCGGCCAGCACCTTGGCCGCCAAGTAGCCCCGTGCGCGCAGCCGATCGATACGGCTGCTCAGGTGATACCGGCGCCGCAGGCGGCAGACCTTCTGGTACGTGAAGGGCTCTTGCCGCCAGTTGCCGTACCCCATCTCGTTGAGCCGCCTGGCGGCCTGGGCATCATTGCAGGATTCGAGCAGGCGATCGATCTCGGCGATGACCTCGCGGGTTGTCTTGCGCACCGCGGCGATCGACTTGGTGCGATCGACCTGGATCGTTTCAACCTGGCCGCCACGCCAGCGTATGCCGGCGGTGATGTGGACGGGTCCAGCGGTGATCGTGACATCTTCGATCAGCAGGGCCAGCATCCGTTTGCGCTCGACGGCGGCGGTTCGAGGATCGTTCCAGACCCGAGGGAAGTCGCGCGCCAGGGCCGTGATGCGCTCACGCGCCCGAGCGTCCAAGGTCTGGGTGTCGGCCTGTCGCTGGGCGTCATGGCTTTGCTGCAGGGTGCCGATCTGACGCAGGCGGTCGTTCCAATCGGCCTCCAGTGCATCGGCCACCAGGCGGTTGTCTGGATCGACCTTGAGGTAGCGCCGGCGTGCCAGATCGGCTTCGTAGCGAGCGCGCTCGAGCTGCTTGCCCCGCAGCACGTCGGCCTGCTCGATGCGGGCGGCAATCTCATCGCGGACTTGCACCGCCACCTCCAACGCGGTGGGGGCAACCTTGTCCAGCAGCAGGTTGCTGATCGCCGCGTCGAGCGTGCGACCTTGAACGCTCTGGCACGCCTTGGCAGCGCGGCGCACTGAGGCCTCCCGGCATTGGTAGTTGGCTACCGGGCCGCCCCGTGTCTGTTGGTAACGCGTTCGCATGCGGGCGCCACATCGCCCACACAGAATTCGTCCCTGGAGCAGGCCAACCCCTTCCCGGGGCACACTGCCGCGGGAGGCGATGCCGAACGAGACACTGTTCTGACGCAGCGTGACTTGGTTGCGCTCGAACTCGTCCCAGGTGATATAGCCCGGGTGTGCTTGGCGGATCAGCGTGTGCCACTGCTCGCGCGGCACCTCCAGCAGATGAGTGCGCAGGTTGGCGTCGTAGCTGGTTCGCCGGCGTCCGTAAACGAAGGCGCCGGCATAGCGCGGGTTGTGCAGGACCTCGGTGACGCGGCGGTGGTCGATCGCGCCCCACAGCACGTCTCCCTTGCCCAGGCCACGCTGCAGGCGTCGAGGGAAGCTCACGCCCTCCTGCACGAACCGGCGCACGACCGCGCTGGCGGCCCCTGTTTGGCGATAGGTTTCGAAGAGGAACTCGAGCGCGCCGCGGATCTGGGCATCCGGGTCGAGCGCGACCGTGCCGTTGGGCATGTAGACCAGCCCCACCGGCAGCGGCACCTCCAACTCGCCGCGGCGAGCCTTGTTGGATATCCCGCCTTGCAGGCGCGCTTTCAGGATGTGCAACTCCGCCTCGCTCATCGCGCCCTTCAAGCCCAGCAGGAGGCGGTCATTGAAGTGCGCCGGGTCGTAGACACCGTCCTCGTCGAGGATCAGCGTGCGCGACAGTGCCGCCAGTTCGAGCAACCGGTGCCAGTCGGCGTTGTTGCGCGCCAGGCGCGAGACCTCCAGGCCGAGCACGATGCCCGCCCGCCCCATGGCCACCTGCGACACCAAATGCTGGA
>JAYTTZ010000108.1:0-2329 GCA_043744805.1 Gammaproteobacteria bacterium
GTGCCGAGACTCTCGGTCTTGAAGAACGTGTTGACGGGACGCCTTGCCCGCATGCCCACCTGGCGCTCGGTAGCGCAAATCTTTCCGGCGCGTGACATCGAGATTGCCCTCGCCGCGCTGGCGCGGGTGGGCCTCAAGGATCGCGCCGATGAACGGGCCTCCCGGTTATCAGGCGGCCAGCAGCAGCGGGTGGGGATCGCCCGGGCGCTGGCCCAGCAGCCGAAAGTGATCCTGGCCGATGAACCCGTGGCGAGCCTTGATCCCCGCACCGCGCACACGGTGCTGGACGATCTCCGGCGCGCCGCGCACGAACTCGACATCGCGGTGCTGTGCAACCTGCACCAGGTGGACCTCGCGCGTGAATTCGCCGATCGCATCGTGGGCATCAGCGCCGGTGAAGTGGTGTTCGACGGCGTGCCCGACGCGCTGGACGCCGCCGCGTTGGAACGCATCTATCCAGGGTTCGCGGACGGCGACGCCACCGTGGCAGGCCTCGCGGCATGAGCGGCTCGCGTTTTCTGCTCGGCGGATCCTGGGGCGCCTGGCGGGTGCTGCGCACGGTTGCCCTGACGGTGGCGGTCGCGGTGCTGCTGGCGTGGAGCGCGCGCGGCGTCAACCTGAGCCCGCAGGAATTCATCCGCGGGCTGCCCTGGGTTGTCGATCTCATCTCGCGCATGGTGCCGCCGAACTGGAGCTTTGCTTCGCGCCTCGTGAAGCCGGTGCTGGAAACGGTGCAGATCGCGCTGTGGGGCACCCTGCTGGCCATGCTGCTCGCGCTGCCCCTGAGCCTCGTCGCCGCGCGCAACCTGAGCCCGAACGTCGTGCTCTACCACCTTGCGCGCCAAGTCCTGAACGGCCTGCGCGGCATCAACGAGCTCGTCTTCGCGCTGATCTTCGTGGCGGCGGTAGGCCTCGGACCGTTTGCCGGCGTGCTGGCCCTGGCTATCCACGGCGTGGGCCTGCTCGGCAAGTTCTACGCGGACGCCATCGAAGAAATCGAGCCAGGCCCGGTGGAGGCGCTGCGCGCGACCGGCGCCCGTGCGATCCAGGTGTTCGTCTTTGGCGTGCTGCCGCAGGTGCTGCCCGCATGGATTGCCTCCACCCTCTACCGCTTCGAAGTGAACCTGCGCGCCGCCACCATCCTCGGGATGATTGGCGCCGGCGGCATCGGCTTCGAGCTCTACGGCTCGATGAAGCTCTTCCAATACCAGGACACCGCCACCTGCGTGCTGGTGATCCTGGCGCTGGTGATGGGGGCGGATTACCTGTCGTCCAGGCTGCGGGCGAAGATTCTGGCGGGCTGATCCCGGCGCTTACTCGCCACCGAGGCCGTAGCGTTTCAGCTTCCGATAGAGCGTGCTGCGCGAAATGCCGAGGCGCCGGGCGATCTCCGAGAGGTTGCCGCCGTGGAGCGCCAATGCGTCGGCAATCGCGCTGCGTTCCAGCACACTGATGCTCGCGCTGGCGTTCGTGGATCCGGGTGCCGCGCCGGGCAGGAGCCGGGCGTAGTCGTCCGGCAAGTCGGCAAGTCCCAGGCTGTCGCCAGCGCTTTGCAGGTACATCGATTCCAGCAGTCCACGCAGTTCGTGCACATTGCCGGGCCAGCGGAATTCGTTGAAGGCCTCGAGGAGCGCAGGCTCCACGCGCCGCGCACCAAGGCCGTACTCCGCGTCCAGCCGACGCAGGCGGCGTTCCACCAGTTGGGCCAGATCGCCGGGCCGATCGCGCAGCGGCGGAATACGGAGCGTGAGCACTTTCAGGCGATAGAGGAGATCAAGGCGGAAGCGCCCTGCGTTGGCCTCGTCGTTGAGGTTGCGTGCGCTGGCGACGATGAGCCTTACCCGCGCCGGGTATTCGCGGGTGCCCCCGGCGCGCACGACCACGCCTTCCTGAATGACCCGGAGCAAGCCGAGCTGCGCCGCCAGCGGCAGGGTGTCGACGTCGTCCAGGAACAGTGAGCCCCCGTGGGTTTCCTCCAGCTTGCCTGGACGGGCAGTGGCCTCGTCGCCAAGGAGTTCGTGCAGCGCCTGTTCAGGGCCGAAGCTTGCACAGCGGAGCATCGCCCAGGGACCACCCGCCACCGCCGAAGCTGCGTGGATGGCGCGGGCGAACAGCTGCTTGCCGACCCCGGCTTCGCCTTGCAGCAGGACGGGGGCGGTGGCCCGGGCCACGCGGGCGGCGCGACGTCGGGCTTCCTGCAGGGTGGGATGGTCGCCCAGCACACCGGCAAACGCGCCCGGCACGGCGGACACGTCGGCGCTGCCGCAACTGCCGCGCGGCGCGCGCTGGGGTTCCAGCACCAGCAGCCCGCCTTCCCAGTGGCGGCGCT
>JAYTTZ010000109.1:0-8931 GCA_043744805.1 Gammaproteobacteria bacterium
GGCCCATAGCCCGGCTATGGGGCAAAAAGACGGTGCCGAATGGACGGCTGCGGTCGGTTCGCAGCCGACGCTCCCCAAGTCCGACAGGCTGCTAGCAGGCTGGCCGTGCGGCGCCCGTGCGAGGCGGGCACCCTGCGCGGGCCGACCGGCGGTTAGCGGAGGCTGTGCAGGTTCTGCCCCAGTGCATCGGGTGTAACCAGCACCACGCCTTCACGGGTCACGTGGAAGCGCTCGCTGTCGCGTTCCGCGTTCCAGCCAATCTCGGTGCCCGGCGCGATGTGGCAGCCGCGATCCAGCACCGCGTTGCGGATCCGGCAGTCCGCGCCGACCTGCACTTCCGGCAGCACCACGCAGCGCTCCAGCACACTGCCCTGGTCGATGCGCACGTTGGAGAACAGCAGTGAATTGACCACTTCGGCGCCGGAGACGATGCAGCCACCGGAGATCATGGAGTCCACCGCGAAGCCGCGGCGGCCCGGATCGTTGAACACGAACTTGGCCGGCGGCACCTGCTCCTGGTAAGTCCAGATGGGCCAGTCGCGGTCGTAGAGGTTGAGCGGCGGCACGACCGAGAGCATTTCCATGTTGGCGCGGTAATAGGCGTCCACCGTGCCGACGTCGCGCCAGTAGGCGCTGCCGTCGTCGGCCGGGTTCTGGAAGGGATAGGCGACCACGCAATATTGGCCGATGACCGAGGGGATGATGTCCTTGCCGAAATCATGGCTGGAGCCGGGCATGTCGTGGTCGCGAATGAGCTGCTCGTAGAGGAACTGGGTGTTGAAGACGTAGATGCCCATGGAGGCGAGGGCGACGTCGCTGCGGCCAGGGAGGGTCTTGGGCTGCGCGGGCTTCTCGGCGAATTCGCGGATGCGGAAGTGCTCGTCCACCCCCATCACGCCGAAATCCGAGGCTTCCACCACTGGCACTTTGACGCAGCCGATGGTCATGTCGGCCTTCTGCTCGTAGTGGTAGGCGATCATCTGGCCGTAGTCCATCTTGTAGATATGGTCGCCGGCCAGCACCAGCACGTAGCTCGGCGCATGGGCACGCAGGATGTCGAGGTTCTGGTAGACGGCGTCAGCGGTGCCGGCGTACCACGCGTTGTCCACCCGCTGCGAGGCGGGGAGGATTTCCACGAACTCGTCGAGTTCGCTGCGCAGGAAGCCCCAGCCACGATAGAGGTGGCGCAGCAGCGAATGGGCCTTGTACTGGGTCAGCACGCCCACCCGTCGCACGCCGGAATTGACGCAGTTGGACAACGGGAAATCGATGATGCGGAACTTGCCGCCGAAGGGCACCGCCGGTTTGGCCCGCCAGCGGGTGAGGCCCTGCAGGCGGTCGCCGCGCCCGCCGGCCAGGATCAGGGCGAGGGTCTCGCGGGTCAGTCGGCTGACGTAACGCTTGTCCGTTGGGCTATCGCTCACTTCCATCGCCTTTTGCTCTAGTCGACGCCATGCTGTGGCAACGGCCACCGCCGGGATCGTCTGCTGTGATGGGCCATTATTGCCCGAGCCGATGGCGGGCGACCATGCCGATGGATGCCCGAAGCCGGCGATTTCCGGCCTGAAAGCGCGCTGCGCCCTGCAGGCGCCTGCCGCTAGGTGCGGCGGCGGCGGTCTTCCTCGCGTTCGCGCCGCCTGGAGCGCTCGGGGTCGAGGCGGGTGAGGTCTTTTTCGATTTCGTCCAGGCGGGCGTCGATGCGCAGGCGCTGGTAGTGGGTGAGTTCAGGCACCACCTGTGCCAGCCGCAACTGCTCGGCCGCAAGTTCGAGCTCGCCGAGGCCCCGGTAATACTCCGCCAGATCGTAGTGCGAGTCGGCGCGTTCACCGAGTTTTTCCTCGGCCTGCGCCAGCAGCTTGAAAAAGCGCGGCTCGCGCTGGTCGGCAACGCCGAAATCACGCAGCACGCGCTTGGCCACGGCGCCATTGCCGGTGTTGTTGAGCAGGGTGGCATAGCTGTAGGCGGCGGCGCGGCTTGCGGGGTCGGCCAGGTGCAGCTTCTGGTACAGGCCAAGCGCCAGATCGAGCTTGCCCGCGCGTTCCTCGATACGCGCTTCTGCCATGCGGAAGGCAGTGAGTCCGGGGTTTTCAGCCAGCAGCGGCGCGAGTTCCTGGCGTGCGCGGGAGAACTCGCTGGCTTCGGTCAGGGCCAGTACGTAGCCGTAGCGGGCCACCGATTCGTTGCCATAGGTGCGGTCGCGCAGCGCTGTCTCGTAGTAGTTCTTCGCCTGCTGCGGATCGGACATGTCCATCACGTTCAGCTTCTGCCATATGAGCTGGTATTCGAGGCTGTCCTCGCGCACGACCACGGAATTGAGGTGTTCCGCGCGCTCGCGGGCTTCGGCGATGCGGTTGACCGTGACCGGGTGGGTGCGCAGGAACTCGGGGATGATCTTGGGATCCGAGTAGCGGTTGGCCAACTGCAGGCGCTCGAAGAAATCCGCCATCGACAAAGTGCGGAAACCCGACTTGCTGAGCAGCTCGATGCCGATGCGATCGGCTTCCTTTTCATTTTCGCGGGTGAAGTCGATCTGGTACTGCTGCTGGGCGGCCGCCACGCCGGCCAGCGCACCCATGCCCGCCTGGGGGACGATTGCAGTGAGCAGGATGGCGCCGAGGAAGGCGGCCATCGAGGGGATGCTCATGTTGGCCGCGGCTTCGATCATGCGGGCGCCATGGCGCTGCGTGAGATGGGAGATTTCGTGGGCGAGCACGGAGGCCACTTCGCTTTCGCTCTTGGAGCCGAGGATGAGGCCCGAGTGCATGCCGATGTAGCCACCAGGCACCGCGAAGGCGTTGACGACGCTGCTGCGGATGACGAAGAAGGTGAAGTCGCCGTAATAGCCCGAGTGCTTGCCGAGGCTCATCCCGAGCTTCTGGATGTAGTCCTCGACCTCCTCGTCCGTGACCACCGGCGCATGCCGGCGCAGCTCCCGCATCGTGGCGAGGCCGAGCTGCTTTTCCTGTTCGGGAGAAATGATGGACCCGGCGGAGTCTGCGATGTCCGGGAGCTCCACCACATCCTGGGCGTGGGCGGCAAACCCCGAGGCCAGTCCCAGCGTGGCGCCCAGCGCAAGTCCGCGCAGCCGGCGGAAGGTGGCCGGGACCTGGTGGTTTCGCGGGTTTGGTGTCATGCGCATGGCGCTCCGGAGTTTAGCAGGGCCGCTCGCGCCATCGCGAGCCGCAGCCCGGGTCCTGCGCTTCGGACCGGCCCGGCCCCGGGGAGTTCGCGCGCTTCCGGCCTTGAGGCCCGGGTCTTAAGATGGGTTTTCCCCAAGACTTTCCAAGGAGCAGGCCGATGAGCCCCAGGAACGCGTTCTATGCCCAGTCCGGCGGTGTCACCGCCGTCATCAACGCCTCGGCCTGCGGCGTCATCGAAACCGCGCGCAAGCACACGGACCGCATCGGCAAGGTCTACGCCGGGCGCAACGGCATCATTGGTGCGCTCACCGAGGAACTCATCGATACCAGCATGGAATCGGACGCGGACATCGCCGCCCTGCGCCACACACCGGCCGGCGCCTTCGGGTCCTGTCGCTACAAGCTGAAGAGCCTCGAGACCAACCGCGCCGAATACGAGCGCCTGATCGAGGTCTTCGGCGCCCACGACATCGGCTACTTCTTCTACAACGGGGGCGGCGATTCCGCCGACACCTGCCTCAAGATTTCCCAGCTCGCGGCCACGATGGGCTATCCCATCCAGGCCATCCACGTGCCGAAGACCGTGGACAACGACCTCCCCTTCACCGACGTCTGCCCCGGCTTTGGCTCGGTAGCGAAGTACGTGGCCGTGTCGGTGCGCGAGGCAAGCTTCGACGTCGCCTCGATGGCCAGGACGTCCACCAAGGTCTTCGTGCTGGAAGTGATGGGCCGGCACGCGGGCTGGATTGCCGCCGCCGGCGGGCTGGCCTCGGACGCGGACTGCCCGCTGCCCATCGTCATCCTCTTCCCCGAGCTGGTCTTCGAACCGGCGCGTTTCCTCGCCCGCGTGGACGAACTCGTGAAGACCCACGGCTACTGCTCCATCGTGGTGTCGGAAGGCGTCAAGAACGCCGACGGCCAGTTCCTCGCCGACCAGGGCCTGCGTGACGCGTTCGGCCACGCACAGCTCGGCGGCGTCGCGCCGGTGATTGCCAACCTCGTGCGCGAGGCACTGAAGCTCAAATTCCACTGGGCGGTGGCGGACTACCTGCAGCGCGCGGCGCGCCACATTGCCTCGCGGACGGACGTCGAACAGGCTTATGCGCTGGGCCGCGCGGCCGTCGAGCTCGCCCTCGCGGGCCGCAACGCCATCATGCCGACCATCGTGCGGCAGTGCGATGAACCCTACACCTGGACCCTTGGCGAGGCCCCGCTGGCGGAAGTTGCGAACCAGGAGAGGAAGATGCCGCGCGAATTCATCAGCGCGGACGGCTTTGGCATTTCGGAAGCGGGCCGGCGCTACCTGCAGCCCCTGATCCAGGGCGAAGACTACCCGCCGTATCGCAACGGCGTGCCGCAGTACGTTCGCCTGAAGAACCTTGCCGTGCCGCCAAGAACCTCGTCGTCGTTTGCGCTCAAGTGATTGATCAGTAGAATCCGGTCGGTTGAAACAGATGCCCGCCGGGGGAGCGGTCTGCACGCGCGTTCCGGACCGACGGCGCCAGGCATCCTGGATCACCGGCAATCACAGGATTGCCGTCAACACACACCGGCCTCCAGGGGCCGGTTATTCATGGAAATGGAAGGGGAGCTTCATCATGTCGGTGCAACTCATGGTTGCTTTGGGCTGCGCGCTCTTAGCGATCGTCTACGGGCTGTGGACACGCAGCTGGATTCTTAGCCAGCCGGAAGGCAACGAGCGCATGCGCGAGATCGCGGCCGCGATCCAGCAAGGCGCTTCGGCTTACCTCAATCGCCAATACCGGACCATCGCCGTCGTCGGCGTAATCCTTACCGTCATCATCGCAGTGGCGCTGGACATGAACACCGCGGTGGGTTTCGTGATCGGTGCGGTGCTGTCCGGTGCCGCCGGCTTCATCGGCATGAACATCTCCGTACGTGCCAACCTGCGAACCGCCGAAGCGGCGCGCAAGGGTCTGAACGCCGCGCTGCAGGTGGCGTTCCGCGGCGGTTCCATCACCGGCATGCTGGTGGTGGGCCTCGGCCTGATGGGTGTGGCCGGCTACTACGCCTACCTCACGTCCATCACGCCGGTGGGTGAAAGCGTCAACCTGCATCCGCTGGTCGGCCTCGCCTTTGGCTCCTCCCTCATCTCGATCTTCGCGCGTCTCGGTGGCGGCATCTTCACCAAGGGTGCGGACGTCGGTGCGGATCTGGTCGGCAAGGTGGAAGCGGGCATTCCGGAAGACGACCCGCGCAACCCGGCAGTGATCGCCGACAACGTGGGTGACAACGTGGGCGACTGCGCCGGTATGGCGGCCGACCTGTTCGAAACCTATGCCGTCACCATCATCGCCACCATGCTGCTCGCCAACCTGGTGATGAAGGACGTGGGCGTCAACGCGGTGCTTTACCCGCTGGTGCTGGGCGGCGTGTCGATCATCGCGTCCATCGTCGGCTCGATGTTCGTCAAGGCCAGCGAAGGCGGCAAGATCATGAACGCGCTGTACCGCGGGCTCATCGTCGCCGGCGTCATCGCGGCGGGTGCGTTCTACCCGGTGACTGACTGGCTCTTCGGGGGCGTCGAAGGCGTTTCCGTACTGCACATCTACTACTGCTCGCTGGTGGGCCTTGGCCTCACGGCGGCGCTGGTGTGGATCACCGAGTACTACACCGGTACCGAGTTCGCGCCCGTGCAGTATGTGGCGGCCGCCTCCGAAACCGGCCACGCCACCAACATCATCGCCGGCATCGCCGTGTCGATGAAATCAACCGCCTGGCCCGTGCTCTTCGTCTGCGTCGCCATCTATGCGTCGTTCACGCTCAACGGCCTCTTTGGCATTGCGGTCGCGGCGACTTCCATGCTGTCGATGGCGGGGATCATCGTGGCGCTCGACGCCTACGGCCCCATCACCGACAACGCGGGTGGTATCGCGGAAATGGCCCAGCTCGGTCCTGAAATCCGCAACATCACCGACCCGCTCGACGCCGTGGGCAACACCACCAAGGCCGTGACCAAGGGCTACGCCATCGGCTCGGCCGGCCTTGCCGCGCTGGTGCTGTTCGCCGACTTTACCCACAGCCTGGCTGCGGAAGGCAAGCTCGTGACCTTTGGTCTCGACCAGCCGGCGGTGATCATCGGTCTCTTCGTGGGCGGCCTCATTCCCTACCTTTTCGCCGCCATGGCGATGGAAGCGGTGGGTCGTGCGGCGGGCTCGGTGGTGGTGGAAGTGCGGCGCCAGTTCCGCGAAATCCCCGGCATCATGGAAGGCACCACCAAGCCGGACTACAGCCGCGCGGTGGACCTGCTGACCCTCTCCGCGATCCGGGAAATGATCGTCCCTTCGCTCCTGCCCGTGCTGACCCCGGTGCTCCTCGCCTACACAATCAAGTTCCTGATGGGCGCGGAAGCCGCGCGCATGGCCATCGGCGGCATGCTGATGGGCACCATCGTGACGGGTCTGTTCGTGGCCATTTCCATGTGCACCGGCGGCGGTGCGTGGGACAACGCCAAGAAGTACATCGAGGAAGGCCACCACGGCGGCAAGGGCTCTGATGCCCACAAGGCGGCCGTGACCGGTGACACCGTCGGCGATCCCTACAAGGACACGGCGGGCCCGGCGATCAACCCGCTCATCAAGATCATCAATATCGTGGCCTTGCTGCTGGTGCCGCTGCTGTAGGCTTGGCACCTGCTGGCACGCTTTGAAAGCCCCGCCCGCGTGCGGGGCTTTTTTTGGAGCCTCGGATGACGCCCCGGATCCCTTTGTCCCTGTCGAAGCCTTCGGCGGCAGCCGTGCTGGCCTCCCTGCTGGTGCTTCTCGTTACCCTCGGCTACGGCTATCTCGGCGCCAGTACCGTGTTGCCGGATCTGGGCGGTGACAATGCGGCGTACTGGCTGACGGCACAGGCCTGGTCGCCCTGGCAAACCGCCTCGCCGATCGCGGCCGACTTCGCCCGTTCCAGCACCTATCCACCGCTCTACCCCCTGCTGCTGGCCTGGGCAGGAGGTGCCGGGTCCTTGCAGGCGGCCCACGCCATGACTGCGCTCCTGCTGCTCGCCGGATTCGCCGCGCTTTGGCAGTTTGCCCATCGTGCCGGACTCGATGGCCTGGCGGCGGCGGGCGTCACATTCACTTATGCGTGCCTGTCCACGGTTCGGCTCGAAGGCCTCGACCTCCACAGCGAACCGCTTTACGTCGTGTTGTCCCTGCTCGCACTGGCCTGCGCGGTGCGACTGCGGGCCCGGCCCGAACCGTGGCTTGCCGCGGGGCTTGGCGTGCTGGTGGCCGGGGCGCTGCTGACGCGATCCTGTGGCGTGATGCTGCTCGCTGCCGTGGCGTTTACGGGCTTGCGCGAACATAGACGCGAATGGGGGGTGGCACTCGTGCCAGGCTTGCTTGCGGTCGTGGTCAATGCGCTGCTCCAGCACAGCCAGCACCGCTATTTCTCGGAGTTCATGGCCCGCTACGCGAGCACCGACCCGGTCCAGGCCTTGGCGGAAAGCTGGCGGACCGTGTCCGTTGCCTGGGCCGTGGCGATTGGGGGCCAGGGCCTGTCCTATGCGTCTGCCTGGGTGTTGGGGGCGTTCGGGCTGGTCGCCGTCGCGGCCGCCGGCAGGCGCGCATGGCAAGGACACGTGGATGGAACCTACGCCCTGGCCTATCTGGGACTGCTTGCGTTATGGCCGTATCCCGCTGAGACCGTGCGGCTCTTCATGCCCTACCTCGGACTTGCCCTTGTCCAGGTCTGCGTCGCCGCGCGGGAGCTCGTCGGTTCGCGCAATGCCGTGCAGTGGCTCCAGTTATGGTGGCTGCCGCTGTGTTTCGCGCTTGGCGACACGCTGAGCTTCGCCAGCCGGCTGGCGGTACCCATCAGTCCAGACCTTGCGCCCTACCGGCGAAGCACCTACTGGCAGGCGCCCGACGTGTCACGCGCGATGCTTGGTGTCGGCTTGCTTCGAGCCGTGGACCAGGCGCTGTCGGCCCTGCCAGGGCAGGTCCCAGCCGGGCAGTGCGTCCTGTCCACCAAGCCCAGTGTCGTGGCGGCGCTGGGCGCGCGCATCAGCAAGGCGCCGCCCCCCGCGGAGCTCGACACGCCAGCCTTCGAGTCTGCAATGGCGGCGACGGGATGCCGTTACGCGCTGCTCCTGGCGATCCAGTCGCCAACCTATCACTCGCCGTTCTATCCAGCAGAACGCCTGCGGGGACGCCTGCACGACATTGCCCGATATCCCAATCCCGCCAACCCGGATCAACTCGCGGTGGTGCTGGCTGAAATCCTGCCGCCAACACCCTGAGCGCGCGCCGGCGGTTTACACTGGCGCCCTATTCATTTCCAAGCTTCCGGCGGTCAACCTCCATGAACGCGCTACACCAAGACGTCGATCCCAACGGCCTCCTCGAATACTCGGTGGTCTACACCGACCGCGCGCTGAACCACATGTCGCGCAACTTCCAGCGCGTGATGAACGACATCTCAGCCGTGCTGAAACAGGTCTACCACGCCAAAAGCGCGGTGGTGGTGCCGGGTAGCGGCACCTTCGGCATGGAGTCCGTAGCCCGCCAGTTCGCCACCGGCAAGCAGGTGCTGGTGATCCGCAACGGCTGGTTCAGCTACCGCTGGACCCAAATCTGCGAGATGGGGAATATCCCGGCCGCGACGACCGTGCTGAAGGCCCGCCAGGTGGGTGAAGGCGGCACCCGCGCCCCGTTCGCGCCCGCGCCGATAGAAGAAGTGGTGGCCACCATCCGTAGCGAAAAACCAGACGTAGTCTTCGCCCCGCATGTTGAGACCTCCGCTGGCATAATCCTGCCGCCCGACTACCTGC
>JAYTTZ010000110.1:0-2265 GCA_043744805.1 Gammaproteobacteria bacterium
CCGATGGCGCACGAGTACCTCGTCACGCAGCCGCACCCGGCGGTCCAGGAGCTTCGCGAGGACGGCACCCACCTGCCGACGCTGCGCGACCCGGACCTCCTCATCTACTTCCGCGAGGAGGGCGGCGGCCTGGTGATGGGCGGCTACGAGCCCAATCCCAAGCCGTGGGCCGTCGATGGCTTCCCGGACAACTTCAATTTCCAGCTCCTGCAGCCAGACTGGGATCACTTCCAGCCGATCCTTGATCTCGCCATGCCGCGGGTGCCGGCGCTGGAATCCGCCGGCATCAAGGCATTGATCAACGGCCCCGAGAGCTTCACGCCGGACGGCAATTTCATCCTCGGTGCCGCGCCTGGCCTCGCGGGCTTCTATGTGGGTGCCGGCTTCAATGCGTTCGGCATTGCGTCTGGCGGTGGCGCGGGCAAGGTGCTGGCGGAATGGATCGTGGGCGGCGAAGCGCCCTTCGACGTGTGGCCGGTGGACCTCCGGCGCTTCGGTGCGCCGCACGCGGACATCAACTGGGTACGCAGTCGCACGCTTGAACTCTACGGCAAGCACTACACCATCGCGTGGCCATCGGAAGAGCACCACAGCGGTCGGCCGCTCCGGCGCTCGCCACTCTACGATCGCCTGCTCGCGCAGGGCGCGGTGTTCGGCGAGAAGCTCGGCTGGGAGCGCCCCAACTGGTTTTCCGCGCCGGGCGAAGTGGCGCAGGACGACTACAGCTTCGGCCGGCCGAACTGGTTCGAGGCCGTGGCCCGCGAGCATCGCGCCACGCGCGAGCGCGTGGCGGTGTTCGATCAAACCTCGTTTGCCAAATTCCAGTTGCTCGGCCGCGACGCCGGGCGCGCGTTGCAATGGATCTGCGCCAACGACATGGCAAAGCCGGTGGGCAGCCTCGTTTACTCGCCACTGTTGAACGAGAAAGGCGGCATCCAGTGCGACCTCACGTTCGTAAAACTCGCGAAAGACGCCTGGTACATCGTGACCGGCACGGGATTCGCCACGCATGACTTCGACTGGATTGCCCGCCACATCCCGGCGGGACTCGAGGCGCGGCTGGTCGATGTCACTTCGTCCAGCGCGGTGCTCTCACTGATGGGTCCACGCTCACGCGAAGTGCTGCAAACGCTGGTACGCGAGGACGTCTCCAATGCCGCCTTCCCTTTCCTGCAAGCGCGGCACCTCCACCTGGCCGGTGCCCGCGTGCTCGCCCTGCGCGTGAGCTTCGTGGGCGAGCTCGGTTGGGAACTGCACGTGCCGGTTGAATGTGCCGCGAGTGTGTACGACGCCCTGCTGGAAGCCGGCGCGGCGCACGGCATTGTGAACGCCGGCTATCGCGCCATCGAAACCCTGCGCCTTGAGAAAGCCTACCGCGCCTGGGGCGCGGACATCGGGCCGGATCACACACCCTTCGAGGCAGGGCTTGGCTGGGCCGTGAAGCTCGACAAGGACATTGCGTTCCTCGGCCGCGATGCCCTGCTCGCCCAGCGCGGCATCCCCCCGCGGAAATGGCTCTGCGGCTTCACCGTGGAAAGTCCGGAAACCGTGCTGCTGGGACGCGAAACCCTTTATCGCGACGGCGAGCGCGTGGGCTGGCTGTCGAGCGGCGGGTACGGACATACCGTCGGCAAGCCCGTTGGTTTCGGCTATGTGCGGAACCCAGACGGCGTGACGCGCGAGTACCTGCTGGCCGGGCGGTACGAGTTGGAAGTCGCCACGGTACGGGTGCCGTGCGCACTGCATCTCGGGGCCTTGTACGACAGGGGCATGGCGAAAATGAAGGCCTGAGGCAGCGGCGTTGAAGTGCAACGCGTTTCCAGTGATTGTGCTTCCGCACACCCCGGGAGGGTCATGGGGGGCCAGGGAAGCGTCAGCTGCGTTTCGAGTATTCCCGTTTCGCCGGCGGCTTCCTGCAATTCGTGCGGTTGCCACCATCGGTCAATCGAAGGCAACCGATCTGCTGGATGTAGTCTTCAAGGTGATTCGTTTGAAGCCCTGACAATCCCTGACGGCGGGGGCTTTTTCGGTGCGATCACGCACCCAGGTGATCTGGCGCAAGGTCGGGAGCGGTTGCTCGCCCGGCGTTAGCGTGACGCCGGGCTGCGAAGGCAGCACGCCGATCTTGGTCACCAACGTCAAGCAGGTTGGGCGGCGCGCAGGATTAACGTCGTACAAGAAAAAAACGTAGGTGCGCGATTCAGTGCGTGCCGGCCACCGGCGTCGCGTGCCCTGCGCGAAAGGCGCCTGGCGTAGTCCCTGTCC
>JAYTTZ010000111.1:0-2241 GCA_043744805.1 Gammaproteobacteria bacterium
CTGCGCGAACGCCAGGTTGGCGACGTCGGCGTGCTTGGCCAATGTCGCGCGCACTTCCGCCACTTTCGACGGGCTGCGCACGGTGCCACGCACCTCATAGCCATGGCGCAGCAGCTCAAGCGCGCAGTGCTTGGCGATGAAGCCGGAGATCCCGGTGACGAGGATGGTCTTCCCTGGCATGTAGAGGGTTTCCTTGGCGCGGCGCAGTCCGCACGACGCAGTGTCGTTGGGCCACCGGGACGCTTGCAATGCCCAACACGCGGCACTTGGCGCAATTCACCACGGCGGCACGCAGCGTGGGTTTTCGACGAGTCTCTGCCGACGCTGCCCATGGGCGCGCACGTCCCCGTAATCTTTTGCGGCATAATCCATGCTGGTTCGACCAGCGTTAGATCCCGGATGGAAACTGCAGAAGCTCGCATCAACGAAATTTTCGAGCAGGGCGCCTTGCTCAAGAACCAGTGCCGTAGCGCGCTTGCGCCCCATATCGCGGTTGCCGCGCGCCTCATGACCTCGGCTCTGGATGCGGGCTGCAAGATCCTCTGCTGCGGCAATGGCGGTTCCGCCGCCGACGCCCAGCATTTCTCGTCGGAGCTACTGAATCGTTTCGAGCGCGAACGGCGCGAGCTCGCCGCCATCGCCCTCACCACCGACGCCTCTACCATCACCTCGATCGGCAACGACTACGACTTCTCCGAAATCTTCGCCAAGCAGGTTCGCGGGCTTGGACGCGCGGGCGACGTGTTGCTGGCGTTCTCGACCAGCGGCAAGTCGCCCAACGTGCTCAAGGCCATCGAGGCGGCTCAGACTCGCGAAATGCGGGTAGTGCTGATGAGCGGACGCGACGGTGGTCCAGCGGCCACACTCCTCCGTGCAGGCGACGCGGAAATCAGGGTGCCAAGCGTAATCACTGCACGGATCCAGGAAATCCACCTGACGGCCATCCACTGCCTGTGCGAACTTATCGACCGCCACGTAATCGATGAGTCAACGTGAGGCCCCTCACCAAAGGACATCCCTGATGAACAAGAACCTCCTGTTGAGCTTGACCGTGGCGTGCTCGGTGACCGTACTGTCGGGATGTGCCCTGCTGGTCGCAGGTGGCGCCGTCACCACGGCTGCAGTCGTCGCCGACCACCGCAGCACCGGTACCATCCTCGACGATCGCATGATTGAGGGGAAGGCGAGCGACTTCTTCGGCGCTGACGGCGAACTCTCGAAGCAGGCACACCTCAACGTCACCAGCTACAACGGCATGGCGTTAGTGGTGGGCCAGGCCCCTACGGAAGCGCTGCGCCAGCGTGCGGTCGAGTATGTCACGCGGGTCGCCAAGGTCCGCCACGTGTACAACGAAGTCACTGTCGATGCCCCGCTGCCCGGCCTCAACCGCACGCATGACGGCCTGATCACCACGAAGGTGAAAGGCAAACTGATCAGCATCTCGGACATCAACTCGAACGACATCACGGTCACCACCGAAAACGGCGTGGTCTACCTGATGGGCTTCCTGGACCAGCCGACCGGTGATGCAGTGGGCGAAGCGGTCGCCGGGGTCTCCGGCGTGCAGAAGGTCGTGAAACTTTTCGAAGCACCGCAGTCGCCGCAGGCGCAATCCTCTAAATGACGGCGCTATTTGACGCGGCGAAGGTGTGATCCGCGACCGGCGCCCGTTGGCGCCGGGGGTGGTGCATCGGGCGGGCGGATATCGTCTTCTTCCAGGGAACTGCTGGCCGGATCGTCCGGCAGGGTCATACCCTGCCCATTCTCCCGCGCGTAGATCATCCGGGCCGAACTGACTGGCACCAGGACTTCCCGCGCCACCCCGGCAAAGCGGGCGCTGAAGCTGATGTAGTCGTTACGCAGCATCAGGTCCTTTACCGCGCCAGGGGCCAGGTTCAACACGATTGAATGATCCCGTACGTACTGCAACGGTATATTCACCCGGTGATCGCGGGTGTCGACCAGCAGGTGCGGCGTCATGCCGTTGTCGACGATCCATTCGTAGATTGCGCGCAGCAGGTAGGGTTTGCTGGACGTCATCCTGGGCGCAGGAGGCTCAGCTGCCGCCATGGAGACTCCGCTCGAAAGGTGAAAGGCTGAGGCGGAACGCCTCCCGCGAAAAGACCGATTCGGCGTAGCGCTGCAAGGCCTTGGCCTGCGGTCCGAGGGTGATGCCGTAGTGCTGGAGGCGCCACATCAGCGGAGCAAGGCAACAGTCCACCAGCGAGTAATCCTCCGAGA
>JAYTTZ010000112.1:0-2240 GCA_043744805.1 Gammaproteobacteria bacterium
CGGCCGCGGCTGACCAAGGTGCGCGAATTCGACGCGCTCAAGGGACCGATTGCCCGCATCGAACCCGAATACTTCCGCAAGGCGTTCGTCGCCATCGACGCGCAGGGCGCAGTGGGCTTCTTCCATACCACGGCCGAGCGCACCCTCAAACTCAGCCTGACGCCGGTGAAGTCGGCGCAGGCGCTCGCCATCTCGCCACGCGCGGAAACGCTGCTGGCGCTCGGCTCGGACGGCGTGCTGCAGCGATGGGAAGTCAGCAACCACCACCCCGAAGTGTCCTGGCGCGCGCTGTGGGCCAAGGTCTGGTACGAAGGCCGCGAACAGCCCGAATACCTCTGGCAGTCGTCCTCGGCAAGCAATGACTTCGAACCCAAGTACAGCCTGACCCCGCTGGTGTTCGGTACCCTCAAGGCGGCCTTCTACGCTTTGCTGTTCGCCATCCCCATCGCGATTGCCAGCGCCATCTACACGGCCTACTTCATGCACCCGAAGCTCCGCGCGGTGGTGAAGCCCTCGATCGAAATCATGGCGGCGCTGCCCACCGTCATCATCGGCTTCCTCGCGGGACTGTGGCTCTCGCCGCTCATCGAATCCCACCTGCTGGGCGTGCTGTCGTCGTTCTTCCTGCTGCCGATTGCCGTGGTGTTCTTCTCCGGGGTGTGGAGCGCGATGCCCGAGGCGGTCAAGGCTTACGTCCCGCCGGGGCGGGAAATCGCCCTGGTTGTCCCCCTCATCTGCCTGGTGATCTGGGCGGCGATGTCCTTGAGCCAGCCCCTCGAACAGCTCTGGTTCGGCGGCAACCTGCCGCGCTGGCTGACCCAGCATTTCGGCATCACCTACGACCAGCGCAATTCACTGGTGGTGGGCCTGGCGATGGGTTTCGCGGTGATTCCCAACATCTTCACCATCAGCGAAGACGCGATTTACGCAGTGCCGCGCCAACTTTCCACCGGTTCCCTCGCGCTCGGCGCCACGCCCTGGCAGACGGTAAGCCGCGTTATCCTGCTCACCGCCAGTCCCGGCATCTTCTCCGGCGTGATGATCGGCCTCGGCCGCGCGGTCGGCGAGACGATGATCGTGCTGATGTCCACCGGCAACACGCCGATTCTCGACTTCAGCCTGTTCCAGGGCTTCCGCGCCCTGTCCGCCAACATCGCGGTGGAAATGCCTGAGTCGGAACTCAACAGTACCCACTACCGCGTGCTGTTCCTGGCCGCGCTGGTCCTGTTCCTGATCACCTTCCTTTTCAATACGGTGGCCGAGCTGGTGCGACAGCGCCTGCGCGAGCGCTACAGCAACCTCTAAGCGCGACAGATGAGCAACAACTTCAAGCACTGGCTCAATAACGGCAGCCCGTGGGTGTGGCTGACCGCCGGCGCGGTCAGCCTGAGCCTGGTCATGGTGTTTGGCCTGCTGGTGATGATTGCCGGCAACGGCCTGCACCACTTCTGGCCTGCCCGCACCGTGCAGCTCACCTTGGGTGGCGCCACGCCGGGCTTCCTGCTCGGCGAGATCGCGGACAGCGAAACCGTGGCGGCGACCCGCGTGAAGGACGCCGGGGGCACCGTGCCGGAAGGCGCCACCGTCGTCGACCGACTGCTCATCAAGCGCGGCAACCGCGACATCGAAGGCCAGGACTTCACCTGGGTCAACGCGCCCGACATCCAGAAGCTCGAATACCCTGCCGACGCCGTCACGATCGAGCGCCGCGAATGGGGCAACCTCTATGGACGGGTGCGTGGGTTGCGCGAGGACGGCAAGCGCGTCCCGCTCGAAGAACTCCCCGCGCGCCTCGACCGTGCCCGGTCCCTGCAAGGCACCCTGGAAACCCTGCAGGAACACGCCATCGGCAGCGTCAACTATTCCATCGAGCGCCTGCGCCTGCGCGAGAAGACCGCCCGCAAGGCCAACGACAAGGCGCAGCTCGAGGCCATCGCCGCCGAAACCCGGCTGCTCGAAGAACGCTACGCAGTCCTGATGGACCAGCTACAGGTGCGCAACCAGGAAATCTCGCGCGACTCGCTGCTGTTCGAGACCGTCAGCGGCCACCAGCGCGAGGTGCCGCTGGCAAAAATCGTGCGGGTGTATCGCCCCAACAGCATGGACGGATTCGACAAGTCGGTGCACTACCTGGCCAAGCTGCGCGAGTTCATTGCCGACGCCCCCCGTGAAGCCAACACCGAAGGCGGGGTGTTCCCCGCCATCTTCGGCACCGTCCTGCTGGTGCTGAACATGTCCGT
>JAYTTZ010000113.1:0-75076 GCA_043744805.1 Gammaproteobacteria bacterium
GCCAGCGTGCGGACACTCGCAGAGGCCCGTGTGGTTGCCGCCTGCGGCGTGCCGTGGATTGATTTGAAGGAACCAGCCGAAGGCGCGCTTGGCGCGGTCTCGCCCGCCATCATTGCCGCGGTCGTCGGTGAATTCGGCGCCAACCACGTGATCAGCGCGACCATCGGCGACTGCTGGGAACGGCCATGGGAGATCGCCAGGCGCGTCGCCGCAGTGGCGGCCAGCGGCGCGCATTACGCCAAGGTGGGCCTCCATGCGCAGGCTCTTTCAGCTGAACTTTTCGCCGCACTTGGGGACGCTGTCGGGCAGGGCATCGCGGTCATTGCCGTGTGCTTCGCCGAATCGCCGCCGGTACGGCAGGACCTTGAACAGCTCGCTGCGCTCGGCCTGCGCGGCGTGATGCTGGACACCGCCGAAAAGGGCGGTCCGGGGCTGATCCATCACCTTTCGGCAGAGCAACTTGCGGCGTTCGTCGCTACCGCCGGCTCGCTGGGTGTCCTGTGTGGCCTGGCAGGCAAGCTCGCGCTGGACGACGTCGATGTGCTGCTGCCGCTTGGGGCCGACTACCTTGGCTTCCGCAGCGCGCTCTGCGTGGCAGGTGACCGGGTCGCGGCGCTCGACGAAGCGGCCGTTCGACGGACCGTGGCGAAGTGCCGCGCGACCGTACCGCGCGACATGGCGCATCATCCATCCTTGGACGAACACTCAGGAGGACACCCATGAGCTGGCGAGAAAAGAAATCGGAAAAGGTCTACGACGAGCAGGAAACCACCGCGAAACTTGCCGAGCTACTGCCGAAGTGGAGCCTCAAGGACGGCTGGATCCGACGCACCTACAAGACCTCTGGCTGGAAGGGCACCCTGATGGCGGTCAACACCATCGGCCATCTTGCCGAAGCTGCCTGGCACCACCCCGACCTCAACGTCTCCTATGCCTTCGTCACTGTGAAACTGCAGAATCACGCGGCAAAAGGCATCACCGACAAGGACTTCGAACTTGCGCGCAAAATCGAGGACGTGCTGATGTGGCAGCCGGCGGCAGACGACGCCAGCGCGCTGGAAGGCACGCCGGAAGATCCGCGGTTCAAATACTTGAAGTACGACTAGGCCTGGACCGGGCGGCCTGCCGGTGCGCGGTTCCGCCGTCAACCGTCCGTGCGTAGACTCGAATTGACGCAGCCCGCACCGTGGCAGCATGGCGGACGAAATCCTTGCGCGCCTGCGCATCCTGGAAACCCTGAACCGGTCTGCGTGGGGCTGCGACACCCGCAAGCTCGAACTCATGGGCGGAACGTTTGTGCCTGCTGGAACGTTCGATATCCAGCTCGAAGGGCACGCAGGCCCCGGGGGCCCTACGTGGGCCGCGAAGCCATCGTCCGATTGGCGCATGCGGGCCGCAAGGCCCGGCTCGAAGCGCCACCTGAGGCGCCCTCAGCACTTGCCTACGCCACCGATCATGCCGTTCCAGAGGCTTTTGACGCCGCCGGGCTCGTACGTCTCAAGAACGATACGTGGCGGCCGCCGAACGGGCGCTGGCTGTGGCCACCGTGGGTTCGTTGGCCTCGGCCGACCAGCTGGAAGAAATCCTCGGCGCCCAGTGGGTTGATCTGGTCTGCGTGGGACGTGAGTTGATCCGCAATCCGGATTGACCCATCGAGTGTGCGAAACGTGCAGGCGTGGAGGCGACCGCTGCTGGGGGATCGGTCCGGTCGAGCGTCAGCGCGCTTCGCCTTCCCGCTGCCAAAGCCCGGAGCGGCCGCCTTCCTTTTCCAGCAAGCGCACGTCGCTGATCGACATCCCGCGATCAACCGCCTTGCACATGTCGTAGACGGTCAACAGCGCGATCTGTACGGCGCACAGGGCTTCCATCTCGACGCCCGTCGGCCCGGTGGTTTCGACCCGCGCCCGCGCGTGGACGGCGGGAGGATTCCGTTCAAGCTCAAGCCCGATGTCGACGGCCGTCAGCGCCAGGGGATGGCAGAGCGGCACGAGCTCGGAGGTTCGCTTCGCGCCCATGATGCCGGCGAGGCGGGCGACGCCCAGTACGTCGCCCTTGCGGTGCGTACCGCCTTCGATCATCGCGAGGGTCGAGGGCTGCATGAGGATGCGCCCTTCGGCGATGGCGCGCCGGCGGGTGGCGGGCTTGTCGCCCACGTCGACCATGTGGGCGTCGCCCTGCGCGTTGAAGTGGGTCAGGTGTCCGGACATTGGCGGTGTCTCCGTGGAGGCGGTGGGCTAGAATCCGTCGCACTCTATCGCAGGTTGTGAAGTCCAGTGAGCAGTCCGACCGAGGTCACCCTCAAGCTCTTCGCCAGCCTCGCCGAAGCCCAGGGCTGGCGCGAGCGCAAGTGCGAAATCACCGCAGGCCAACGCATCATTGATCTCTGGTGTGCGGCTACGGGCCAGATCGAACTGCCGCCGCGCGTGCTGTGTGCCCGCAACATGGATTATTGCGAGGCCAGCACGCGCGTCTGCGCTGGCGATGAAATCGCCTTCTTCCCGCCGGTGACCGGAGGCGCGCATGGCCGTTGAAATCCGCACGGCGCCGTTCGATCCCTACGCCGAGATCCAGGACCACCAGCAACGCCGTTTTGCCAGTGCCGGCGCCTTCGGCGCCACGGCGGTGTTCGTGGGCACGATGCGCGACTTCAACGAAGGCGACCCCGTGCGGGGGATGACGCTCGAACATTACCCGGGCATGACGGAGCGCCACCTCGAGGCCATCTGCACGGAAACAGCCGCACGCTGGACGTTGCTGGACCTGCTGGTCGTCCATCGCGTGGGCGACATCACCCCGGGGGAATCCATCGTGCTGGTCGCCGTCTGGTCGGCGCATCGCGCCGAGGCTTTCGAAGCCTGCCGACACCTGATGGAAGACCTCAAGTCACGCGCGCCGTTCTGGAAGAAGGAACAACTCGTCGACGGCACCCGGTGGGTCGGCAGGAATACCGCTGGCCACACCACGACAGGCTCCTGAAAGGTAAACCATGTTCATCAAAGTGCTCGGCTCCGCAGCTGGCGGCGGCTATCCTCAGTGGAACTGCAACCATCCCAACAGCCGCCGTGCCCGCGCGGGGGATCTCCACGCAAAGCCGCGCACGCAATCCTCCATCGCCATCAGCATGGACGGCGAGCGCTGGGCGCTGTGCAATGCCTCGCCCGATCTCAGGCAGCAGATCAACGACAACCCGGTGTTGCAGCCGGCGGCAGGCGGGCCGCTCCGTGCAAGCCCGCTTCAGGCGGTGCTGCTGACCAACGCCGACGTGGACCATGTCACCGGCCTGCTCAGCCTGCGCGAGTCCCAGGCCTTCAAGCTCTACGCGACGGCCCGCGTGCAGGCAGTGCTGGCTGCCAACAGCATTTTCAACGTGTTGAATCCGGCTTTTGTCCAGCGCCTGCCGATGGTCCTCGGCCGGGCCTTCCAGCCGGTGGCGGCTGACGCCTCGCCGTTTGGTTTTTCAGTGATGCCTTTTGCCGTTCCCGGCAAGGTGGCGCTGTGGCTGGAGGATGCCACTAAAGGGGTGGACGTCGGCGCGGTCACCGAGGACACCATCGCGCTCGAAATCAAGCCCGATGGCGCCAAGCGCGGCGTGTTCTATGTCCCGGGCTGCGCCCGCATGACCGGGGAACTCGCCGCGCGCCTGCGGGGTGCGGCGCTGGTGCTGTTCGACGGTACCTTGTGGACCGACGAGGAGATGATTCGAGATGGCGTGGGCACCAAGACCGGACAGCGCATGGGGCACCTGAGCGTCTCCGGTGAGGGTGGCAGCCTCGCGCTGTTGCGTGATCTGGAAATCGCCCGGAAGGTGTTCATCCACATCAACACCACCAACCCCATCCTCATCGACGACAGCCCCGAGCGGGCGGTAGTCACCGCGGCGGGTTGGGAAGTGGCCTATGACGGGATGCAGATCGAGCTTTGACCACGCAGGCCTTCCCCTCACATGAAGAGCTCGAAGGGCTGCACCTCGACCGCGCTGCCCGCCTCGACCTTGCCGGTCTCCATGCCAAGCACGATGAAGCAATTGGCCTGCGCCATCGAACTCAGGATGCCCGATCCCTGATCGCCGGTCGGGCTTACGCGCAACGTGCCGTCCGCCTCGCGCGCCAGCACGGCGCGCTGGAATTCAACGCGCCCCGGACGCTTCTTGAGGACCGCCGTCGTGCGGGCCGTGACCGTCCACGGCGAGCGCGGCGTAGTGCCCATCAGTTTCTCGAGTGCTGGCTGCACGAACTGGTAGAACGTCACCATCACCGAGACCGGATTACCCGGCAGCCCGAAGAACGCTGCCTTGCCAAGCCGGCCAAAGGCGAGCGGGCGGCCAGGTTTCATCGCCACCTTCCAGAACCCCACTTCGCCCAGCTTGGCGAGCACGTCACGGGTGTAGTCCGCTTCGCCCACCGAGACGCCGCCGCTGGTGATGATGGCGTCGGCCATGTCGGCTGCGTGGGTGAAGGCGTCTTCCAGTGCGGACGGGTCGTCGCGCACCACCCCGAGATCGAGAACTTCCACGCCGAGCCGCGCCAGCATGCCGTGGAGCGTGTAGCGGTTGCTGTCGTAGATTTCGCCCCGGCCCAGCGGCTCTCCGATGGAGCGAAGTTCGTCCCCCGTGGAGAAAAACGCGACCCGCGGTCGTCGCCACACGCTGACTTCCCCGATGCCGAGCGAGGCGACGAGGCCCAGATCCGCCGGAGTAAGGCGTCGGCCGGCCGGTAATACGGTGGCACCCGTCGCGAGATCCTCGCCCGCAGCGCGTACATGCTGGCCCTTCTTGTGGCGGGCATCGATGCTCACGAGGTCGCCTTCCAGAATGACCTGCTCCTGCAGCACCACGACGTCGGCGCCGTCAGGTACCTCCGCGCCGGTCATGATGCGCACGGCTTCGCCGGGGCCCATCGCACCGGCAAACGGCTTACCCGCGAACGAACTGCCTACCACCTTGAGCGCGCGAAGTCCTTCCGTCGGTAAGTCGCGCGCATTCAGCGCATAGCCGTCCATCGCCGAGTTGGTGTGGGCAGGGACTGGAAACGGTGCCAGCAGGGGCGCCGAGAGCACGCGGCCCAGCGCCGAGCGCAGGGCCAGCCGCTCGGCATCCCGGACCGGCTCGGTGGCCGCCAGCAGGCGCTTGAGGGCTTCTTCGCAACTCAGCGAGTTGAGGTCGTAATCGTCCTCGCAGCTTGGGATGCCGGCGATGCGTTGGTCGGTCATGGCGGATGCTCCAGGGCACGTGCGGCCGCGAGCCGCTGCAGGATGTATTCGGTCAGCGCAGGGGTGTCGTCGAGCGCAAATCGGGGCAGGGGACGGGGCAGCACCAGGGGTTCGTCGCTGGCCAGCGCAATCACAGACTCATCCTCCCCGCACAGCAAGGCGCGTCCCAGCGACGGGCGATGGACTTCGAGTTTGGGAAATCGCTCGTGGCGAAAGCCTTCCACCAGGATCAGATCTGCGCCAGCGCCTTCGAGTTGTTCCAGCAGCAGGTCCAGTGGCGGATCGCCGGCATCGACCCCGCGTTCGGTGATGCACGCCCATCGTTGGCTGGAAGCCACCAGCACGCAGGTGGCGCCGGCATGGCGGAGTTCGTAACTGTCCTTGCCGGGGTAGTCGATGTCGAACTGGTGGTGGGCGTGTTTCAGCACGGCGACCTTCACGCCCGCCTGGCCCAGGGCGGGCAGCAGGCGCTTGAGCAAGGTGGTCTTGCCACTGCCGCTGTAGCCCGCGATGCCGAGCACGCGCGCATGGCGTTCGCCTTCGATGAAGGTTTCGGCGGCGATGAAGTCCCCGGCGGTATTAAGGTTGGAAAAGGCGCGCGCGTCGTCGAAATCCACCACCACGTGGCGTTGCTGGCGGTACCAGGCGGCGAGGCGTCGATCCCCACTGGCCATGAACTCGCCGAGCGGCGCATGGAGTTCGGCGCGGATCAGGGCAAATGCCGGCTGCAGTTCCCCGCCTGACCTGGCGACGGCGATTTCGGCATCGCCGGCAAGCAACGCGGCGAGCAGGCGTGCCACCAGAGCGTCCGGCAGGAAAGGGCTGTCGCAAGGCACGACGGCCAGCAGCCCGTGCGGGATCCGGGCAAGTCCAGCCTCGATGCCTGCGAGTGGTCCCGGGTAGTCGCTGCGCAAATCGCCGATAACCGGATGGCCAAGCGCGCCGTAGGCGCTGTCGTGGCGATTGGCGTTGACGAGCAATTGGTCGACCTGTGGCGCGAAGCGCCTGATCACGCGTTCGGCGAGCGAACGGCGGCCCAGCATCACGAGGCCCTTGTCGCGACCGTCCAGCCGGCTGCCCTGGCCGCCGGCAAGGATGAGGCCGGTAATGCGCGGCGTCATGCGGGAGACCGTTGCGTCCGGGGCGTTCAGCCGCCGGTGGCGTTCATATGGCGAAAAATGAGGGGCTTTTCGGTGAGCTTGAATTCGTGCCCCTGCGGCTTCAGTGCCATGGAAGCCCGGATGGCAGCCTTGACCGGTGCGAGTTCACCAGGATTTGCGCGCAGGACAGCGCGGAGATCCATCGAATGTTCCTGTCCGAGGCACAGCAGCAAGCGCCCTTCGGCCGTCACTCTCACCCGGTTGCAGGTGTCGCAGAAGTTGTGGCTGTGCGGCGAAATGAAGCCGGCCCGGGTGCCAGTTTCGGTGAGGCGGAAATAGCGCGCAGGGCCGCCGGTGGTTTCGGTGGTGGGGATTAGGGTAAAGGCGGTTGCGAGATCGGCGCGGATCTGGTCGCTTGAGTAGTAGGTCTCGGCGCGGTCGTGATCGCCGATGACGCCCAGCGGCATTTCCTCGATGAAGGAAATGTCCATGCCCCGTTCGGCGGCGAAGCGCGTCAGCGGTAGCACTTCGTCTTCGTTGCGCCCCTTGAGGATGACGGCGTTGATCTTGAGGTTGCCAAAACCAAGTTGCCGCGCCGCCTCGATGCCGGCCAATACCGGGGCCAGGTTACCGGTGCGGGTGATGCGGGCGAAGCGGTCCGCTTGCAGGGAATCGAGGCTGATGTTGATGCGCTTGACGCCGACGGCATGGAGGTCGCCGGCCATTTTCGCCAGCTGCGACCCGTTGGTCGTGAGCACCAGTTCGCCAAGCCCGGGGAGGGCGGCGATATCCCCCAGCAGTTTCACCACGTTGCGACGGACGAGTGGTTCGCCACCGGTTATGCGGATCTTGTGTACACCAAGTTCCGTGAACGCGCGCGCCACGAGGGCGAGTTCTTCGAGGGTCAGGATTTCGGCGTGGGGCACGAAGCGGGTGTCCGGTTCCATGCAGTAGACGCAGCGGAAGTCGCAGCGGTCGGTCACCGAAATGCGGACATAATCCACCGTCCTGCCGAAGCCGTCGGTGAGTATCTCGCGGGCGTCGTCTTGCATTCGGGGTTTCCGGTAATCCTGTGGAAATTACTGGGTAAATATACGCATCAAGCGGCGGGCTGGCCACCACCCGGCGCACGCTCGGCCTCGGTCCAGTGGCGATACGGATAGTCGAGGAGGCAGACGTTGTAGTAGCGCCGCTCGAACGACACTTCGCGCCCCAGCCATGCGGGCATGTCGAAGGCTTCCTGCTCGTCGTCGAGTTCGACTTCGGCGACCACGAGTCCCGCGTTGTCGCCGCTGAACTCGTCGATCTCCCAGCGGTGCCGGCCGACTTGCACGTAGTGGCGGACTTTCTCGACGCAGCGCTCCCTGCAGAAGCGATCAAGCACTTCAGCCGCGCCCACGGCCGGCAGTGGAAATTCGAATTCGTCGCGAGAGATACCGAGCGTCGCGCTCTTGAGGTTGAGGAACGCCTTGCTGCCTTCCTGGCGCACCCGGATCGAGACTTCGCCGGTGGAGGCCAGGTAACCCTGCCGCATGGGCACGGACCCCCGCGCGGCGCTCCGCCAGGCGTCGCTGGCGAGCAGGAATTTGCGTTCGATTTCGCGTGCCATGGTGGCCAATGGTAGGGACAAGGACGGCGAGTGTATCAGCGGCGCCCGGCGCGCCAGCAGCCTCCGCGTCATGTGCGAGAATCCGCCCGGTGAACCCTCCCAGCCTCAATTTGCCACTCGACCGCCGCACCTTGGGCATGGTCACGCTGCTGGGATTTTTCTCCGGACTGCCGCTGGCGCTTACAGGAAGCACGCTCCAGGCATGGCTTACGGTGGCCGGGGCTGATCTCAAGACCCTGGGCGCGCTCTCGCTGGTGGGCTGGCCCTACCTGCTCAAATTCCTCTGGGCGCCGGCGCTCGATCGCTGGCAACCCCTGCCACTGGGACGTCGCCGAAGCTGGCTGGTACTGACCCAGTCGCTCCTGGCCGTGGTGCTCGTGCTTTGCGCCTGGTGCAATCCGCAGGACGGCGTCTGGCCACTAATCGTGCTGGCGCTGGTGATTGCAACGTTGTCTGCAACCCAGGACATCGCCATCGATGCCTGGCGTTCCGAAGCCCTGGCGCCAGGTGCGCGGGGGCTCGGCACTGGCTACTCCATCGCTGCGTACCGCCTGGCCATGTTTGCGTCGGGTGCCGGTGCGCTGCTGGTGGCCGATCGCCACGGGTTCCAACTGGCCTATGGATTGATGGGGGCTGTCATGGGCCTTGGGGCCCTGGTGTCCCTGTGCGGGCGGGAACCACTGCCACCCGGGCGCCAGGACGCAACGCCCCATCGCCGCCTGGCCGCGCCGCTCGCCGAGTTGTTCGGGCGACGCGCCGTGCTTCCGCTCATCCTGGTGATCGCGCTTTACAAGCTGGGCGATCAGTTTGCCGGTAGCCTGGCGCAGACGTTTTTCATTCGCGGCCAGGGCTTTTCCCTCACCGAAATCGGCGCGATCTACAAAGGCGTCGGGATTGTCGCCTCGCTGGCGGGAGGCCTCCTCGGTGGGCTCTTGATGTGCCGGATCAGCCTTTGGCGGGCGCTGGTGGTGTTCGGGGTGCTGCAGGGCCTGACCAACCTGGGCTTCCTGCTGCTCGCGCTGGGGGGCAAGTCACTGGTCGGGATGATGGCCGTGGTGCTGCTGGAGAATTTCTGTGGCGGGATGGGGACGTGCGCCCATGTCGCGCTGATCATGTCCTTGTGCGATCCGCGCTATACGGCCACGCAGTTTGCAGTGCTTTCAGCGCTCGCAAGTCTGGGCCGGGTGCTGCTCGGCCCGGTGGCGGGGGCGGCGGCGGCCTGGGGATGGCCGCTGTTCTTCCTGCTGTCCTGCGCGCTGGCCGTGCCCGCGATCGCCTTGCTGATGACCACGCGCCGGGCGCTTGCGGAGCCCCGGACCGGGAACTGATCAGGGCTCGCGCACGACCCGGAAGCCAATGCCGTCATTGCCGCTGGTGCGGGCGAAGCGATTGCGGGACGAGGCGCGCAGCGTGTTGGGTCCGCTCGAAAAGGCACCCCCCCGGACGACCCGCTTGGTGCAGTCGCCGCCGCCGAACACGCCACCATCGGTGGGCGCGCCTTCGTAGCTTTCGTGCGGGCAGTCGAGGACCCACTCCTCCACGTTGCCGACCGTGTCGTAGAGACCAAAAGCATTGGGCTTGAAGCTGCCGACCGGGGCAGGCTTGCGCGGATCGAAACTTGACTCGCAGGCGAAGCATTGGGCCTGGTTCTGTCCAAGCTCGCGGCCCCACCAGTAGGGCGTGGTGGAACCGCCGCGGGCTGCGTATTCCCACTCGGCTTCGGTCGGCAGGCGATAGCGCTTGCCGGTCTGGCGGGACAGCCACTGGGTATAGGCGACCGCCTGATCCCAGCTCACGAAAGTGACGGGCAGGCTAGCCTTACCTCCCTTGCCACCCGCAAAACGCCCGTATTCGGCAACCGTGACTTCACGGGCACTGATAGCGAAGCGCCCGACCTGGACTTCGTGTTGCGGCACGCCACCGGCGAAGACGTCGACGCTTTCTGCCGAACCCATGAGGAACGCGCCACCGGGGACCCGGACCATCTCTGGGCCAGCACCGTCCCGGAGATGTTCGCTGCCGTTGGCCGCCGCCGGTAACCTGGGGGGCGTGGCCGTCGGCTGTGGCGCCGACTCGACCGGCGATGGGGCCTGGTTTTCGTTGGTTGCGGGTTTGCCGGGTGTCGGCGACGGGGTGCTAACGACCGATTCAGGGGGTTTCGACGCGGTGGGCTTCGTCATCCACCAGCCTGCACCAGCGAGGGCAGCCACGAGGACGAGCCCGCCAATCATCAACGGCGCCTTGCTCTTCTCCGGCTTCCTCGGCGGTCTGGCGATCGGCACCGTCGGTGGGCGCTGCAGGGGGCGATTCATCGCAGGGTGGGGGATGGCATCGGTCATCCCGAGCGGCGCGGCCGGCGCGGCCCGTGGCTTGAACTCGGCCTGATCGGTGACCGTCACCACGATGACGGTGGCATTGTCCTGTCGCGGCATCCTGGCGTCCGCTACCGCGAGCAGGATGGCGTCCACGCACTCCTTGGCGCTGGCGTTCCTGGCGAGCAGCGCCAGGATCTTGGTGGCGGCAAGGGTATCGAGGCCGTCGCTGGCGAGGAGGAGCCGATCCCCGGCCTGCAGGGCGACGCCATCCTCGGGACAATCGATTTCGGCGATTTCCTCGCCCGTGAGCGCGCTCATCAGCATGTTGCGGGCAAAGCCTGATTCCGGCTCGACGGGTTTGCCCATGGCGGCCATGCGCGCCAGGAAGCCGCCGTAGCTATGGTCGGCGTTCTGCTTCAGGAGTTCGGTGCCACGCGCAATGTAGAGATGGCTGTCGCCCACGCTGACCCAGCGCAGTTGCTGGTCTTCGAGGATGGCGGCGATCAGGGTACAACCCATGCCACGCAGCGCAGCCGTTTCACGCACCGTGTCGGAAATCGAGGTATTGGCCTGCAGCATGGCCTGGCGGAGCACTTTCGACATTTCCGTTGACGGGAAATTGCCGGTCATGTGCTTGTTGAAGGTTTGCACCGCCATGTTGCTGGCGACGTTTCCGGCAGCATGTCCGCCCATGCCGTCCGCCACGATCAACAGCGAGACCCCGGTCTTGGCGGTCGAATCACCCAGGCGGGTGATGAGGAAAGCGTCTTCCTGGTAATCGCGGGCTCCGTCTATCTGTGCGCCTGCGATGTCAAACGTAAGCATTCGGGCCCCGCGCGGATCTGGATAAAATGAAAAGGGCTCAATGGGATGCACCGAGAGGTTACCAGTGAGCCTTAGAAAATCAAACAGCGACGGGGACCCTGTGGGACTTGAGTCGAATCGACACCGGGCACCACCTTTCATAAGGTGCAGGACAGACCAACAGGGCGCCTCCCTTGAACGCAAATTCCAATACCCCAACCAGGCCTGACCGGTTCTTCCGGCATCTCGGTTTGTGGTCAGGCCCCGTGCTGGGCTTGCTTGCCTTCTGCCTGACGCCCGATCAGATGACCGACGCAGCCGGCATGCACCATCTCCTTGGCTTCGCGGCGCACGCCGTGGTGGGCGTGGGCACCTGGATGGCCGCGTGGTGGCTGTGCGAGGCCGTACCTTTGCCGGTCACCTCGCTCCTGCCGCTGGGACTTTTCCCGCTGCTGGGGGTGACGGATTTCCCCGGCGCTGCCGCACCGTACGCCGATCCGCTGATCTTCCTGTTCCTGGGCGGCTTCATGCTGTCGATTGCCATCGAAAAGTGGCAGTTGCACGCCGTGTTCGCCACCCGCCTGTTAGGGCTCGTGGGGAAATCGCCGGCCCACCTCGTGGCGGCAGTGATGGGCATCACCGGGTTCATCAGCCTGTGGCTGTCGAACACCGCGACCGCAGTGCTGATGCTTCCCGTGGCGCTGAGCCTGGCAGCCGGCGCGCCACCCGCCGTGCGCAAATGCCTGCTGCTCGGCGTGGCCTACGGCGCCACGATTGGCGGCATGGGCACCCTGATCGGCACGCCGCCCAATCTGTTCGTCGCCTCGTTCCTGGCCAAGCACCACCACGTGGACGTGAGTTTCAGCACCTGGGCCATGCTGGGCCTCCCGATGGTGGGCGTGATGTTGCCGTTCACCTGGCTGCTGCTGACTCGGTGGTGCTTTCCCCTCGGGTCGGCGCCTGCCCTGGTGCCGAGCTTTGAACCTCACGCCGTGGTGCTGGGCCCGGCGGCGCGGCGGGTGCTGGGGGTGTTCGCGCTGGCGGCGAGCGCCTGGATCCTGCGGGCTTGGCTGGTAGAACTCGACCTGCTCGGCTTCAAACCCCTGGCGGGCCTGACGGATCCGGGCATTGCCATGCTGGCGGCGCTGAGCCTATTCCTGCTGCCGGCCGGCGACTCCGAGCGGAATGCGCTACTGGCCTGGCAAGACACCGTGCGGGTGCCCTGGGGCACCCTGCTGCTGTTCGGCGGAGGACTGAGCCTGGCCGGCGCCATCACGGCCAGCGGCGTTGACCGTGCCCTGGGCGTGGCGATTGCCGGTGGACCTCCGATGCCGACCTGGCTGGTGCTCGCGCTGATTGCGGCTACCGTGGTGTTCATTTCCGAGGTCGCCAGTAACATCGCCACCGCCGCAGCCATGGCGCCGCTGCTCGCGGCGGCCGCGCCTGCCCTGGGGATCAGCCCGACGGTTGCCGTGGTCGTCACGGGCCTCGCCGCAAGTTCCGCCTACATGATGCCGGTGGGGACTGCCCCCAATGCGCTCGTCTATGGCACCGGGGCAGTCAGTGCCAGTGAGATGGCGCGCGCCGGCCTGGTGCTCAACCTGGTGTCGATCGTGCTCATCACCCTGAACGGACTGTGGCTGGTGCCGCGGGTATTGCCGTGAAGGCGGAGCGGGCCAAGTCGCGGCGTCCGGGGGGGCACCCGCGCTGGGAGCAGGCGCTGGGTGCGGCGACCTGGTCCGATCGCACGCGTCTTCGGCGCCTGCTCGAACGCGCCGGAAAAGCCAGTGCAGACGGCAACGGGAGGCGCGAAGCCGCGCGTTGCCTGCGCGAATTCCGCCAGCGGCTCAGGATCTCGGCTGCGCTTGTCGCGCAGCGCGCTCGCTGGGTGCCTGACCTGGATTTACCGCCAGAACTGCCGCTCGCGGCGTGGCGCGATGCGCTGCTTTCGACCTTGGAGAGCCACCAGGTGACGATTGTTTGCGGGGCGACGGGCTCCGGAAAATCCACCCAGTTGCCCAAGCTTTGCATGGCGCTGGGACGTGGGCTCAAGGGCCGGATTGGGCTGACCCAGCCGCGTCGCCTCGCCGCTCGTGCCATCGCCGGGCGGATTGCCAGCGAAACCGGTACCCCTGTCGGGCAGGGCGTTGGGTTCCAGACCCGCTTCGAGCAGTCGCTTGGTCCCGCGACCCGGGTCAAGGTGATGACCGACGGCATCCTGCTCCAGGAAATCCACCACGATCGCCATCTGCTGGCCTACGACACGCTCATCATCGACGAAGTCCACGAACGCTCCGTCAACGTGGACCTGCTCCTGGGCTATCTCCGCAACCTGCTCTCGCGTCGACCCGAGCTCAAGCTGGTGCTGACCTCCGCCACCATCGAGGCAGAACGCTTCCAGGCGTTTTTCCCGGGGTCTGGCCTGCTGGAAGTGCCGGGTCGCCACCACGCGATCGAGCTGCGCTACCGACCACCTGGGGAGGGTGAGGAGGGAGACCTCAACCAGGCGCTGGTGCGGGCCATCGGTGAACTCGACGAGGACGCGTGCGGCGACATCCTGGTGTTCCTGCCCGGCGAGCGGGAAATCATGGAAGCACGCGAGGTGCTGCGTGCGGCGCAATTGCCCGGCACCGAAGTCCTGCCGCTCTATGCGCGCCTCAGTCCAGCCGAGCAGCAGAAGATTTTTGCCCCGCATCGACAGCGCCACATCGTACTGGCCACCAACGTCGCGGAAACCTCGCTCACGGTGCCCGGTGTGCGGCATGTGATCGATAGCGGACTGGTCCGGATCTCCAGCTACAGCCCGCGCAGCAAGCTTCAACGGTTGCCCATCGTGCCCAATTCGCAGGCCAGCGCCGACCAGCGCAAGGGGCGTTGCGGACGCGAACGCGCCGGCATTTGCGTGCGGCTCTACAGCGAGGAGGATTTCGTTGCGCGCCCAGCGCACACCGAGCCCGAACTCCAGCGCTCCAACCTGGCCGGGGTCATCCTCCGCCTGGGCGATTTGGCCCTGCCGGCGCTGGACCAGTTCCCGCTCCTCGACCCGCCGCATCCGCGTGCGATCAACGACGGTTACACCCTGCTGCGGGAACTGGGTGCACTGGACGAGCACCTGCGGATTACGACGCTGGGTCGGCAGCTTTCGCGCCTGCCGCTGGATCCCCGGCTTGCGCGCATCGTGCTGGCGGCGGGCGCAACGGACTGCCTGCGGGAAGCGCTCGTGATAACGGCGGGCTTGAGCGCGGGCGATATCCGCGAATGGCCGCGCGAGGGGCGGGCAGAGGCCGCCGCGGCCCACGCGGCCAGCGCTGATCGCAAATCGGAATTCCGCTGGCTGCTGACCACCTGGGACGCGCTGGCGGTGGGCTTTGCCGACCGTTCCCGGCGGCAACAGGCCAGTTTCTGCCGCGAGCGCTTCTGGTCGTGGCGGCGGGCGCGCGAGTGGCAGTCGATCCACGCCCAACTGAAAGAGGCTGCGCTGAAACTCGGCCTTGGACCCAACACCGGGCCCGCCGAATATCGCACGGTGCATGAAGCGCTACTGGCAGGCTTCGCGATGAGGATTGGCCGCCGCGAGGAGGCCCGGCGATTCCTCGGCTGCCGCAACCTGCGGTTTCGCCTGCATCCCGCCTGCTCGCTGCGGGAACAGCCACCGCGCTGGGTGGTGGCCGCCGAGATCACTGAGACCACTGCCGCCTATGCCCGGTTTGCCGCAGCCATCGAGCCCGCCTGGGTGGTCAGCGCGGTCCCGGCGCTCATCAGACGAAAGCATTCGGCACCCCGCTACGACCCGGAGCGTGGCCGAGTACTGGTGCGCGAGGAGCAATCCTTGCAAGGCCTCGTGCTGGCCGCCGACGTGCTGGTGGACTACGCGACGATCGACGCTGGCGAGGCCCGGAACGTGTTCATCCGCGAGGCGCTGGTCGATGCCCTCCTGGGGGCGATGCCTGATTTTCTGACCCACAACCTGCGCCTGCTGGACGAGGTTGCAGGCTGGGAGGCGCGCACCCGGCGCATGGATCTGCGCGCGGACGCAACCGGGTTGGGTCGGTTCTACCAGCGGCAGTTGCCGCCGCACGTCAATTCGCGGCGCGCCCTGTTGCGCTGGCTGGAAGGCGACCGCAAGCGTTCGCGCCAGCTTGAAATGGGCTGGGAAGATGCCACGCGCGACCAGCTTGGCCCACTTGAAAAACACCTGTTCCCCACCGTACTGGAACTCGACGGCCGTGCCCTGCCGTTGGAGTACGCCTTCGCGCCGGGCGCGGATGAAGATGGCGTAACGGTGACGATCCCGCTCGCGGCCCTGCCCGGCATGGCGCCGGTTGATTTCGAGCGACTGGTCCCGGGGCTGTTGCGGGACAAGGTCCTTGCCCTGATGAAGGCCCTGCCGAAAGCACACCGGCGGCTGGTGTCGCCGATGAATGAATTCGCCACGGCCGTCACCTCGGCGCTTGAAACCGAAAGTGGTCCGCTTGCCGCAGCGCTTGGCAGCGTGGTCCAGCGCATGACTGGAGCGCAGATCCCGGCTGCGGACTGGCGGCTTGCCGAGTTGCCGACGCACCTGCACATGCGGTTCATGCTGGTGGACGCGCAGGGCGTCAGGCTGGCGATGGGGCGCGATTTAGCGGCACTCCAGCACGAGCACTCGGCCGCCATGGCCTTGGCCTTCCGGAATGCGCGCTGGGCCCTCGCGGGCCGGAGCAAGGGAGGCTGGTGCTTTGGCGAACTGCCGGAACGCACGCTCACGCGCACCGATGGTGTCCCGCTGGAAGGTTTCCCGGCACTGCTGGCGCAAGCCCAGGGGGTCTCGGTCGTCGTCCTGCCTACGCTGGAGGAGGCACAGCAAACGCATCGACAGGGGGTGGCCAGGTTGCTGCTGCTTACCGCGACCAGCGAGTCCAGGGCGCTGCGGCGGGAACTCGGTGCGCAGACACGGATGGCGCTTGCAGCGCCCTTGTTCGGTTGGCGTGATCCCGTGGCGGACTGGCTCATTGAAACCGGATTTGTCGAACTTGCCGAGGCCAGTGCAAGCCGGTTGCCGCGCAGCGACGAGGACTTCAAACACCTGCTTGCCTCCACGCGGGGCCCGGTGACTTCGCGGGTGCGCGCGCTGTGTGGCGAGTTCGTCGAGTTATTCGGACGTGGCGCCGCGTTGGCGGCGAAGTTGGACGACGCGAGTGAGCGGCTACCGGTCCCTGCCCGATGGGATCTGCGTGCGCAACTCGATGAACTCCTCGGTCCGCAGGGCCTTGCCGTGACCGGCGGCGACCTCCGTCGGCACTGTCTGCGTTATCTTCGTGCGATGGAAATCCGCCTTGAGCGCCTCCAGCGCGAACCTGCCAAGGACGCGCGCAAGTTCGAGCAAATCCAGGCGGTGCTCGAAGGCTTCACGGCGCCTTCGCCGGCGGCGTCGGCCGTGCTGGAACGCTATCGTTACCTCCAGCAGGAACTTCGCGTTGCCACGTTTGCGCCGGAATTACGGACTGCAGAGCCTGTGTCCGTGGGCCGGGTCGAGCAGTTCCTCCGCGCTGCGAGGAGCACCTGAGATGCCGCATTCGGAAGTGATCTTCGCCCTGTTCGTGGTGTTCACGGGAGCGGCGCTGTTTGCTACGGCCGCGCTGTTCGCGCGACAGGCAATGATCGTCGCCTACATTGCAGTGGGCGCACTGTGCGGGCCGGGCATGTTCGGGCTGGTGAAGGATGCCGGATGGCTCAGCGACATTTCCGAGGTGGGCATCATGTTCCTGCTCTACCTGCTGGGCATGAACATGGTCCCGCGGCAGTTGCTGGCGATGCTGAAGGAGGCGCTGGTGGTGACGCTCGGCAGTGCCCTGGTGCTGTGCTCGCTGGGCGGCGCGTTGGCCTGGACACTGGGCTTCACGCCGGCCGAATGCGCCGTGATCGGCGCGGCGACGATGTTCTCCAGCACCATCATCGGTCTCAAGTTGCTGCCTACCACCACCTTGCACCACCAGCGTATGGGACAGGTGATGATCAGCATCCTGCTCCTGCAGGACCTGCTGGCCATCGTCGTGTTGCTGGTGCTGCAGGCGGCTGCGGCCGAGAGTTCCGCGTGGGGCGCGTTGCGGCAGGCCCTGGGTTTCCCTTTGCTGGTGCTCATTGCCTGGGCACTGGAACGTTGGGTCATCGAGCCTTTGCTTACCCGCTTTGATCAAATCCACGAATACATGTTCCTGCTGGTCATCGCCTGGTGTCTGGCGATGGCGGAACTGGCAAAGACGCTCGGACTTTCCCATGAGATTGGTGCGTTCATCGCCGGAGTTTCCTTGGCATCCTGTCCTGCGGCGCTCTATCTCGCCGACGCCTTGCGGCCCTTGCGCGATTTTTTCCTCATCCTGTTCTTCTTTGCCCTGGGCGCGCGCATCGATCCGGTGCAGTTGCAACCGGCGCTGCTGGCTTCCTGCCTGCTTGCAGCGTTGATGCTATGCGCCAAGCCCCTGTGCTTCCGCTGGCTGCTGGTGCGGGAAGGGGAAAGCCCCGATTTCGCGCTGCAGTGTGGCGTGCGGCTGGGGCAAATCAGTGAGTTCAGCCTGCTGATTGCCGTAGCGGCTCTGGGCTACGGCGCCATCAGCGAACGGGCGTCCCTGGTGATTCAGTTCGCCGCGGTCGTGAGTTTCATCGTGTCGAGCTACACGATAGTCCTGCACTATCCGACGCCGATTGCGGTGCGCGACAACCTGCGCAGCGACTAGCGAGCCTCCGGGGCTTCGGAAGCCCGTGGTGATGCAGGAGCTGCGCGATGGCGCCTACTCCCAGTTGTCGCGCTTGAAGGCTTCGCGATCGCGGCGGTCCTTCTTGCTCAACTTGCCGAAACGAGGATCCTCGCGAACAACGCTGAGCCGCAGTTTCTCGGCCAGTTCCTGCCGGGCTGCCAGGCTTGCCGGCGCCTCGAGGTACAGCGTGGCCGCCACGCTGGCGCTCACCCTTTGCTTGGCAATCCCGGTCACGCGCAGATCCACCACGTAGGGGGGTTGTTTCAGCTTGATCTGATCCCCGGGTTTGACGCTGCGCGAGGGCTTCGCTTCCACCCCGTTCACGTCCACCCGTCCTGCCTTGATGGCATCAACTGCCAGCCCGCGGGTCTTCAGGAGCCGCACGCACCAAAGCCACTTGTCGAGTCGTTGTTCATCCATGGAAGCAAGTCATACACTGCCGGCGGGATGCCGGCAACGGCAAGGCGATTTCCTCCTGGAGTGCACGATGTCCACCGAAAAGACCTTCATTCCGCTCCGCATTTCGGTGCTGACCACCTCTGACAGCCGCACCGAAAATAACGACACTTCGGGCAAGGTGCTGGTCCAGCGCCTGCTCGACGCGGGCCACGAACTGCACGAGAAACGCATCGTGCCGGACGACATCTATCGCATCCGCGAAGTCCTTTCGCGCTGGATTGCCGAGCCCGCCTGCGCGGTCATCCTGACCACGGGCGGCACCGGAGTGACGGGGCGCGATGGGACGCCGGAGGCCGCGCGCGTGCTGTTCGACAAGACCATCGATGGTTTTGGCGAAATGTTCCGGTTCCTTTCCTACGACCAGATCAAGACCTCCACACTACAGTCGCGTGCGCTTGCCGGCGTTGCCAACGGGACGTACGTCTTCTGCATGCCGGGATCACCCGGGGCTTGCGCGACCGGATGGGACGAACTCATCTCAGCCCAACTCGATCACCGCACGCGGCCCTGCAACCTCGTGGAATTGATGTCCCGGTTGATGGAGCGTTGACGGTCCGCGTTAGGCAGGGTTCAGGTCAGGCAGCCTATACTGCTGCACATGCATAAATTGCTTACCGTCCTCGGCAGCCTGGGCTGCATGGTTGCGGTCATTGCGGGTGCCGTGGGAGCACACGCCTTGCACCTCGAACCAGGCTCGGCCCGCGCCCACAGCTATGACACCGCGGTCATCTACCTGCTGGTGCATGGTGCGATGGTGACTTTGGGAGGCGGCCTGCCTGCGGCGTTTAATTCGCGGGTCTGGGAAACTTCCCGCGCGCTCATGGTCTTGGGAATGCTGCTCTTCAGCGGAGGCATCCTGGTGTCAACGGGGCTCGAACTGGCGAAGTCGCTGCCCGTTGTCCCCGCAGGGGGCCTGTCACTGATTGCCGGCTGGTTGCTGGCTACGGTGGCGGTATGCCGTTGGTCGAATAACTCAGGGGACAGGATTTAAATGAGGCGGACCAGAGCTCTTGTGAGCGTTCTCGGCATGTGTATTGCGCTAGGCGCAAGCAATGGGGCGTGGGCGAGGAAATATCCGCTCAATGGCGAAGTCATCGGCGAACTCGGGCTGACCACGACGGTACGGACCGACACGATTGCCGACATCGCGCGCGCCTATAGCCAGGGTTACAACGAGATGCGGCTGGCCAATCCGGCCGTCGATCCCTGGTTGGCCGGGGACGACACCGAAGTGGTGATTCCTAGCCAATACGTGCTGCCGGATGCCCCGCGCGAAGGCGTCGTGATCAACATTCCCGAAATGCGCATGTACCACTACCTGCCTGCCGCCAAGGGCGCGCCTCGCGAGGTTGCGACCTATCCCATCAGTATTGGAAGGCAGGACTGGTCCTCGCCGCACGGCGTGACCAAGGTGATGAGCAAAGTGAAGGATCCGACCTGGACGCCACCGGCTTCAATCCGCAAGGAGCATGCGGCGCAGGGCGACATCCTGCCGGCAGTGGTCCCGGCAGGACCCAAGAATCCCCTTGGCGCCTTCGCACTGCGCCTCGGGTTCACGGGATACCTCATCCACGGCACCGACAAGCCGTTCGGTATCGGGATGCGCGTAACGCATGGCTGCATGCGGATGTACCCCAACGACATCGAGACTGTCTTCAAGACGGTGCCGGTGGGCACCCTGGTGCGTCTGGTCAACGAGCCTTTCAAACTCGGTCTGCTCAACGATCGCCTGATGCTTGAAGTGCACCCCGCACTTGAGGAAGACGCGCCCAAGATCATGGGGCAGCAGTTCAACCAGGTGGTTGGCCTACTGTTGCCCTATGCGGGTAAGTACGCATTGAACGTGAACTGGACGGCACTTCGCGCTGCCGTTTACCAGCGGACGGGGGTTCCCGTCGAAGTAGGCAGAGTGGTGGCCGGAATGCCTGCCGGTTCGGCTACGGCAGTGTCGGTAAATCGTTAGGCGGCCTTGCACAGAGCGGGGAACGCTTGGGAATTCTTAGCGAATGAGCAGGTCCCGGAAAAAAAGAACCCCGCACCAGGCGGGGTTCCTTCTGCTCTAGGGCTGATGTGCTTACTTGCGCATCGCCTTTTCGAACAGGCTGTCGAGGCGGGACTTGTTGTCGGTGCAGCAAGCCTGCGCAGCGTCAGCAGCGGCCTGGGCGGCAGTAGCGGCTTCAGAAGCCTTGGAGGCAACCTTCATCGCTTCAGCAGCCTGGGAAGAGGCAGCGGAAGCCTTGGAGGAGGCTTCGGAGGCCTTGGCGTCAACAGCGGCGAGCTGCTCCCTGGTCACGTTGGAGCAGCCGGCAACCAGACCCAGAACGCTGGCCATCACAGCGGCGCGAACCGCGAAAGAAACGGATTTCTGCATGAGTATTCTCCTATCTGCTTAAACGAACATTCCTAGTGAGGAATTTATCAAACTTAACAAGCAAATGATGACCGAATTCAATGTGCAGTGCAATTAGCTGGAACGCCGTCGCAGCAGCTCAAGTAGACCCGTGTGATGAAGTCGACGCTGGAGGCCGACGATCATGCCCGCGGTTGCTCCCCAGATTCGGTAGTCATTGAACCAGATCTCGAAGTAGCGGCGGCGCTGTCCGCTAAATTCACGCTCGATTTCCCGATAGTTTTCGGGATTGAGCACAAAGGCCAGCGGGACATGGAAAGCTTCCGCCACTTCATGCTCCGCCAGTTGATAGCAATATCCGGGTGACAGCAGGCCAACGACGGGCACGACGCTGAACCCCGTGCCCGTGAGGTAGGGATCGAGGCTTCCGAGTAGCTGAACGTGATCCGGTGTGATGCCAAGCTCTTCCTCGGACTCCCGGAGCGCGGTGTGCCCGACGTCCCGGTCGCTTGCATCAACCCGGCCGCCTGGAAAGCTGATTTGTCCGGGATGGCTGTTCAGGTTCTGGTTGCGGACCGTCAGCAGCACCTCGACCCCGTTGGGCGCCAGCACGATGGGAACGAGCACGGCAGCCGGCCGCAGACCCGCTGAATCCTCGGCACCTGCTTCCTTCAATGGATGCTGGCCAATGCGGTCAACGACGCTTGCCAGCGCTGCCGCGACACCCGGGTGAGTGTCCCTGTGGCCCGCTAAGGTCATCTTGCCAGAGGGACCCGACCCCAAGCCGGGCCGCCGTGCCCAGCGGTACGCGCTGCCTCTTTCAAAAGGGCGTTCAGGGCCTGGTCGAGGCTGTCCATGCGGTTTTGGGTGCAGTAGTCGAGCAATACCGAAAAATTATCCTTCATGCTGCGTTCGCCGGTCGAGCGGTGGGTCTCCGAGCTTGCCCTGTTGATGCCGGTGAGATACCCGGCGACGTAATGCTTGTAGTCGCCCAGACGCTGTTCCTCGGAAGCCTTGACGAACTGGTTGCAGGAACTTTGCCCAAGTCCCCAGATGGCATAGTTACCGGTGGCGTCCGCCGCTCTGGCGTCGTGGCCCGCCAGGGTGGCCAGCAGGTAGAGTCCGCCCAGGAGTGCCGTGCGCATCAGGTGCATTGGGTTCTCGTGTTGGGGTGTGAGGTCAGGAAAACAGGATCAGGCGAGGTTCAAGCTGCGCGGGCGTAACTTGAATTGCGCGCGGAGGAATTCCATCTGGTCCGCCAGGATGCGGCGATTGGACAGCGCCAGGAATTCCGCCCAATTGGGTACGAAGGGTACGGCCAGCAGAGGCATGCGTGCCTGCTCCGGGCGCCGACCGCCTTTGCGGGTATTACAGGAGCGGCAGGCAGCCACCACGTTGGACCAGACGTCTTGTCCGCCGCGCGAAATAGGTTCGATGTGGTCCCGTGTAAGCAGGCCTTCAGGGTACTGCGTGCCGCAATACATGCACATGTAACCGTCGCGACGGAATAACTCGTGGTTATTGAGCGGTGGCACGGTGCGCTGGACCATGGCACCCCGGTTGCTACGCTTGACGGCGATGATGCTGTGGACGGTGATGCTGGAGCGCTCGCCTGTTTCGCGGGCAATACCGCCCCGGAAGACGAATTCGTTTTGGCCAGTGGTCCAGGCCACGAGGCCGCGGCTGTACAGACAGACTGCGTCTTCCCACGGCATCCAGCGGACCGGCGCACCGGAGATGTCGAGGCGGAGGATCAGCGGAGTCGCGGCCATGGGAGCAGGGAACCTTTCTCTACGGCGTTCAGACGTGACCCTGCATTTTTCGCACAATCGGGGGCGTAATCAAGCCAGTCCCCGCTGACCTTCACTATGGAGCAGGTTCATTACATGGATTCCCGTATCGAAGCCTTGCTGGAACTGGTGGCCCGCCTGCGCGATCCGCGCGAGGGGTGCCCCTGGGACCTTGCCCAGGACATGAAGTCCTTGACCCGCTACACGGTGGAAGAGATGTACGAGGTCGTCGACTGCATCGAGCGGGACGACCATGAGGCACTGCCCGGCGAGTTGGGGGACCTGCTCTTCCAGATCGTCTTCTACGCGCAGATTGCCGCCGAGGATGGGCGCTTCAACTTCGGGGACATCGTCCGGCGGATTGTCGAAAAGCTGACCCGCCGCCATCCCCACGTTTTCGGTGATGAGCCAAGGCTCGACGCGGCGGCCCAGGCTGAGCGTTGGGAGCGGCTTAAATCCGCCGAGCGAAAGGGCAGACCCGACAGCCTCGTCGCTGACCTTCCCCTGGCGATGCCCGCCCTGATGCGCGCTGCGAAACTGCAGGGCAGGGCGGCCCGGGTTGGCTTCGACTGGCCCGACGTGACCCCGGTGTTCAGCAAGATTGAAGAAGAACTGGACGAATTGAAGGCCGCGCTGGGTGAAGGATCCGCAACTGCCGTGGCAGCAGAACTCGGCGACGTACTGTTTACCTGCGTCAACCTTGCCCGTCACCTCGGTGTTGAACCGGAGACCGCGCTGCGGGAAGCAAACCATCGCTTCGAATCCCGCTTCCGGCACATGGAAGCGGCAACGACGGCCAGCGGACGCCTGCTTGGGGATTGCGCGCCGAGCGAGCAGGAGACCCTTTGGCAGGCTGCAAAGCAAGCGCTCGAGTGAGGTCGAACGCCCGCTTGGTGCAAGCAAATCAGGACGGTTTGGTCTTGTCCTTGAAGATGAGTGCGTATGCCGAGTGGTTATGGATGGACTCGAAATTCTCCGATTCCACCGTGTAACTCAGCACGCGATCATCCGCGTTCAGCAGCAGCGCGGTCTCGCGGACCATGTCCTCGACGAAGCGCGGATTGTCGTAGGCGCGCTCGGTGACGTACTTCTCGTCCGGGCGCTTCAAGAGGCCGTAGAGCTCGCAGGACGCGACGCTTTCGACCATGTCGATGATTTCCTCGATCCAGATGAAGCCGCTCACCTTTGACTCTACCGTCACGTGCGAGCGTTGGTTGTGCGCGCCGTAGCTGGAAATCTTCTTCGAACACGGGCAGAGCGTGGTGACCGGCACGACCACTTTGACCGACATCGTCTCGACGCCGTGGTCGATTTCGCCGATGAAGGTCACGACGTAATCAAGCAGGCTCTTCACGCCGCTGACCGGCGCAGCCTTCAACACGAAATAAGGGAAGGTCATCTCGATGCGGCCAGTCTTGGCCTCAAGCAGGGTGGTCATCTCGGACACCATGCTGCGGAAGTTGGGCACCGAGATTTCATAGTTATCGTAATCGTGGCCGTTCAGTACTTCCACGAACCGCGACATATGGGTGCCCTTGAACTCATGCGGCAGGCCCACGTACATATTGAAGTTGGCGACAGTGTGCTGTTCCTTGCCGGCGCGATCCTTGACCACGACCGGATGGCGGATGTCCTTGATGCCGACGCGATCGATGGCGATCTGCCGGGTGTCTTCACTGCCCTGTACGTCCGGGATCTGCTGGATATGGTTGAGATCGTTGGCGATGTCGTTCATGGGAGCTCCTGTGGTGGCGGCCCCGCGTGGAGCTGCCTTAACTTCAATTATGGCCAATAAGCGCCCGAATGCACCCAGGCTGCCGACCTGGGCACCGAGGGGTCAGCGGTCGCGCTGGACGATGTAGCGGGCAAGCTCACGCAAGGTGTCCGCACGGGCATCAAGAATTGCCAGGGAGTCCAGTGCAGAATCGCACAGCCTCTGGGCCGTCGCTTTGGCTGCGTCCATGCCGAGCAGGTTGGGATAGGTCGGTTTGTCCCGGTCCTGATCCGACCCCTGTGGCTTGCCGATGACTTCCGTGTTTCCTTCTACGTCGAGGATGTCATCTTGGACCTGAAACGCGAGACCGACACTGCGCGCGTAGGTGTCGAGGCGTTGGGCCAGGCCCGAATCAGTCACACCAGCCGCCAGGAATCCTAGCCGGACGCTCGCGCTGATGAGGGCCCCCGTCTTGTGGAGGTGCATGTTCTCGAGTTCGGCCAGGCTGATTTTCTGGCCCACGGCGCCCAAATCGATCGCCTGCCCCCCGGCCATCCCGATCGAACCGCTGGCGTCCGCGAGGACTGCAATCATCTCGATTCGCCGGGCAGGCTCCACGGTGCACGCCGGATCCGCCGCCAGCACCTTGAAGGCCAGGGCCTGGAGTGCATCGCCGGCGAGGATGGCAGTGGCCTCGTCGTATGCGCGGTGGCAGGTGGGGCGTCCGCGCCGCAGGTCGTCGTCGTCCATCGCCGGCAGGTCATCATGGATGAGTGAGTAGGCGTGGATGATTTCGACGGCAGCGGCGCTGCCGTCGAGGCCGTCCAGCGCGGCGCCAAGTGCGCTTCCCGTGGCGTAGACCAGCACGGGACGCACACGCTTGCCTGGTCCGAGCGTCGCGTAACGCATGGCTTCATGCAGGCGCCCGGGCGGTAATGCAGCAGGCGGCAGCCAACGGTCCAGGGCGCTTTCGGCCCGTACCTGGAAGGTCTTCAGGGTCTCTTCAAAGGTCATCAAGTTCGTCCGCTTCCGTAGCTTCATCGGCATCGGGAGCCGTGCTGTCGGCGAACGGCGTCAGCTGCTCGACGCCGTCCACCCGGCTCAGTAACTGGATTTTCTGCTCTGCCTCGCGAAGTGCGCCCTGGCATTCACGTGCCAATGCGATGCCGCGCTCAAAAGTGGCCAGGGCGTCTTCGAGGCTCATCTCGCCGCGTTCCATCCGGACCACGAGTTGCTCGAGTTCCGCGAGGGCGGTTTCAAACTGCGGGGCAGTGCGTTTTTTCACGGCAATTGGGCAATATCAGGTGGGCATTGGCGCAGGGTTGGGCACTGTAACGAGGCCATTGCGGCAGGGTCAATCGGGCGCCGATCGCGGCTTGCAATGCCGTTCAGGGGCCGTTTAGACTCAAACCAGATTTAGACTCAGTCTAAACCAAATAAAGCGGCCCCTGAACCGCGACCATCCAACCCCGATTCGAGAGGAAAGCACCATGCCAGCTTTGAAAGGGACGAAGACCGAAGGCAACCTGAAGGCCGCCTTCGCCGGCGAGTCCCAGGCCAACCGCCGTTACCTGTATTTCGCACAGAAGGCCGATGTCGAAGGCTTCAACGATGTGTCCGCCGTGTTCCGTTCCACCGCCGAAGGTGAAACCGGCCACGCCCATGGCCACCTGGAATACCTCGAAGAAGTGGGTGACCCGGCGACCGGCGAGCCGATCGGTACGACCGCGCTGAACCTGAAGGCGTCCATCGCCGGTGAAACGCACGAATACAGCGATATGTATCCCGGCATGGCCAAGGCCGCGCGCGAAGAAGGCTTTGACGAAATCGCCGACTGGTTCGAAACCTTGGCCAAGGCCGAGCGTTCGCACGCCAATCGCTTCCAGAAGGCCCTGGACACCCTGGTCTGATCGCCACTACAGGCGTTCGCGACGAAGCCGGGTCCGCCCGGCTTCGTTTTTTCAACTTGAACCCCTGGCGCGCTGGACCGGGGCGCACGAGAAGGAGGGCACGATGGCAGCAGGAGAGTCGACGCGACGGGAAGGCAGCCTGGAAGCGCCCACCCGCCATCCGCTGGATTGGCGTTCGCCCGATTTTTATAGCAAGGACTCGCTCTACCACGAGCTTGAGCGGGTATACGACATCTGCCACGGCTGCCGGCGCTGCGTCAGCCTGTGCAATGCCTTTCCCGTCCTGTTCGATCTGGTGGATGAGTCACCGACCCAGGAAGTGGACGGAGTGCAGAAGGAGGACTACTGGAAGGTCGTCGACCAGTGCTACCTCTGCGATCTCTGCTACATGACCAAATGCCCGTACGTGCCGCCGCACGAGTGGAACGTCGATTTCCCCCACCTCATGCTCCGGGCCAAGGCCGTCAAGTTCAAGGAGGGCGAGACCAGCCTTCGCGACAAGGTGCTTACCTCCACGGACATGGTCGGCAAGCTTGCCGGGATCCCGGTCGTCGCCCAGGTGGTCAACGCGGTGAATACGGTCAAGCCGCTCCGCCAGTTGATGGAGAAGGTTGCCGGTATCCATGCCGAGGCCCCACTGCCCCGCTTCGAGAGCAATACCGCCCGGATGCGGCTCGACAAACCCGCGGCGTCGGCACGGGCCGAGCCCACCGCCGAAACCACTGGCAAGGTTGCGGTCTTCCTCACCTGCTACGGCAACCGCAACGCGCCTGCCGTGGTGGAAGACATGGTCGCGGTGTTCCGCCACAACGACCTCGAAGTCCGCATCACGGGCAGCGAAGTCTGCTGCGGCATGCCCAAGCTGGAACTGGGCGACCTTGAAACGGTGGACAAGCACCGCGAAGCCAATATCGCGGCGCTGCTGCCGCTGGTGGAGCAGGGCTACGACCTCATCGCCCCCATCCCGAGTTGCGTGCTGATGTTCAAGCAGGAACTTCCGCTGATGTTCCCCGAGGACGAGCGCCTGGCACGCATCAGGAAGGCGTTCTTCGATCCTTTCGAGTACCTCATGCTCCGCCACAAGGCCGGTAAGCTACGGACGGATTTCGCCGCGGCACTGGGCAAGATCGCTCACCACGTGCCCTGCCACCAGCGTGTGCAGAACATTGGACTCAAGACCAAGGAAGTGCTGGAACTCGCGCCGGGCACCACCGTCACGTCGATCGAACGCTGCTCGGGCCACGACGGGACCTATGCCGTAAAGGCGGAGAACTACGGGTTTGCCAAGAAGATCTGCAAGCCGGTGGTCACGCGTATCGCTGAAGGTGGCTTCGACCACTACCTGAGCGACTGCCCGATGGCGGGTGAGCTCATCCAACAGGGCGTCGCCACCAGCGAAGCCACCTCCGCATTCACCCTGCTTAGGCAAGCCTACGGAATCTGACCATGACCGCACTGACCCGCAACGACCTGATGCCGCTCGAGCGTTACCACGCCGAACGGCCCGCGTTCCGGCGCAAGGTGATTGCCCACAAGATCGCCCGCCAGGTGCCACTTGGACCGAACGCCACATTGCATTTCGAAGACAGCCTGACCATCCAGTACCAGGTCCAGGAGATGCTGCGGGCGGAGCGCATCTTCGAGGCCGAGGCCATTGACGAGGAACTTGCCGTCTACAACCCGCTCATCCCTGACGGCAGCAACTGGAAGGCAACGTTCATGCTCGAATACCCCGATGCCGAAGAGCGCCGCGTAGCGCTGGAGAGGCTGGTGGGCATCGAACACCGGGTCTGGGCGCGGGTGGGCCAACTTCCGCCGTGCTTCGCCATTGCCGACGAGGACATGGAGCGTTCCCGCGAGGCCAAGACCTCGGCCGTGCATTTCGTGCGGTTCCAACTGACGGACGAGATGGTGGCAGCCGCCAGGGCCGGGGCGAATATCGCCCTGGGTATCGACCTGCCCAACTACCGCCATGCGTTAGATCCGCTGCCACCGGCGGCCCGCGCGGCATTGGTGGCCGATCTGGCTTGATTCCACCGGGGCGCGTGGCACACCATCCGCGCGCAGTTACCGGTGCCCCTGTCCATTTCCCGGGAATCCTCCATTGAGCGCTCGCTACGACGCTGCAGACATCGAAGTCCTGACCGGCCTGCAGCCGGTTCGCAAACGACCCGGGATGTATACCGATACCTCCCGCCCCAACCACCTCGTGCAGGAAGTCGTCGACAACAGCGTCGATGAAGCCCTGGCCGGCCACTGTTCGCGCATCGACGTCACCCTGCATGCGGACGGCGCGGTGACGGTCACCGACGACGGCCGCGGCATGCCAGTCGACCTCCATCCGGGCGAGCAGATTTCCGGCGTCGAAGTCATCCTCACGCGCTTGCATGCCGGCGGGAAATTCTCCGGTCGTAACTACAAGTTCGCTGGTGGACTGCATGGCGTGGGCGTGTCGGTGGTGAACGCCCTGTCGAAGCACCTTGAAGTGCGGGTCAAGCGCGGCGGCGTGGAATACGCCATGGCCTTTGCCGATGGAGATGCCGTCACCCCCTTGCAGGAAGTGGGCAAGGTCGGACGCAACAACTCGGGCACCAGCATCCGCTTCACGCCGGATGAAGGCTTCTTCGATTCCACCCGCATCCTGCTGCCACGCCTCAAGCACCTCTTGCGTGCCAAGGCCGTGCTCTGCCCGGGCCTGACCGTCACCCTGGCCGATGAAGCCAGCAACGAGCGCGAGATCTGGTGCTACGAGGACGGATTACGGGGCTACCTCGGCGCGGCCATGCCCGACGCCGATCTCGTGCCGATCGAAGCCATCCACGGCGATGCCGGGACCGCAACCGCCATCGTGATCTGGGCACTGCAGTGGCGGGCGGACGACGGTGAACTCGTCACCGAAAGCTATGTAAACCTCGTGCCAACCGCCCAGGGCGGCACCCACGTCAACGGACTCCGCCAGGGCATGCTCGATGCGCTGCGCGAGTTCTGCGAGTTCCGCAACCTCCTGCCACGCGGGATCAAGCTCACGGCCGACGACGCCGCCGAGCGCGCGGCCTACGTGCTGTCGCTCAAGATGACCGAGCCGCAGTTCTCGGGCCAGACCAAGGAACGACTCTCGAGCCAGGGCGCGAGCGGGGTGGTGGCGACTGCCGTCCGCGACGGGCTGGCGCTGTGGCTCAACCAGCACGTGGAGGCCGGCGAACGCATCGCCCAGTTGGCCATCGATCGCGCGCTCATCCGCCAGCGCGCCGCCAAGGCCGTGGTGCGCAAGAAAGTTACCGGCGCGGGTCCGGCGCTGCCCGGCAAGCTGACCGACTGCACTTCCAACGACCTGGCGGAGTCGGAGCTGTTCCTGGTGGAAGGTGATTCCGCTGGCGGCTCCGCCAAGCAGGCGCGCGACAAGAGCTTCCAGGCCATCCTGCCGCTGCGCGGGAAGATCATGAACACCTGGGAAGTGGAATCGACCCAGGTACTGGCTTCGCAGGAAGTGCACGACATCGCGGTGGCGATTGGCGTCGACCCGGCCAGCAATAACCTCGAAGGCCTGCGCTACGGCAAGATTTGCATCCTTGCCGACGCGGACTCGGATGGCGCCCACATCGCAACCCTGCTCTGCGCCCTGTTCCTGCGCCACTTCCGTCCCGTGGTCACCGCCGGGCACGTCTACGTGGCGATGCCGCCGCTGTATCGCATCGACGCCGGCAAGGAAGTGCTCTACGCGCTGGACGACGCCGAGCGCGAGGCGCTGGTGAAGCGCCTGGAAGCCGACCGCATCCGCGGCAAGATAAGCATCCAGCGCTTCAAGGGGCTGGGCGAAATGAATCCCTCGCAGCTTCGCGAGACAGCCATGTTGCCGTCCTCGCGCCGCCTGGTGCAGTTGTCGATTGACGACGACCTGGCCACCGATTCGCTGATGGACCTGCTGCTCGCCAAGAAGCGGTCGGGTGATCGGCGCGAATGGCTGGAGCGCAAGGGCAACCTGGCGGCGGCCGACTGAGCACTGGAGCACAGGACATGGGCGAAAAATTTTCCGTTGAACAAAGGCCGCTGCGCGCCTTCACCGAACAGGCCTACCTCGATTATTCGATGTACGTCATCCTCGATCGGGCGTTGCCAAGCCTGGCGGACGGCCTCAAACCCGTGCAGCGCCGAATCATCTACGCGATGTCCGAGCTGGGTCTGAGCGCGGCGTCGAAGCACAAGAAATCAGCCCGCACCGTCGGCGATGTCATTGGCAAGTTCCACCCGCATGGCGACTCCGCATGCTACGAAGCGATGGTGCTGATGGCCCAGCCATTCAGCTTTCGCTACCCGTTGGTGGACGGCCAGGGCAACTGGGGATCGCCGGACGATCCGAAATCCTTCGCCGCCATGCGCTACACCGAAGCGCGACTCACGCGCTACGCCGACACCCTGCTCTCCGAACTCGAGCAGGGCACGGCCGATTGGGTGCCTAATTTCGACGGCACCCTGGAAGAACCGCGCCTCCTGCCCGCGCGCCTGCCCAACGTGCTGCTCAACGGTACGACCGGCATCGCGGTGGGCATGGCAACCGACATCCCGCCGCACAACCTGCGCGAAGTGGCTGCGGCCTGCGTGCACCTGCTGGAGTCGCCGTTTGCCAGCATTGACGAACTCTGCGAGCACGTGCGAGGCCCTGATTTCCCGTCCGGCGGCGAGCTCATTACCCCGGCCAGGGAACTCCGCCAGATGTACGCCACGGGCCACGGCAGCTTACGTATGCGCGCGGTGTACGGCGAGGAAAACGGGCAGATCGTCATCACGGAACTCCCGTTCCAGACCTCCGGCGCCCGGATCATCGAGCAGATCGCCGGGCAGATGCAGGCCAGGAAGCTGCCGATGCTCGAAGACCTCCGCGACGAGTCCGATCACGAGACCCCCACGCGCATCGTACTCATGCCCCGGAGTAACCGGGTGGACATCGAAGGCCTGATGCAGCACCTCTTCGCCACCACCGACCTCGAACGCACCTTGCGGGTGAACCTGAACGTGGTGGGACTGAACGGCCTGCCCGGCGTACGTAACCTGCACGCCATGCTCACGGAATGGCTCGAATACCGCACCCGGACGGTCCGGCGGCGTCTGCAGTTCCGACTCGACAAGGTCAATGATCGCCTGCACATCCTCGCGGGCTATCTGGTTGCCTACCTCAACCTCGACGAGGTCATCCACATCATCCGCACGGCGGAGGAGCCCAAGACCGAACTGATCGCGCGCTTCGACCTCACGGGTACCCAGGCTGACGCCATCCTCGATCTCCGGCTGCGGCACCTGGCACGCCTGGAGGAAATGAAGATCCGCGGCGAACAGGCGGAGCTCGAAGCCGAGCGCACGCGCATCGATCTCATCCTGGCTTCGGCACGGCGCCTCAAGACCCTCGTCCGCCAGGAACTCGAACGTGATGCGGAGGAGTACGGCGACGAGCGTCGCACCGCGCTGGTGGAGCGCGCAGCGGCCAGGGCGCTGGATGAAACCGAACTCGTGCCTGCCGAACCCGTGACGGTGGTGCTCTCGGAAAAAGGCTGGGTCCGCGCGGCCAAGGGCCACGACATCGAGCCGACGCAGCTTACCTTCCGTAGCGGTGACGGCTACCTGGCGGCCGCCCGTGGGCGCAGCAACCAGACCGCCGTGTTCCTCGGCGCCGACGGCCGTTCGTATTCAGTCGCCACCCATACCTTGCCGTCGGCGCGTGGCATGGGCGATCCGCTGGCCGGGCGCCTCTCACCACCTGACGGCGTACCGTTCGTGTCCGTTGCCGTGGGCAATCCGGCGCAGGAACTGCTGGTGATGTCGAACGCAGCTTATGGCTTTCGGACCACCTTCGAAGGCCTTTACGCCAAGAACAAGGCAGGCAAGTCGCTGCTGTCCGTGCCGGACGGTGCCTGCGCCATGGAACTCGTTACCGTGGACGACGCTGCGGGCGGTGACATCGCCTGCCTGACCAGCAGCGGTCAGTTGCTGGTCTTCAAGCTGGAAGAACTCCCGCTGATGCCGCGCGGCAAGGGCGTGAAACTCGTCCAGATCACCGGCACCAAGGTGAAGTCCGGCGAGGAAGTGCTCAAATCCGTCGTGGTCCTGGCTGCGGGGCGTGGGCTCAAGGTCCACGCTGGCGGACGCCATCTCAGCCTCAAGCCGCGCGAGCTTGATCCTTACCGGGCCGAACGCGGCAAACGCGGCGGGAAGTTGCCGCGAGGATTCCAGCGCGTGGAGCGGCTGGAAGTCATCGACTAGGCGCTGGAGGGACGTCGAACAGTCCCGCCTGCTGGCCCTCGTCGGGGTCGGTGAAGTTCGCGAGTCCGAGGCCGGCCAGCCGAAAGCGGGTGTTGCCGTCGCCGACCTTCCCAAGGAGCCTCGTCCCATGCGCCAGCACCTCGGTGTCCGAGGCCGGGGGGCAAGGCGGCGTCAGGGCACGGGTCAAGGTCCTGAACTCCGCCGTTTTCAGTTTCAGCACCACCGTGCGACCCACGCGATCTTCCTTGGCCGCGCTGCGCCACACCTGTTCGGCCAGCGCGGGCAGGAAAGGCGCCAGTTCCGCCAGGCTCAAATCCCGCTCGAACGTTCGTTCGCTGGATATCGACTGCACCGGCCGGTCAGGGGTGACCTCGCGATTGTCTTCGCCACGGGCCAGTTCGTGAAGTCTCTGCCCGAAGCGCCCCAGCCTCGCAGTGAGCGCTGCCAGCGGTTGCCGGCGAAGGTCGGCGATGGTGGCAATGCCGAGGTCGGCGAGGAGACTTGCCGTCGCTTCGCCAACGCCCGGCAACCGTCCGACCGACAGCGGCGCCAGGAAATCGAGGATTTCATGTGGCTGGATGACGAAGAGTCCATCGGGCTTACGCCAGTCGGAGGCGATCTTGGACAGGAATTTATTGGGGGCGACACCTGCCGAAGCTGTCAGGCGCGTGGTTTCCAGGATCTCGGCGCGCACGGCGCGGGCGGTCTCAGTCGCCGTTGGATAGCCGCGCAGGTTGGCGGTGACGTCCAGGTAGGCCTCGTCCAGCGACAGCGGCTCCACCAGCGGCGTGTAGGACCGGAAGATCTCGCCAATCGTCGCGGACACTTCCCGATAACGGCTGAAATCCGGCGCCACGAAGATGGCCTCGGGGCATAACTGCCGGGCGCGTGCGACCGGCATGGCAGATCGGATACCAAAACGGCGGGCCTCGTAGGAAGCCGCGCAAACCACGCCTCGCCTGGCGTTCCACCCGACGACCACCGGCTGGCCACGCAGGCGCGGGTCGTCCCGCTGTTCAACCGACGCGTAGAAGGCGTCCATGTCGAGGTGGATGATCTTGCGCATGGCGGCTACGCGGGGCTCAGGGTGGTGGGGCGGTGTCGAGTCGATCAAGTTGGGAGCCCAGAAATCCTGCGGCGTCCGAGCGCATGGCTGGGGTTACTTCGTGGGCCGCGTCGTATTCGCGGTACCCGAGCATGGCCCCGCGTTCGATGAACAAATCGCGGGTCGCGATGCCCCTGGGCAGCGGGATGATGGGGTCCTCATTCCCCTGCTGGATGAATAAAGTGAGGTGCCGGAGTTCGCCCGGTGCCGCGGCAAGTGCCGCGAATTCAGGCAGCACCCGTCCTGCAATCCCCACCATTCCCCGCAATTTTCGCGGCGCCGTGAGCGCGATCCCGTAAGCGAGCGTTGCGCCCTGGCTGAACCCCAGCAGGTAGACGCGGCGCGGATCCGCGCCGAGACCCATCACGGCGTCGTTGATGATCTGGATGACGGCACGCCGGCTTGCTTGCGCCTCGTCCACGTTGACCCGGATTGCGTTGTCGCGGAACTCGACATCGAACCAGCGATAGGCATCGGGCGCATAGGGGTAGGGCGCCTCGAGGCTCAGGCAAAGGAAGCGCGGATCAAGCTGCCGTGCCCAATCAGCCATCCCCGCGGCGTTCCCGCCCAGGCCGTGGAGCAGGACCAGGAGGGGAGGGCGTCCCCTGAACACGGCAGGCGGGCGCTGGGTATATCTCAGTTGCATGCGTGGCACTCCATCAGGGCATGATACCCGCAGGTTCCCGCCATCGTGACCCACCCCAACTACCCCTTATCCGATCCGCTGCCACACGCGTTCTACGCCCGCGACACCGCACTCGTCGCCCGTGAATTGCTCGGCTGCCTGCTGGTCCACCGGGTGGCGGGGGCGGCTCGCGTGGGACGGATTGTCGAAGTGGAGGCCTACCTCGGGGCACACGACCTCGCGGCCCACAGTGCGAAGGGCCTCACCCCACGGACCCGCGTGATGTTCGGTCCGCCGGGCCACGCCTATGTGTATCTCATCTATGGGATCCACCACTGCATGAACGTGGTCACCGAACCCGTGGGCAACGGGGCAGCCGTACTCATCCGCGCGCTTGAACCCGTGCAGAACCTCGTGGAACGTACCAACGGCCCTGGACTGCTCTGCAAGGCCATGGGGATTGATCGCTCGCACAACACCATCGACCTCACCGGCCAGGCGCTTTTCCTCGCGCCGCCGGCGTTACCGGTCGCGACTTCGATTGTCACGAGGCCCCGGATTGGCGTTGGCTACGCGGGCGACTGGGCGCAACGCCCCCTACGCTATTACCTCAAAGGTAGCCGCTGCATATCGAAACCGTGAATACTGGCGACTTGCGACAACTGAAGTTGCCGCAAGGCATTGAAAAAATACAGAACGCCTGTCCAACAGGCCAACAGAGCAAAGGGGAGCGTGGATGAAGAAAATGCTTTTTGCCGTATTCCTGATTGCCGGGGCCGCCTTGCTTGGGGGCTACCTGAATGGCGCGAGTTGTACCGAGGACCCTGCGCCTGGCCAGGCGGTCAAGGCGTACCTCGAAGCCATAAAAGAGAAACGCTTTGTGGATGCCTACGATGTGGTGACTGCACGCATGAGCGACGGTAAGCCGCGCGAGGAGTGGGCTGCGCTGCAGCAGAAAATCTTCGAACTCGGGGCGGTCTCGCTGGGCGTGATCGACGTGCGCAAGTCAAAGCGCGAACGCATGACCGTATTCCAATGCGCGCCCAGCGCCAGGGTCCCCAATGTCCTCCATGCGGCCGACGTCCTGAACAACCAGGGCAGTACCGAGTTCGAGGTCTATACGGTGCTGAAGGTTGGCGGCAAATGGCGCGTTGACGGGCAGGAGACACTGTTCGGTGAAACGGCAATCCGCAGTTGGTTCCCGGACGATCCGATCCCCGCACTCAAGGACACCTTGCCGACGCATTAGACCCCCGGCGACACTATCGGCTTCCCGCCTGCCAGCCAGGCCAACGGGGCAGCCACCCCACTCTCAACCCACTGCGCACGCACCGACCGCAGGAGATAACCGTGAGCGAAGACATCAAGATTCCACCAAGCATGCCCCGCTGGATGGCGGAGCACATGCGCCGCTACCTCGACAGCAATGGGGCCGATGGCCATCTGTGGGATTCGAGCAAGGCAGGCGGCCCGGGCCCGCTGCCCACGCTTCTGCTCACCACCACTGGACGGCGCTCCGGCGAAAGCCAGACCCTCCCGCTGCTTTACGGCAAGACGCCGACGGGCTATGTGATCATCGCCTCCAAGGGTGGCCACCCGCAGCATCCGGGCTGGTTCCTCAATCTCGAGGCCAATCCCAAGGTGCGACTGATGGTGGCTGCGGAGCGCTTCGACGCAGTCGCGCGCCTTGCCACGGCTGAAGAACGTCCGCTGCTGTGGTCGCAGATGGCGGCCATGTACCCGCCCTTCGCCGACTACCAGGCGAAGACGACGCGCGAGATCCCCGTGGTCGTCATTGAGCGCAAGGATGGCTGAGGGCGGCGTCGTCGGGCCTCGCATCTGCTGCGAGGTGCTCGTCGAGGACGACTGGGTGGACGTTGACGGCAGGCTGCGTCCGGCGTTCTACACGGCGGCGTTCGACGGTTCGATTGATCACCTCAAGTCCGCCTTTGGTCTCGATGCAGCGTGGCGAGAGCAATATCGCCGTTCCACGGTAGCCCTGGAAGCCCGTCTCACGCTCCGGGGTCCCGCGTGGCGCGGCGAGCGCCTCACGATTGAAAGCCGGATTTTCGATTGCGACGCGAAGCGCCTGCACATCGCGCAAATCCTGTACAGGGGCGACACGCTGGTCGCCACCCGCGAAAGCATGGCGATTAGCTTCGATCTCGACGCCCGGCGTAGCTGTCCGTTCCAGGACGCCATTGCAGCCAACATTACCCACCTGTACTCCGCCCAGCAGGCGCTGGCGCCATGGCCCTGGGTGGGCCGGCAGCGCGTGGCGCTGGCGGAAATCGAAGAAGCAGTGCCGCACCTGTGATGCGGCCCGCTGGAGCAATGACGATGAACTCGACAATGATGGATCTGCCCCTGTCGCTCAACCATTTCCTCGAGCGCGCCGGGAAACTCTTTTCGGACCAGCAGATAGTCTCGCGACTGCCCGACAAAACCCTGCGCACCCACACCTACGGTGAGTACTACCAGCGCACGCGTGCGCTGGCCTCGGCCCTGCAGAAGCTGGGCATCGAGAAAGGCGACCGGGTAGCAACCTTGTGCTGGAACCATCATGCGCACCTCGAGTGCTACTTCGGGATCCCGGCCGCAGGTGCGGTGATGCATACGCTCAACCTGCGGCTCTCGCCGGCGGAAATCGGCTGGATTGCCAACGACGCGAAAGACCGCGTCCTTATCCTGGACGACATCCTGCTGCCACTGTTCGAACAGTTCCGCAACCTCTACGACTTCGAGCACGTCATCGTTTTTCCGTTCTCGGGCGCGCCCGTCGCGGCCGCGTTCCTGGACTACGAACAACTCCTCGCGGCGGCCGATCCGGACGGCTTCGTCTATCCCGAACACGCTGAAACCGATCCTTCCTCCATGTGCTACACCTCGGGCACCACCGGCAACGCCAAGGGCGTGGTGTATTCACATCGCTCCACGGTGCTTCACACGCTCGTCGGCTGCGGCGGCGATTTATGGAGCCTGCGCAGCCAGGACGTGGTGCTGCCGGTGACCCCGATGTTCCATGCCAACAGTTGGGGCGTGCCCTACGGCGTGCTGATGGCGGGCGCGAAGATAGTGTTCCCCGGTCCCCACCTGCAAGCCGACGACCTGCTCGACCTGATGACTCTTGAACCGCCGACGCTTTCCCTGGGCGTGCCCACCATCTGGATGACGATGATCCAGGCCTACGATGTCGCCGTTGCGGCAGGTTCCACGCGCTGGAAGCTGCCGGTGGGGATGCGCTCGATGGTAGGGGGCTCTGCGGTGCCGGAAGCCCTCATCCGCGCATTCGCCAAGCACGACATCTGGCTGCTGCAAGGCTGGGGCATGACCGAGACGTCTCCGGTCGCCACGGTGTCCTTTCCTAAAGGCGCCGTACTCCACGCCGACGACACCGAAAGATTCCGGCGCGCGGCGATGGCCGGCGTGCCGGTGCCACTGGTCGATCTACGCATCCGCACCGATGACGGCACTGACGCTCCCTGGGACGGCAAGACGGTCGGGGAAATCCAGGTCCGCGGCCCATTCATCACCGGCAGTTATTTCAAAATGCCGGTAACCGAAGACAAATTCACGAACGATGGCTGGTTGCGCACGGGCGACGTCGCCACGCTGGACGAACAGGGCTTCGTGCGGATCACCGATCGCACCAAGGACCTCATCAAGTCCGGGGGCGAATGGATAAGCTCGGTGGATCTCGAGAACGCCATCATGGCGCACCCGGCCGTGGCGGAAGCCGCGGTCATCGCCATCCCGGATCCCAAATGGGGCGAACGTCCACTGGCCTGCGTGGTCTTGAAGGCCGGGCAGACGGCCTCGCCGGCCGAACTCGGCGCGCACCTGCTCGCCCATGGCTTTGCCAAGTGGCAGTTGCCGGACCGGGTCGAGTTCATCGATGCAGTGCCCCGCACGTCTACCGGCAAGTTTTACAAGCTGAAGCTCCGTGAGAGGTTCGCGGCGAAGTAGAGCGTCCCTCCGACCCAACCAACAGGTCGTTGCCCGCAGCCGGACGTTTTGCCTTGAACCGACAACGGAGCACGCATGGACCTGGAGATCTGCCACGACAGTGGCGTTGAATGGGGTATCACCGACCAGATCGGCCGCATCGTGCTCAGCCGTCCCGAAGCGGCGAATTCGATAGGCCTTGCCCAGAGCAAGGCCTTGCCCAAGGCCTTCGACGCGATCGTGGAGGCTGCTCCCCGGGTCATCGTCCTCTCCGCGCGGGGATCGATTTTCTGCGGCGGTGGCGACATCAGGAGCATGGTCGCGGCGGCCGACGCCCTGGCGCCCTATATCGAAAGCACCCTGGAACCCTTGTTGAGCGGATTTGCCAGGCTGGCCACGGCCCCGTGCCCGATCGTGGCGGTCGTCAATGGGCCGATTGGTGGCGCGGGCATCGGTCTCGCGCTGGTGGCGGATTTCGTGCTCGCGAGTCCCGCGATGAAGCTGCGGGCCGGTTATCCGGCCATCGGGCTTTCGCCAGATGTCGGCGCTTCGTATTTCCTGGCGAGACGCGTGGGCGCCATCAAGGCCCAGCGCTGGTTGATGACCAACGCCCTGATCACCGCCGAAGAGTGCTTGGCCGCCGGTGCGGTAGACGAATTGCACCCAGCGGATGAACTCGACGGGCGCGCGGAAGCCCTGGTGATGCAGTTGCGGCAGGCAGCGCCGGCGTCGATGCAAGCCATCAAGCAGCTTTGCACGCAAGCCGGACGACTGGACGCAGTAGCCCACATCGCGCTCGAGGGGCAGTTGCTCTCGGCGTGTGCAGCGACGGCTGATGCGGTCGAAGGCGTGCGGGCTTTCATCGAGAAACGCGCGGCGGTGTTTAGCGGCAAGGGTGGCGACTGGCGACACCCTCTCCGCGGCCCGCGTGGATTACCGTAAGGCTCAGGCCGCCCGGTACTCCTCCAGCGGCGGCTCGCCCAGGGCGGCGCGGTAGCTGTTATGGAAGTGATGCAGCGCCGGCTCGCAGCGACCGAACACGAAGTTATCGATCTTGCCGCTTGAAGCCGCGATCTGCGTCTTCTCGGCCATCAGGTAGTCTTCGTGCTCGACCGTGCTCATGAAGAGTTCGATCACCGCCGTTTCATCGAACTCCATCCTGGCCGAGGTGTCCGGCTTGTAGACGTTGTCCGCGCTGACGGCGGCGGCCTTGACGTCGTTGCCGGCTTTGTCCTTCACGTGAGGCATCGCGAAGATCGACATGCGGCTGATCGAACGCGCGCAGTCCTTGCGATCCGGATAGATTCTCACCAGCACCGCCATACCCCCTACGAACACGATCTGGATGTTGGGGAACAGGTAATAGGCGGCAATCGACGCATAGGCGAAGTTCCACTCCGATTCCGGCAGTTGGCGCATGGCATCGATGTAGCGGCTGGCGGTGCAGATGCGGTGGTTGCGGCCGTACTCGTGGTAGGTCGCGTAGTCGCTGTGCGCGAGCTTGGCGAGCGTTTCCCTGTGCAGGGTACTGAAGTGGTAGTTTTCCCCGAAAGTGTCGTTGGCCAGCTTCCAGTTGAGGGCCTTCTCGATGGCCGATTCACCCTTGAACTCACATTTTTCGAACTCCCAGCTCGCGAATTCATCGGCAAGTTCGGGCCCAAGCAGGCCGTCGATGTCCACCACCCCGTCGAGCTGCGGGTGGACGACGAGGAAGCCGTACTTCTCCTGCGATGGCAGTTCGACCAGGTTGTGGCAGGCCTTGTCGATCTCGCCGAACATCTCGCGCTTGCGGATCCCCATCAGGCGGCCATCGGGCGCGTAGGTCCAGGCGTGGAAAGGGCAAACGAAGCGGCTCTTCTCGCCGCGACCTTCCTCCGCCAGTTGCGCCCCCCGGTGGCGGCAGGCGTTGATGAAGGCATGGAATTTCCCGTCCTTGTCGCGGGTGGCGAGGATGGGCATGCCGAGGTCGGAATTGGTGAAGTAGCTCCCGGGCTTGGCCAACTCCGGCGACAGTCCTATGACCTGCGGGTGCTGTTCGAAGAAAGCCTTCCACTCGCGCGCACCGCGCGCCTGATCGGTGTAGGAGGTGGTCGGGTTAATCACCATCCGGCCCGCATCGCAGGTGGTCTTGGTGTCCATCTGGTGGATCAGTTCTTTCACAATCCGGATTTGTTCGGCGTGCTTCATCGGGTCTCTCCTCTCTGAAGCAACGTGCTGCTTCTTGTTCTTGCCGGGCGCGCCGTGTTGGCGGCGAGCCTGGAAATCTTGCGTGCCAGTTGCTGGCGGAAGGTCTCGACGGCATCGGCCGCGAGGGCGATATAGAGGTCGATCAATGCAGTGCTGCGGAATTCGTGGAGGTCGCAATGACCGAAGGCCCAGGCGCGGCAGCCAGTGCGATAACTGCGCATGATGAGTTCGCCCATGTGGGACGCCGGGATGCGGCCGTGCATCAAGCGTGCGGCGAGGCAGGCTTGGATGCCTTCGATCGCCAGCGCCTCGGCCCATGCAAAGATGCGGGTGGCGTCCTCGTGGTGTTGGCGGCCTTGCTCTAGCCATTCGACCGCGAGGAAGGCCGATCGATAGAAACCCTCGTCCTCGGCGAAAAGCGCTGTTGACTGCTCTACCAGCCCGGCCACCTGGGCCAGCGGCTCGTTGTCGCGGACGCCGTGCATCCGGGCCTCGATTTCGGTGACGACGTCCGCACCCAGCGCGAGCAGCACTGCTTCCTTGTTACCGATCAGGTTATAGATCGTCGGCACGGTGACTTCCGCGAGGCGCGCGAGTTCGCGCAGGCTCAGGGCCTCAAAGCCGCCGTGGCCAAGCAAGCCGCGTGCTTCCGCCAGGATGCGGGCGCGGCGTTTGCGCATGTTGCGGACAAGGAGGGTGTCGCTGGCTGTGTTCATCATGCCGAGTTTTTCACGGCGTTAAAAAAACAACAAGCGGCTGGTTATAGGGGCTTTTTTAACTGCAACGCAGCAAAAGAACTTACTGTCCTGCGAGAGGATTCCAACAGGGGACCACGCGATGGACTTCGCGACGCAACGAGACGGCGCCATCACTGACCTACTGTAGCCGCTGGCTGTGGTGGGAAGTCGCGGCCTCAAGCAGAGATCGCCATTGTCCCCCGGAGCGAAAACATGCGGGAGGCTCGCGCGACATTAACGGTAGGCAGCAGCTTACTTGCGAGGCAAGCCCGGAATCCCGGGCGCGCGCCGACGCGGCGCGGGCAGGTCGCCTGAGGCGCCTCATACCTGTCAGGGCACGACATGAAACCCTTTTGCACCCCCAGGGATCCTCATCAAGGGGAGTAGCAAGGGGGCTCTGGACAGCCACATGCGGATGCAGTGCCTTGAGCCTCGTCAGGCGCAGATCCCTGGACGGTTGACGCAGGCCGGACCGCACACCCTGGGAGAAGTGTTGACGCAGCTTTTGGACTCGTTCAACTGGCCGGATCAACTGCGTCAGAAGCTATCGTCCAGGCTAATTGCGAAGTGCGGCGCACGTCGTGCCGAGTCCGAAAACTGCAGCCGGTAACGGCACATGCGCGTGCTACGATTCAGCGCATTCCAGGTCTGTTTGCGAGGAGACGTTATGACTGAAACGCACGATCCGTTGTTATGGAAATGCCCGGTGTGCGACCGTCAGGGCGTTGGCAGGAAGGTCGGCAGCGTTGATTGGTACACCCCGATGCCAGGGGTTTCCCACTACGACATCCGTAAGTGTGAACACTGCCTGGTGGAATTCTCTGACCCCATCCCCTCTGACGAGGTTCTGGCCGAATACTACGGTGATTACAAACCCACGCAATTGTCGGAAGACGATTCAAGGTTTCAGTACCTTCTTGAATTGCAAGACCCGCTGGTGGATTACCTGAGCAGCGTCCTGGACGGGTGGCAGTACACCCCGCCCAGATTCCTTGATTACGGCTTCGGCGCAGGTTCGTTCATGCTCCGGATTGCGCAGCGCAAGTACGACATCTCCGGAATCGATTACGGCAACCAGGCCATCACGCAGTTCTCGAATTTCGCCAGCCGACAGGGCCTTGAAATCAAGCTCTACGATTTCTTGAACAACGGCCTGAAGCAGTTGGCCGGCCAGCGCTTCAACTGCATCACTTTGTTTCAGGTGATTGAGCACCTGCAGTCGCCCGTCAGCGTTCTCAAGGAACTGCGCACCTTGCAGGAGCCAGGTGATTACATCTACATCGAATGCCCCAACCAGGATGGCTGGTTTTTCAAGCTCAAGAACCTCATTCGCCCGCTAATTGCACGACAGTTCATGTGGGGTTCCGTAAGTCCGCCGCAGCACCTGTTCGGCTTCAACCGGAAGTCGCTGTCCACGGCGCTGGAAAAAGCCGGGTATGAAGTCTGTGAAGTTGGGGACTACGGCATGGGCGATCCCTTACACGCGCCGGAAACCCAGAACTGGTATCCAAGCGTCGGCCGCTGGTGGCGAGAACCCCGCCGGCATAATTTCTACGGCACGGCCAAAATGCTCATCCGGCTGCTCGAATTTCCGGCGACGCGCCTCTTTGGCGCAGGCGGGGGATTGTTTGCGCTAGCCCGGGCAACGCAGGCAAAGGGTTGATCCAGGGGATCAGCAGTGGTTTACATCCGGGTGCCGCCGTGCATCCGCGATGCCCAACTTACGCTCCGCGACCACCCCCCTTGTGGATTCACGAACACGCGATAGGTCATCTTGATTTTCACAGGCGGCCACGTAATCCCCGTTGGCCTGCCGGGTTGCCGTCTGTACCTGCCCGCACGGCAGGCCGAGCAGCATGCTGACCGTGGTGAGATCCTTGGGCAGCGGTGGCACTGCTGCCGCCCCCACTGTGGTGATGCCTGGCAGGCTGGTGAAAAAGGACTGCGGCGGCCGTCTGCGGCGTTGCGTATCCGCCTGCGGTGCTCATTGACCCGCTTGTAAACGGCGCTCCTCGGCGTACACGCGCCTTGCAGCCAACCCCCTCGCTACGTTTTTCACCAGCCTGCTAATGCGCTCAGGACGCACGCGGCGAGAAATTTTTTACTCATGCGCGGCATCGGCATCTTCCCTGGGTTAGCTCGAAGCATGGAACTTTACCGGGTCCGTGAGGACGCCCCAGATCGCTTCACGTGAATCTGCAACGGTGTGGGCCGGGGCGGGATCGTCGTCCTGCACAAGCGCGAGCACTTTACGGAGCAGTGGGTCGCAGGACGGACTTCAGGTCAGCAACAGTCGCGGGTCTTTCCCAAGCTGCACAGCCGGCGAACAGCGGTAGCACGAGCATCACTGCGATGCGCCGTGAGTGGGCGATGCGTTGGACTTCGGGCGGGATGGTGACCATGGCCCGTACTCTCGTTGAATCGGCTGCCCTTGTCCGTGGGGCGGGCAACCTTGCGGACTAGTCGCCACCTGGACCTGCGGATGTCGGATCCCCATCGCCCACGGTGTCCATCCGGGTTTTGATTTCCGGAGTCCAGATCATTCAGCACGGGCGAGCCAGCTTGCCGACAGACGCCGCGACGACGCTGGCAAAACTTCCCCACGCCATGTCGATGAGCGACACGCTGAGTGGCCATGCGTCGATGGTGTTCAGGGCCGCGGATGGTAGCGGAGACGATTTTGAGGTCGCCGCGGGACTTCATCTCGCAGCGAGGTCGGTTTTGAATTCATGGGCGGCGCTCCGGCCGCTGGAGATGTCGCGATGAGCGACATCGGATGGAGATCTGCCCCGGGGGTTATCCCCCCGCGATCCCCACCATGAAGAACACGGTTTCCCCGTCCGCGAGCCCATCCTCGAGGTACATCCGCGCGCCCTTCGAATTGAGGTAAAGCGTCCCACGATCGTTCAGCGCATTCGAGTTCTGATCCATCAGCAAGGCGGTCATGGCGGGGCCATATTTGCCGGTGATGGCCGCAGCAAGGGCCGCCATGGTGGGTTCAGACAGGTCGAAGTTTTCCTTCTCAACCTGCGTGATTTCCCGGAAGCGGCTCTGGTAGTGGGCAAGCACCGTAACCATGCCTAGGCCTTGGCGAGAGCGCCGTCGGCGGCAAGGACTTCGGCGACATCGCCGAGCCCCAGGGATTCGAGCCGGCTCGCGGTCTGCAGGCCTGACTTCTTCTCCCAGCCGCGCCATTCGTAGTACTCGTCGAGTACGGTTTCGAACATGTCTGCCGCGACTTTGCCGGAGTACATGCCTTCCGGACAGGGTTCGAACATCCAGCGCTCGCAGACGGTGTCGTGCTCGCGGCGCAGGCCGAGTCGGGAGTTGAAAGCCTTCTCGAGGTTGCAGATGCGTTCGCCATCGCGCATGAGCTCCTCAGGCGTCCTGTCGATGCCGGTAACTTCGGCGAAGGCTCGACCGTAGTAATCCTCCGGGGTATAGCCGGCAGGGTCGAGCATCCAGTGGAAGAGGCACACACCGTAGGAATTGAGCAGCGCGACCTGGTTCTCCACGACGGCAGTACAAGCGCCCTTGAGGAAGGGCGTGCTCAGGTCCGCCGCCTCGGGACGCCCGAAGTATCGCATCGAGAGATCGCGCCGCTGGAATTTCTCCACCAACCCGATGCCCTTGAGGTGATCAGCGCCCCGCGACGCGACCGCCATGTTGTTCATCCAGGTGGGGAAGGGGCGCATTTCCTCCGTGAAGCTCGCGCCACCCTTGCCATACGTGGCGTACTTCATGAAGTTCTCGCCGCGGAATCCGGAGTAGCGCAAGGCGCCGTAGTAGGGGCCGTCACAGAAAAACCGGCCGAATCGGTTGCGCTGGAAAACCATGTCCTTCATCAGTTCTTCCACGTCTTCCATGCAACCCCATTCGAGGCTCTGTCCGTCGCGGTCGAAGAGTTCGGCTTTCTGGTGCGCGGACAGCAGGCCGTGCTGCTCGAGTTCCATGATGAAACTGATGGAGGTAGAGAGGTCCTGGTTGTCGATGCCGTAGTCGTTGGTGACTTTCCCCCAATGCGCGACCTCCGCCCAGTCGCGCAAATCCAGCGCGCCAGCAGCGCTGGCGGTAGTGAGGTATTCCGGGCGGCGGAAGGTTTCGCCGACGTATTTTCTGGCCTTCTCGGATTCGGTACCGTCGATCTTGTAGCGCCCGTCGCAGGCGATATAGCAGTCCGCCGAGCAGACCTCCGAATACTTGTGGTACTTCTTCACCCAGGTGTCCGAACGCACTTCGTCGCCGCGGAACATATTGCCCTGGTTGTTGCGCCAGAAGTGACTGCCGATGTGCTGGTACATTTCCACCGCACCCAGGGTGCCACGGCGTTTGAAGCCGTAAATGGCTTCGTTCTGGTCGATTTTCTGGCGAAAGTCCTTGGACCACGCGAGCATGCCGCGAGGGTTGGCGACCTTGACGCCGCCGCTGCCCTGCACGGTGATCGCCTTGAGGTTCTTGGAGCCGAGCACACAACCCCCGCCGCCACGGGCGTGGATGCGCGAGGCATCGGAGACGACCGAGGCGATCCCCACCTGGTTCTCGCCGGCCTGGCCGATGGTCAGGGTATGCGCCAGTGAGGGGTAGTTGCCGAGTGCCGCGACCAGCGTGTTGTGCGCCTCGGCGCTGTTCATCCCCCACAGGTGCGCTGCGTCCCGGATCTCGACGTCACCATCGCAGATGTGGAGGTACACCGGCTTTGGCGCCTTGCCGGTAATCGCGATGTAGTCGAAGCCAGCGAAGCGGACCATGTAGGGAAATTTCCCGCCGGCGGCCGAGTCGCCAAAGATGCCGTAGCAGGGGCTCTTGAAGGTGATGCGGCCCTTGATGCCGCTGCCGGAGCCCGTGGCTGCCAGCGGGCCCACGCCGAACACGAAGATGTTGTCCGGGCCCCGTGGGTCGCAGTGCACGTCATGCGTGAGGAAGTGCTCCCACATGATCCAGTTGTTGATGCCCGAGCCCCCGATCCAGCGTTCGAACATCGCATGAGGTACCACTTCGACCTTGCACTCGCCGGTCGTCAGATCCACGCGTAGCAGCCTGCTTTCCATTGCCTCTCCCCTGGTTTTTTTGTCTGGCGCCGCTGCCAGGCCCGAAGCCTGCCGCGCAGCGCACCTAGAGACTGTCCCGCCTAGGCGGCGCTGCTGAGCGTGCCCGCTTCCAACATGGCCTGCATCATGCCCACTTCGTCCCTGCGCTCCGGCTTGCCCTGCAGGACGGTGCGATAGCCTGCGGTGTCCGTATGGAACAGCACCGGCGCGCGCACGTACTGCTTGCCAGCGTTGTTCATCTCGGGGCGCGTGGCGCAGGCGTCGACGCACGCCGGTTCGCCGCCACAGAGATCGCATTTCAGCAATTCGCCGTCGGGCGCGACAAAGACAACATCGAACGGACAAGCCGGTACGCACTCCATGCATTGGATGCATTTATCCTGGGCGATCACCGCGACGTTGGTCTTGGGATCGTAGTAGAAGGCGTCCGCCGGGCAGACCTCGGCGCAGGGCGGCGGGTTGCCACAGTGGTGGCAGATGTCCGCGGCAAAGCCAAAGGGGTGTACGGCCTTGCGCCCCACCTGCGGCGAATGGTCGACCTTGAGCCGCGCGAGCAGCGGATTGACCATGCCATCCGGGGAATGCACCAGCGAGCAGGCAACCTCGCAGATGTTGCAATCCGTGCACTGGTTGGAGAGGGCGTAGAGCTTTTCCTCTACGTCGGGAATTTCCGCGCCCGGTGCATACCACGTGGCGCCGGTAACGAGTTCCGCCTGAGGCGTTCGAGACATAATCCTGATGCTCCCCGCTGTCGATTCCACTCGTGTACGATGCCGGCGTTCATGGTGTCAAGCACGGCCGCCTCAACGGCCGCCTCAAGGGAATTCCCGCACACGTATGACTGCTTCGAATCCACCTTTGATCCTCGAACATCCAGACCTCGGTCGCCTGCCCGCGCGGCGCCTCCTGGACTGTATCTTCGCCCTCGCCCCCGACCAATCATTGCTGCACCTGCATATCGAGCAGGTTCGTTGCAGTGCTGATGGCCGGGTACTCGCATTCACCGACGCGCTGCCCGAGGAAAGCCGCAAGCGATGCCGGGTGATCCCGCCATTCGTCGTGGCGTTCCGCGAGCCCGCGGAGGCGTCCCATGATTGAACCCCTGGCGCCAACCGAAGCTTTTGATCGCCTGCAAGCGGACAGCGCCATCACCCTGGTGGACGTCCGCGCCGTGGGTGAGTTCGCCCAGGGCCGACCGCTCGGTCGGGTGATCAACGTGCCGGTCGCTTTCTGCCATCCGACCACCGGCGAGTTCGTCCCCAACAAGGACTTCGGCCACATCGTTGGCACCGTGCTTGGCGAAGTATCGGCAGTCCTCGTTGGCGGCGCCGATGATGCCCGGGTGGCCGACGCGGCAAACCTCCTGGTGGCCGCCGGCTTCAAGTCCGTTGGCGCAGTGGCCGGCGGGATGGACGCCTGGCGTAACGCGCTGTTGCCCACCACTCGCGACAACCGCGACGGTGTGAGCTATGTCTCACTCCTGATGCGCGTGCGGCGTCCGGAGGATGGGAAGAAGACGCACGCCGCCCACTGAAGGGCGAACGCTGGCCAGCTTCCCGGGAGACATCCTCGCGAGGTGCGGATCAGGGCCGCAAGACCTCCTGCAGTGAAACTACGTTAAACCACCGGCGCCCCTGAATTGGGCGACGACCTGAATTACCGGGAGAACCTCCATGTCCTACACGGCAGATTTCGAGCGTTTCAAGTTCCCGCAGGCTGCTGGCAACGCCTTCAAGGGCAAATGCGTGCTGATTACCGGCTCAGGCAAGGACGGCGGCATCGGGCAGGCGCTGGCGCTGGCCGCCGCCGCCAACGGGGCGGACACGGTGGGCGTGCATTTCCACAGCAGCTACCGTGACGGTTTCGATCTCGTGGACGCCATCCGTGCGCAGGGCGGGAAGGCGTTTGCCGTACAGGCGGACGTCACCAACACCCGCGACCTCTGGGCCTCGCGCAGCTACATCATCGAACAGAACGGCGGCAAGGTCCCGGATCTGGTCATCTGCAACTCGGGTCTCACGGAGAAGGGCTATCGCTTTGGGCGTGCGTTGCCGGAGAAGGAGGGCGAGTCGCGCGCCGAGCGGCGCGCCCGCGTGCGCCGTGACTTCATCGAAAATCTCGCTGAATCAAGCCTCGTTATGACCACCAAGATCGAAGGCGCGGTGAGCATGAGCCACCTGTGGGCCGGCGAAGCGCTCTACCACAACCAGCCACTGCAACTGATCTACGTGTCTTCCATGCAGGCGTTGGAGCCCGGCGTGGCAGTGCCGGGTTACGTGGTGGCCAACTGGGCGGTGCTGCGCCTCCCGGAAGTCCTGCGCGTGAACCTCGGCAAGCAGTCCGGGATGGTCAGTGCGGCCTGCCTCATGTTGCCTTTCGTGCGCACTGGCATGACCGCGGAATACGCCGACAATCCGAAGGTCTTCGGCCGCTGGCAGCCGCGCATGCTGGAGCCTTTCGAGGCGGCCGAGAGCGTTGCCCAACTGCTTGACCGCCCGGCCGAAGAACTCAACCTCGGCAATTTCAAGCTGAACGTGGGCGGCACGGTGGAAGCCGCGCGGCTCAGTTGGTCGAAGGTCAGGATTGAGTCCCATGACGAATCCCTCGACTGGAGTGAGTCGACGGCCCTGGTGCGTGGCGCCTGAGCCGATGTCCAGGCCTTGATGGGTAGCCGTTCGAGGCCTGCGGCGTGACGACTGCGCTAGCGGTGCTGCGCGAAGTTTTTGGTTACGACGCCTTCCGGGGCGTACAGGCTGAAATCGTCGAGCACGTCGGCGGCGGCGGGGACGCGCTGGTCCTCATGCCGACCGGCGCCGGCAAAAGCCTCTGCTACCAGCTGCCCGCCATCCTGCGTGAACGCGCCGGGCAGGGCGTGACCCTGGTGGTCTCCCCGCTCATCGCGTTGATGCAGGATCAGGTGCGGGCGCTGGAGGAACTCGGGGTCCGCGCCGCCGTGCTCAATTCCTCCCTGGACCCGGCGCAGGCGCGCCAGGTCGAGCAGGATCTGATGAAGGGGTGCATCACCCTGCTGTATGCGGCGCCCGAGCGGGTGCTGACGGATCGCTTCCAGATCCTGCTCGCCAGCCTTTTCGAGCGCGATCAGCTCGCGCTGTTCGCGATCGACGAAGCCCACTGCGTGAGCCAGTGGGGGCACGATTTTCGCGCCGAATACCTGGGCCTCGGCAGGCTGCACGAGCAGTTTCCCAGCGTCCCGCGCATCGCGCTAACGGCCACGGCGGACCAGCACACCCGCGAAGACATCATCGAGCGCCTGCATTTGCAGGACGCCCGCCAGTTCATCACCAGCTTCGACCGCCCCAACATCCGCTACACCATCGTGGAGAAAGCCGACGCCAGGCGGCAGTTGTTGCGGTTCATCCAGCAGTCGCACGCCGGCGAAGCGGGCATCGTGTACTGCCAGAGCCGCAAGAAGGTGGAGGAAACGGCCGGATTCCTGGAAGGCGAAGGCATCAAGGCCTTGCCCTACCACGCGGGCCTACCTTCCGACATGCGCCGCGACCACCAGTCGCGCTTCCAGCAGGACGACGGCATCGTGATGGTGGCGACGATTGCCTTCGGCATGGGCATCGACAAGCCCGACGTGCGTTTCGTGGCGCACCTCGACCTGCCGCGGAACATCGAAGGCTACTACCAGGAAACCGGCCGTGCGGGTCGCGACGGCCAGCCGGCCGACGCCTGGATGGCCTACGGGCTCTCCGACGTGGTCAACCAGCGCCGGATGATCGACGACGGCGAAGCCAACGATGACTTCAAGCGCCTGCAACGCCGCAAACTCGACGCCCTGCTAGCCCTCGCCGAAGCGCACGACTGTCGGCGCGTGCGCCTGCTCGCCTATTTCGACGAGGACAGCACGCCCTGCGGCAACTGCGACAACTGCCTGCAGCCGCCACAGACCTGGGATGCCACCGATGCCGCGCGCAAGGCGCTCTCCTGCATCTATCGCATCCACCAGCAGAGTGGTCTCTACTTCGGCAGCGGGCATGTGATCGACGTTCTGCGCGGCAAGGAAACCGACAAGGTGATGCAGCATCGCCACCACCTGCTGTCCACTTTCGGGATAGGCGCCGATTTGCCCGAAGGGCCGTGGCGCGGCGTATTCCGGCAGTTGGTCGCGCGTGGCGACATCGCGGCGGAGGGCGAGTACCACACCCTGCGGCTGGGCGAGACCGCCCGCGAAGTCCTGCGCGGCGAAGTGGCAATACGCCTACGCGTGGCGGTGGCCGGCAAGGCTCGCAAAAGTCGCAGTGACGAGGGCAGGACGGCCACGGCGGAAGGCAATCCGTTGTTGGCCAAGCTCAAGGCCTGGCGCGCCGAGACGGCGCGCGCGCGCGGCATTCCTGCGTACGTCATCTTCCATGACGCGAGTCTCGAGGAGATGGCGCAGCGCGTGCCGCACAGCCTGCTGGCCCTCGGCACGATCACGGGGGTCGGCGCCAAGAAGCTGGAGGCCTACGGCGCGGACATCCTGGCGATCGTGGCGGGGGGTGAGTGAGGTCGCACCTGCAGCCGGGCAAAACCCGAACCCGGGGCGCCCCGGTTGGTTGCCGGGATAAGCCCGGCCAAACGCGTCTCGTCCTTCCATGAGTACGGAGTTGTCGATGGTCACGATTGACGCAGTTGCCGCGTTCCTGCGCCAGGAATTCCCGCAGAACCGTTGCTCGGTCGACGCTGTGGGCGTCGGCAGCGCAACGATCCGCCGGCGCATCCAGCAGGCCGACCTGCGTCCCGGCGGGACGGTCTCCGGCCCGGTGATCTTCTCGGTGGCTGACAGCGCGCTTTACGTGGCGCTGTTCGGGGCCCTGGGGATCATGCCGATGGCAGTGACCTCCAGCCTCACCATCAATTTCCTCAGTCGTCCGGCGGCTGATCGAGATTTACTGGGCGTCTGCACGCTCATCAAGACGGGACGCACGCTGGTGGTGGGCGAAGTCTCCGTGTATTCCGAAGGACTGCCTGCACCCGTTGCCCACGTCGTGGGTACCTATGCACTGCCCCGCGCCTGACTCGCTCATCCGCCCAGGAGGTTCCTATGAGCACACCGCCACCCTGTCCCCAATGCCATTCGACCTACACCTGCAAGAATGGCGGTCGGTGCGTGTGTCCGGAGTGCGCCCACGAGTGGACCACCCGCGCCGCGGTCGCCAAGGCTTGAGGTCAGTGTCCACCTGAAGACGTGCCAGGGAGCCGCCATGACTGCCATCGAACGTTTGCGCGCCTTACCCCACTGTGCCGAACTCAGCGAGGACGCGTTGCTGGGTCTTGCTGCCCTGACGCACGAAGTGCGATTCCGCGCCGGCGAGCTGATGCTCCGGCAGGGCGAGCCGGCGGCACATGCCTATGCCATCGCCGAGGGACAGGTGACCGTGCTGCGCTCCCTGCCGGGCGGTGGCGAGTTGCTCCTCGCGGAAGTGGGGCCCGGTGGGTTCATGGGGGAAATCGGCCTGCTGGCCGAACAGGCGCGTATTGCGAGCGTGCGCGCGGTGGGTGACGTGCACGCCATCAAGTTCGACCGGGTAATCTTCACCGCCGCCTGCAAGATGCGCCAACCGGTGGCGCGCGAGATGCTCCTGGGGGTGATCGGAAGGGTCTGCGTGCAGGTGCGTGGACTCATCGGACAGCTGGGCGCCGCCCTGCCGCCGGCGACCGACTGGTCCCGGGACAACACGGGGGATGTCGAACCGCTGTTCGATTACCATGGCTTCCTGCCGCTGCTGCGCTGCGCGCCCACCTTCGGCGAGGAAGGCCTTGCCCGCTTCGCCGAGTTGGCGATGCCGCGCCAGCTGTCGCGCGGTGGGCTGCTGTTCGATGCCGGCGAAAAGGACACGGGCATCGCCCTTGTCGTGCGGGGTGCGCTTGAACTCATCGCGCGCGGTGCGGCGGACTCCCAGGCGATGCAGGTGTTCGGGCCTGGCGCGATTTGCGGCTTGCCATCAGCCGTCGACCACCTGCCGCACGCCGGTGTGGCGCGGGCGCGCGAGCACACCCTGGTGCTGCATCTGGCGCAGGACGTTTTCGACCAGCATCTCGGACAGGCCGACGAGTTTGGCTTCGGCTTGATGAGCGCGGTGGGCGAGCAGCTTGCGGACAGCATGCCCCGCCTCAGCAATCGCCTGGCCCAGCAGGTGGGGCTCCACCGTGCGCAGGCGCTGCTCACGCGCGGGATGGGCGAAGGTCCTTCAGATGCGGATGTCGGTGGTTGAAATCTGCGGGCGCCGGCCGCCCATAGCGGCCACCAGCAGGCCGTATTCCGGTACTTCAATCCACGAACTCAAGTCACCGGTGAGTGGCTCGGAAGCCACCAGGATGGCTTCCGCCGAGTCCTCGCCGCCTACCATCTTCCACTCGCCTTGATGGTGGCCGAAGTCATGGCCCAGCGTGTACCAGAGGCTGAGGTAGCGCAGGTTCGTTTCGTTCACCCGGGCAGGATCGTCGGTGCGATAGCGGCCGAAGTCGAAGCAGAAGCGCACGGCGGCGGCCACTTCGCCGTTGCCCATGAAGAGGTTCACCGACGACGAAATGGCGACCCCGGCCTGGTGGCGCGCGTCGCGGATGATGGCCAGCGCTTCGATCACGGCCACGCCCAGTTCATCGGCAGAGAAGCCCACCGGATCGGGCAGCCGTGAGATCACCAGGCCTGCAATCCATTCGCTGTCCGTGGTCCCACAGATCTGGCGTCGCCAGCGCGGGGCCACGTGCGGCGCCAGGTGATCGCGAATTTCCGCGAAGCGATACAGATCCCCGTTGTGGGCCAGCGCGAGTGAACTGCCTTCGAAGCGGAAGGGATGGGTGTTCTGCATCGAGAGGTTGACTTCGGTGCTGTAGGCCACGCCCCGCACGTGCGCAAGCAGCGAAGAGGCTTGTACCTTGCCGGCCAGCGATTTCAGGTTGCGATCAAAGATCGGCAGCGACGTCGAACGATATTCCCAGGGACGCGAGGGCTCGTGCGAATCACGGTCCCAGGCCAGCATCCCGAAGCCCGCGAGGTTGAGCAGGTGCAGCATGCGTGGATTGAAGGACTGTCTGACCAGCGCGCTGTCTGGCTGGAACAACAGGTGATCGAGCACGACCGGTGGACCGAGGTAAAGCAGCGCGCGGCACATGGGCTATCTCCTGGCGGGTTTCCAGCCCCTGGCTGATTGGGTATCGTTGCGGTGATCCGCCCACTTGGCAACCTCGCAAAGGCACTCCGCATGAAGGACGACCATCTCCCGCAACCGCCACCTTACGCAACCATCGAGGTCCGCCAGGACGGCGCCATCGACTGGCTCACGCTCAATCGTCCGGAAGTCCTCAACGCGCTTTCAATCCGGATGCAACTCGAACTCCAGCATTACTTCCAGTCGCTCTACCACACGCATGGACGGCGAGTCGTGATCTTAAAGGCCGCAGGCCGCGCCTACTGTGCAGGGCTCGACATCAAGGAACTCGATTTATCCAGGGACATTTCCAATCCCGTCACGGGCTTGAAGGTGCAGCAGCGTGTCGCGGACATCATCAAGGCGATGCGACGTTGTCCGCAGCCGATCATTTCGCTGGTGAATGGTGCAGCGAGCGGCGGCGGGATGGCCTTGGCGCTGGCCAGCGACGTGCGCCTTGCCACGCCCACCGCACGCTTCAACGCGGCGTTCATCCGCATCGGCGTCACCGCCTGTGATGTCGGTACCAGCTACTTCCTGCCGCGCCTCGTGGGCTGCTCGGTGGCATCCGAGATGATGCTGACCGGGCGCTTCATCGATGCAGCGCGGGCCGAACGCACCGGGCTCGTCTCCGCCGTGGTGGCGCCAGAAGAGATCGAAGCCGCAGGCCGGGCGATGGCACAGGACATGCTCCGCGCCACGCCGCTGGGACTGCGCCTCACCAAGGACGGCATCAACCAGAACCTCAACGCACCCAGCCTCGATGCGGCGATGGCGCTGGAGGACCGCCAGCAGATCCTGTGCGGACATACCGAGGACGTGAAGGAAGCCTTCCACGCCTTCATCGAAAAGCGCGAACCGCATTACGAGGACCGTTAAACATGAGTGGACTCTTTTCCATCCGGGGCAAGGTGGCGCTGGTCACCGGCGGCTCGCGCGGCATCGGCCTCATGATCGCCAAGGCCTTCGTCGAGGCCGGTGCGAAGGTTTACATCTCCTCGCGCAAGGCTTCAGCCTGCGACCAGGTGGCCGCGGAACTGGGCGCGCTGGGCGAGTGCCATTCGCTGCCGGCGGATCTCTCGAAGATGGAGGAGGTCGAACGCCTCGGCAACGCGATTTTTGAACGCGAGCAGCGCCTCGATATCCTGGTCAACAACGCCGGCGCCACCTGGGGTTCTTCCATCGAAGCCTTCCCCGAAGCCGGCTGGGACAAGGTGATGGATCTCAACGTGAAGTCCGTGTTCTTCCTCACGCAGAAACTGCTCCCACTCCTCGAGCAGGCCGGCAGCCCTGCCGATCCGGCGCGGGTCATCAACATCGGCTCGGTAGATGGCCTGCACATGCCCGCCTTCGAGAACTTCTCCTATGCACCGTCGAAGGCGGCGCTGCACCACCTGACCCGGATGCTGGCCAGCTCCCTGGCCAGTCGTTCCATTACTGTGAATGCCATAGCGCCAGGCCCATTCGCCACGGACATGATGGCGCCGATGGTGGCCACGATGGGCGACAAGATCGTGGGCGCCGTGCCCCTTGGCCGCTTGGGCGAGGGCGATGACATCGGCGGCGTGGCGGTGTTTCTGTCGGCTCGTGCGAGCGCGTACATCAGTGGCGTGGTGTTGCCCGTAGATGGCGGGCTGCTGGGCGCGAGCTGAGATCCCCTCCAGATGACCCTCCACACCGACGGCGAGGATCTCGGGTGGGGCTTCGCGCCCCACCAGGAACTCGGCTACGCCTTTGGGGAGGTCGCCGCGGATCTCGAAAACAAGGTCATCAGCTTCACCGGCAGTGGCACGACCTTCATCGACAAGGAAGACCTCGGCGGTGGCGCGGTCACGGCAAGGCTGTGGGCCGAGCACGTGCTGCCCGAGGCCAAGCGCCTGCTCACGAACCTCATGGAAATCCAGGCGCCGATGATTGCGGCCGTGAACGGGCCTGCAACGGTGCATGCGGAACTTGGCCTGCTCTGCGACATCGTCCTCGCCGCAGACCACGCCACCTGCCGCGCTGCGCCGCACTATCCGAGCGGTCTCGTGCCCGGTGACGGCGTGCCCGTGATCTGGCCGATGCTGCTGGGACTGAAGCGCGCGATGCTGGAACAACTGCCCTACGGGCTGGCGCTGGAAGGCCTGGCGGCGGCGGACTATTGGCCGAGCAGTTTCCCGGGGGAGAACTTCGCGCAGCGCTGAGGTTTGCAATGCGCCCGCTGCCAAGCTTGCGGCGGGCGCAAATCCTCGCTTAGTCCACCAGCCTGAACATCGGCAAGCGCTGCCCGTTCGGGTGTGCGACGAAGCTCACCGCCACGACGGCGCCAATGGTCACTTCGCTTGCGGTCGCGCCGACGAGGTTGCTGATCATCTTGAGTTGCGCCTGCTCGTCGAGCTCAACTTCCACCACCACGTACGGTACCTTCGCCATCGCCGCCGGGTGCACGGGATGGGTAATTTCCGTCCAGGTGTGGATGCGCCCACGACCCGAGAGCAGGGCCCACTCATGCGCTTGCGACTGGCAGTCGAGGCAGAGCGGCGCCGGCACCCAGCGCAGGCGCGCGCAGGCCAGGCAGCGCTGCACGCGGAGTTCACCGCGGTTGGCGGCGTCCCAGAAAGGCTCGGCGCCGAACTCGGGGATTGGGTAGGGGAATGCGGCAGTACTCATGGCGCGCGCCTCAGGATCATTGCGGAAGTGGGAACGGCGTTGCCGGCTGAAACAAACGCATGCCTGGCGTCCTTCACCTGGCAGCCAGCCGTGCCGCGCAGTTGGCGCACGGCTTCGATGGTGTTCTGCATGCCGTGCATGTAGCCCTCGGAAAGGTTGCCGCCGCTGGTGTTCATCGGCAGATCGCCGTCGGGCCAGCGCAGGCGCCCACCGCTGACGAAATCCTTGCCCTCGCCACGCTTGCAGAAGCCAAAGTCCTCGATGGCCATCAGCACCAGGGGCGTGAAGTGGTCGTAGATGAACAGCACGTCGATGTCCGCATGCGTGATGCCGGCGTCGCTGAACACGTGCTTGGCAATGACCGTGGACTCGGTGTGCGCGAGGTCGAGATCCTTCACCATGAAGCGATGGTTCCAGTGCCCGGCGCCAAACCCGATGCCGGCGATGAGCACGGGCGGCTGCCGGAGGTCCTTCGCGCGATCGGCCGTAGTGATGACCACCGCCGCGCCCCCGTCGGTTTCAAGGCAGCAGTCGAGCAGTCGGAGCGGCGAGGCAATCATCCGCGAGGCCTGGTGGTCGTCGAGGCTCATCGGGCGGCCATGCATCATCGCGTTGGGGTTCAGGTTGGCGTGGTGACGGCAGGTCACGGCAATCTCGCCGAAGTGCCGTGATTGCGTGCCGTAGAGATGCATGTGGCGGCGTGTCGCGAGTGCCACCATCTGGGCCGGGCTGAAGAGTCCATAAGGCGACAGGTAGCCGCTCACGCCGCGCGCGCCTTCCGCCGCGGACGCCTGGCCGAAGCGCGGTGTACCGCGACCGGAACGCTCGTTCATCGCACGGAAGGCCACCACCGCCTTGGCCTGGCCCGTGGCCACCGCCATGGCGGCCATGAGGATCGTGCCCACCGGGCCACCGCCGCCGCCGTAGTTCACTTCGCCGGCGAAGCGCAGTTCGGGGATGCCGAGGTTGCGCGCGATGTCCACCGGATCGTTGTTGTCCATCGTGTACTTGGTGATGCCGTCGATGTCGGACGGCTTCAGGCCCGCCTCGGCAATCGCGGCGCCGATCGCTTCGCAGGCGAGGGTGAGTTCACTGCGACCGGAGTCGCGCGAATACTCGGTATGACCCACGCCGACGATGGCGGTCTTGTCTCGTAGCAATGACATGGTGTTACTCAGGGGTTGTGCTGGGCGCGGCTGGATTTTTCGGGTCAGGTTCTCTTGCCAGATGGAGGGGGACAGCGTCAATCGAGCCCAGGGTTACGGTTGGATGTGTCGGTCTCTCCGCTGAGGTCCTGCCTAATCCGGCGGTGAGGGTCGGCTCAAGCTTGCAGCAGGTCCTTCGCCAGGGTGTCGAGTTCGCGGCAAAGGTCGTCCGCGGTGCGGCCTTTGAGCCACAGCGTGACGTGGCCGGCGCCTGCTGCGGCGAGGGTGTCCAGATCGGCACGCTTGCGCCACTGGCCTTCCGCGCCCAGCACCGTCACGCGTATCGACTTCGGATCCCGACCGACCTCGTCGCATAGTCGCACCAACTGCCGCAGGCCGTCTTCCAGTTGCGAGGGTGCGCGGATGACCGGCAGCCAGCCGTCGCCCCAGGCGACGATGCGCTGGAACACGCGCTTGGCCCACTGGTCGCCAAACATGATGCCGCCGAGATACACCGGCGGATGCGGCTGCTGGACCGGCTTGGGATAGCAGCGCACGGGCGGGAAGTTGTAGTAGCGGCCTGCGTGGCCTGCGGACTCCTGCGTCCAGGCGTCCTTCATGACGGCGATGGCTTCCTTTACCTGCGACCAGCGGTGGTCGAAGTCGCCGCCCATGAGTTCGCACTCCTCGCGATTCCAGCCCGCGCCGATGCCGAAATGGAAACGTCCCTTGCTGAACGCATCGAGGGAGGCGATCTCCTTGGCGAGGTGCAGCGGATGCCGCTCAGGGACCAGCAACACGGCAGTGCCCACTTCCAGGCTGGTCGTGGCCGTGGCGGCACGCATGAGGGCGATGAGCGGATCCGGCATTTGCCACAGATAGTCGGGATCTGGTCCCGTGCCCACGTTGCCGGGGTAAGGCTCGCTGTAGGTCACCGGCATCACCACGTGGTCGGGCACCCAGTACGACGAAAAGCCAAGATCCTCTGCGTGCCGCGCCACGATGGCGGGATCGGCGATCAGATCGGGAAGGATTGAAAAGACGCCTACTTTGACCATGTTGGGTTTCCTTGCGGTGGGTGGCTTCAGTTGCCCTGTGCGCGACCGCGAGCGATGACGGCCTGGCGGCGTGCTTCGATGGCGGCCGGATCAAGCGCGGCGTTGTGCGCCTGGGCCACTTTCGCTTCCAGCGCCATGGCCGCGCCGAAGGGCAGGGCGTGGCCGTCGTCCAGCAGTTGCTTGTAGGAGAGCAGCAGGCCGGGCTCCAGGCCCAGCATGCGCGAGGCCGTGGTCGCGTTCGAGGGTGATCAGGTCGTAGGCCATGCACGATCTCCGGGAGGCACGGTGGACCGCCGCATGATGCCACGAGGACACAGGTAAACTCTGTCCTGGAACTCGTCCAGGAACGCCATGCGCATCAATCCCGATCCCGACGGCGAACGCCGTGACGAAGCCCTGCGGCGACTGGGCCGGGCGCCGCCGCCCGAGGCGGACGAGGATTTCGATGACGACGATTTGCTGGAGCCCACGCCGAGGCGTGCCCGATCGTGGCGGCGATTCTTCCTCTGGCTGCTGTTGCTCTGGCTGGCGTTGACCCTGGGCCCCGTGCTGGTTTGGCGCAGCCTCGACCCACCCCTGAGCGCCTTCATGCTCCATGACTGGGTGAAGGCCTTGCTGGCGCACCGCGCTAACTTCACCGTGAAACACCGGCACGTGCCCCTGGCCCAAATCGCACTGCCCATGCGGGCCGCCGTAGTGGCGGCCGAAGACCAGCGCTTCCTCACGCACCACGGCTTCGACTTCCGCGCCATTCAGGCGGCGCTCAACGAGGCCAGGCGCAGCGGCGAGGTATCGCGAGGCGGCAGCACGCTCACCCAGCAGCTTGCCAAGAACCTCTTCCTCTGGTCAGACCGCCAGTGGCTGCGCAAGGGACTCGAAGCCTGGTACACGCTGCTGCTCGAGGCGACATGGACCAAACCGCGCATCCTCGAGGTCTATCTCAACGTGGTGCAGTTCGGCGACGGGATCTACGGCGTCGAGGCCGCCAGCCGTACGTTTTTCGGGCATCCGGCGGCGAGTTTGAGCTCGCCCGAAGCCGCATTGCTCGCGGCCGTGCTGCCCAATCCGCTGGTCTACAAGGTAGAGGCGCCGACGGCTTACGTGCGCGCCCGGCAGCGCTGGATCCTGGGGCAGATGGGGCAGTAGCGGGACACGGTTGCCGTGGGCGCGGGGCCGGGCGGGAAGCCCTGCCACCGCCCGGGACTGGACGGTGGCAGGGAAGGGCTCAGCGCAGGCTGGCGTTCAACTTGGCGAGCTGGTCGGCGCCAGGGCACAGTTCCGCTTCGCCCAGCTTGTTGAAGGCGGTCTTCACCGTGTTGAGGTTGCGGTGGAGTTCTTCGGCATCCGGATCCACATAGAGCAGGCCCGTCACGACTTCGCCGCGCGCCTGGTGTTCCTGGATGTAGTTCATCGCCGCAATCTTGTTGGTGGCATCGTAGGTGGTGTCGACCTTGTGCAGGCGCAGCCAGGTGCCGTCGTGCTGCTGCACATTGACCGTGGTGCCGGCGTCGTAGTCGGTGGTGAGCTCATCGCGACTTTCGATGATGTCCAGGAAATTGACCGCTTCGTTGTGGGCGCGCACGTAGTCGTAGCTCTTGGTGCTGCCTGAGTGGTTGTTGAACGCCACGCAGGGGCTCACCACGTCGATGAAGGCGGCGCCCCGGTGGTTGATGGCCGCCTTGATGAGCGGCACCAGCTGGCGCTTGTCGCCCGAGAAGCTGCGACCCACGAAGCTCGCCCCCATCAGCAGCGCCAGGGAGGCGGTGTCGATGGGGGAATCACTGTTGGCGAGGCCTTTCTTGGACGCGGAACCCTTGTCTGCCGTCGCCGAGAACTGGCCCTTGGTAAGGCCATACACGCCGTTGTTTTCGAGGATGTAGACCATGTTCACCGCACGCCGCATGGCGTGGGCGAACTGACCGAGGCCAATCGAGGCCGAGTCGCCGTCGCCGGACACGCCAAGGTAAAGCAGTTCTCGGTTGGCGAGGTTGGCGCCGGTCAGCACGGACGGCATGCGGCCGTGCACGGTGTTGAAGCCGTGCGAGTTGCCGAGGAAGTAGTCCGGAGTCTTGGACGAACAACCGATGCCGGACAGCTTGGCCACCCGGTGCGGTTCGATGTTCATTTCCCAGCAGGCCTGGATGATCGCGGCGGAAATCGAATCGTGGCCGCAGCCAGCGCACAAGGTCGAGATCCGGCCTTCGTAGTCGCGGCGGGTGAAGCCCACCGCGTTGGTCTGCAGGGCCGGATGGTGCATTTTGGGTTTGGCGATATAGGTCATCTCAGGCCACCTTGTCCTGGAGGGTCTGCGCGGCGAGTGCGCGGGTCAGCGAAGAGACTTCGCGGGTGATGAAGCGCGCCGTGATGGGCGTGCCGTCGTAGTGGAGCACTGGCAGCACGCGAGCCGGGTCGACGCCAAGTTCGTTGACCAGGAGGGTGCGTACCTGGCCGTCGCGGTTCTGTTCCACCACGAATACCTGGTCGTGTTCGGCGATAAAATCCGCCACCACGTCGCTGAACGGGAAGGCCTGGAGTCGCAAGGTATCCACCGCCACGCCAGAGGCTTCCAGCGCTTCGAAGGCTTCGGCCATCGCCGGGCTCGTGGACCCGTAATAGATGACGCCGTAGCGCGTTGGCTTGCCGGACTTCCGGACCACCGGCTGCGGCACGAGGTTCTTGGCCGTGTCGAACTTACGCAACAGGCGTTGCACGTTGTAGAGGTAGTCGGGACCGGACTCGGAGTAATTGGCGTAGGCGTTCTTGGTGGTGCCGCGCGTGAAGTAGCCGCCTTTTTCCGGGTGCGTGCCGGGGTAGGTGCGGAAAGGAATGCCGTCACCGTCCACGTCGAGGTAGCGGCCGAACTCCTTGCCGGAATCGAGCATCTCGGCGGTCATCACCTTGCCGCGATCATAGCGGCGGGCGTCGTCCCACACGAACGGCGCCGTGAGGCGCTGGTTCATGCCAATGTCCAGATCAGTCATCACGAACACCGGGGTCTGGAGGCGGTCGGCCAGATCAAGTGCGGCCGCCGCGTGCAGGAAGCACTCGTGTGGATCTTCCGGGAAGAGCAGCACGTGCTTGGTGTCACCGTGCGACGCATAGGCACAGGCGAGGACGTCGGCCTGCTGCGTGCGGGTGGGCATGCCGGTGGACGGGCCACCGCGCTGGACGTTGATGATGGTCATCGGGATTTCGGCGAAGTAGGCGAGTCCGATGAATTCACCCATCAGCGAGACACCCGGACCGGAGGTGGTGGTGAAGGCGCGGGCGCCGTTCCAGCCAGCGCCAATCACAATGCCGATCGAGGCGAGTTCGTCTTCGGCCTGGATGATGGCGTAGCTGCGTTCACCGGTTGCCGGATCTTCACGGTACTTCGTGCAGTACTTCTGGAAGGCTTCGGCCAGCGAGGATGACGGCGTGATCGGGTACCAGGCGCATACCGAGGCTCCGCCGTACACGCACCCGAGGCCGGCAGCGGTGTTGCCGTCGACGAAAATCTTGTCACCCACGTTGTCGGCTTTCTGCACGCGCACGCCAAGCGGGTGCGGCAGGTTCTCGATCACCCATTCGCGACCCATCTTGAGCGCGTTCAGGTTGGGGGCGAGGAGTTTTTCCTTGCCCTTGTACTGCTCGGCGATGAGGGTCGCGAGCGTGTCGGCATCCATGTCGAGCAGCGCCGACAGCGCGCCCACGTAGATGATGTTCTTGAACAACTGGCGTTGGCGCGGGTCGCTGTAGGTGGCGTTGCACAGCTCGGTCAGCGGGATGCCGATGACGTTGATGTCGGTGCGGAATTTAGACGGCGGCAGCGGCTTGGAGTTGTCGTAGAAGAGGTACCCGCCCGGCTCGATTTCCTTGAGATCGGCATCCCAGGTCTGCGGGTTCATGGCCACCAACATATCGACGCCACCGCGGCGACCCAGCCAGCCGCGCTCGTTCACGCGCACTTCGTACCAGGTGGGCAGGCCCTGGATGTTGGACGGGAAGATGTTGCGCGGGCTGACCGGCACGCCCATGCGCAGGATGGCCTTGGCGAACAGTTCGTTCGCCGAGGCCGAGCCCGAGCCGTTGATATTCGCGAACTTGATGACGAAGTCGTTTACGGCAGTAATGGCGCTCATGCGGCCTTCCTCGCAGTTTGTCGGGGTGCACAGCCATCGCTGGCGTGCGCGATTTCCAGCAGGAACTTCTGCATGTCCCACGCCCCGGTCGGGCACCGCTCGGCGCACAGCCCGCAGTGCAGGCAGACGTCCTCGTCCTTCGCCATGATGCGGCCGGTCTTGAGCGGCACGGACACGTAGAGATCCTGCGTGAGGTTCTCGGCGGGCGCCATCAGGCGCTTGCGGACATCCGGCTCCTCGCCGTCTTCCGTGAAGCTGATGCAATCCATGGGGCAGATGTCCACGCAGGCATCGCATTCGATGCAGAGCGGCGGGGCGAACACGGTCTGGATGTCGCAGTTCAGGCAGCGTTGGGCTTCTTCGAACGCCGTCTTGGCGTCGAACCCGAGTTCCACTTCGATCTTGATGCTCTTCAGGGCGATTTCGGCCTTGGTCCAGGGCACCACGTGGCGGAGTTCGCGGGAGATGTCGTTGTCGTAGCTCCACTCGTGGATGCCCATCTTCTGCGAGATGAGGTTCACGTGTGGGGCAGGGCGGTCGGCAAGGTCCTGCTGGCTGGCGAAGCGATCGATGGAGATGGCCGCTTCGTGGCCGTGGGCCACCGCCCAGATGATGTTCTTGGGACCAAAGGCGGCGTCGCCGCCGAAGAACACCTGCGGCAAGGTGGACTGGTGGGTCTTCTCGTCCAGCACGGGCAGGCCCCATTGGTCGAATTCGAGGCCGAGGCCGTGCTCGATCCACGGGAAGGAGTTTTCCTGGCCGATGGCCACCAGGACATCGTCACAGGGCACTAATTCGTCCGGTTCGCCGGTCGGGACCAGGCTGCGGCGGCCGCGTTCGTCGAACACGGCCTTGACCTTCTCGAAGGTCATGCCGGTGAGCTTGCCGTTGTCGTGTACGAAGGTCTTCGGCACGTAGTCATTGAGGAACGGGATGCCTTCGTGCATCGCGTCTTCCTTTTCCCACGGCGAGGCCTTCATCTCGTCAAAGCCGGAACGCACGATGACCTTGACGTCTTCGCCACCCAGGCGCTTCGAGGACCGGCAGCAGTCCATCGCGGTATTGCCGCCGCCGAGCACTATCACGCGCTGGCCGATTTTCTCGATGTGGCCAAAGGAGACCGAAGACAGCCAGTCGATGCCGATGTGGATGTTGGCGGCCGCTTCCTGCCGGCCGGGGATTTCGATGTCGCGGCCGCGCGGTGCGCCGCTGCCGATGAAAATGGCGTCGTAACCGCCGGTCAAGAGTTCACGCAGGGAGTCGATGCGCTCCCCGCCGCGGAATTCCACCCCCATATCGAGGATGTAGCCGGTTTCTTCGTCGATGACGGATTCCGGCAGGCGGAATCGCGGCACCTGCGTGCGCATGAAGCCGCCCGCCTTGGGGTCGCCATCGAACACCGTGACCGCGTAGCCCAGCGGGGCGAGATCGCGCGCCACAGTGAGCGAGGCGGGGCCCGCGCCGACACAGGCGATGCGCTTGCCGTTGCGCTGCGCGGGCGCGGTGGGCATGCGCTTGGAGATGTCACCCTTGTGGTCCGCGGCAACGCGCTTCAGGCGGCAGATTGCCACCGGCTCCGGCTTATCCGCGTTGTGATCTTCCACCCGACCCCGGCGACAGGCGGGCTCGCAGGGGCGGTCGCACGTACGGCCAAGGATGCCGGGGAAGACATTCGACTCCCAGTTGACCATGTACGCATCGGCGTAACGGCCATCGCTGATCAGGCGGATGTATTCGGGAACGGGGGTATGGGCCGGGCAGGCCCACTGGCAGTCGACAACCTTGTGGAAGTAGTCGGGATTTTGGGTATCAGTAGCGCGCAACGCCTCTTACTCCATCGGACATTGGTGGGGCCTGCATTTACAGGCAATGCAAACAGGGCGGCAGTGTAATGGACATACTTGAGCGTATGGAAGGTAAGTCCGGGGCTCTGATCGGATGCGGCGCTGCGCCATTTGTGGGCCGGTTCCAAGCCGGGCAGCGCACACTAGAATGTCCGGACTTAATGGGACGTTAACCGGGGGACTTCGACCATGGCCTTGAGCAAGATCCAGACGACGACAGGAACCGTCCTGCCAGGAGACCTCGGCCGCACCCTGGTCCACGAACACGTCCTGGTCGGCTATCCCGGCTGGGAACTCGACGCCCGGGCGCCGAAGTTCAAGCGCGACGAGGCCATGGTGCGCGCGGTCGACCAGATGCAGGAACTGCAGGGCCATGGCGTGGGGACTTTCCTCGATCCCTGCCCGATGGATCTGGGGCGCGACGTGGAATTCCTGGCCGAGCTTTCGCAGAAGAGCGGCATGCGCATCATCTGCACCACGGGCATGTATTTCGAGGCTGAGGGCAACACCTATACCTTCCGCCACCTGCCGCTGGAAGAAATCACCGCCATCTACGTGCAGGAGCTTGAGGACGGCATCGGTGATACCGGCATCAAGGCCGGGGCCATCAAGATGGCAACGGGTGCCAATACCGTGAGCGCCTACGAACGGAAGATGGTCACCGCCGCCGCACGGGCCGCGAAGATCACCGGCGCCCCGCTCATCTCCCACACCCAGAACGCCACCTGCGGCCACGACCAGATTGATCTGGTCACCGGCGAAGGGGTGCCAGCCGGCCAGTTGCTGGTGGGCCATTCCGACGGCACCGCGGATTTCGAGTACCAGAAGTCGCTGGCCGAGCGCGGCGCCTACGTGGGTTTCGATCGCTTCGGCATTTCCATGTTTCAGCCAGATGAAGTCCGCATCGACAACCTCATGAAGCTGCGCGATGCCGGCCATCTTGAACGCATCCTCATCTCACACGACTCCATCGTCTGCTGGAAAGGACGTCCGGTGCCCTATGCCAACCACTTCGATGACCTGCTGGCGATGCTGCCCGATTGGCGTTCCACGCATATCTTCAAGAAAATCCTGCCGCAATTGCGTGATCGGGGCTTGACCGAACCGGAAATCGAAACCCTCCTCGTCGACAACCCACGCCGCTGGCTGACCGCCGGCTTGAGCCACTAAAAGGATCTCCCATGAGCAAGGAACGATATTTCGACGACGCCCAACTGCGCGAGATGGGCAAGCGCTCGCTGGACCGCGTGATCGAGGAGATCGACGCCGGTAATGCGGACGAGGCCAAACGCATCGCCCACCGCATGTACGGTGAGTTCGTCGCCATGCACGATCTCTACCGCGATTGGGTCACGGCCACGATGAGCGAAGTCGGCAAGCGCTACGGCGACGAAGCCCTGGAGGAAATCATGACCGCCAGCCTCGACGCCTGGTGGACGCCGATGGCGGAAAAAATAGATCTCAAGTCGAGCAACTTCGTGCGCAAGGTCAAGATGTTCGTGGCGGGGCTCCGTGGGCACCTGCAGCCCCTGGACATCAAGGAAGACGACGAGAAGATCGAGATCCGCATGATGCCCTGTGGCAGCGGCGGCCGGCAGATCGCGGCAGGCAAATACGCAGGCCCCAATGGCTTCCTCAAAGTCGCCAAGCCCCAGCGCATGACCTACGGACGTCCGGACCTCCCGGTGTACTGCACACACGAGATCGCCATGGAGCGGCTGGACGTGCTGCGCGATGGCCATCCCTTCGTCATCACCGAGCCTGCTGCCGAACTGGGTACCGGTTACTGCGTACTCAAGATCTACAAGGATCCGAAGGACATTCCGGCGAAGTACTACGAGCGGCTGGGGCTGACCAAGCCCTGAGCGTGTCGGAAGGCGGGAGTCGTTGGGCCCGCCGTCCTTGGGAACACGCGCAATCGGCGCGGCGACGCCGGTTGCCCCTCTACTGCGGGCCCCGTCATCAATGCGGCGCTTGGGTGTCGCCACCTCCCGGCCCGGCTACACTCCAAGCCCATGAGCGTGCACGCCCCCACCGCCCCCGAGAACGCGTTCTCCCACGACGCCCGGGTGATCGGCTGCGTAGGCGCGGCCCACCTGACGAGCCATTTCTTCCAGCTCATCCTCGCACCGCTTTTCCCTTTCCTGCGCGATGACTTCGGCTACAGCTTTTCCGCACTGGGATTCGTGATGACGGTGGTGTTCATCGCCTCGGCCGTGGCGCAGGCGCTGGCGGGTTTCGTAGTCGATCGGCATGGTCCCGGCGTGACCCTGGCCGGCGGACTTGCGTTGTTTGCGCTGGCGGCGCTTTGCCTTGCCAACAGCCACGGTTACGCCAGTCTGCTCGTCGGGGCGGTCCTTATCGGCATGGGCAACGGTGTATTCCATCCCGTCGATTTCTCGCTGTTGAACCAGCACGTGAGTACCGCACGTCTCGGCCCTGCGTACTCGGTCCATGGCTTGACCGGCAGCCTCGGCTGGGCCTTCGCACCCGTGTTTCTGGTCGGTATCGCCACGCCCTTCGGCTGGCGTACGGCCCTGTTGGCGGCCGCCACCTTGCCGCTGCTGGTGGGCGCCTTGCTGTGGACCCATCGACACAATTTCCTGTTTACCCATCAGGCGCCAGTCCACGTGGTGACCACCGACGCGCCTTCCGCGCTGTCTTTCCTGCGTCTGCCCACCCTCTGGTGGTGCTTCGCTTTCTTCGGCATCGTCGCGCTGGCCGCCAGCGGCGTGCAGAATTTCGCGCCCAGCATTTTCCAGCACCTCTACGACCTTGGCGTCCCTGCGGCGGCCATGAGTATCACGGTGTTCATGCTGGCCAGCGCCACCGGCATGCTGGCGGGCGGTTGGCTGGTGATGCGGCAGAAGCGCCTCGAACGCAATATCACCCTGGCTTTCGGGCTATCGGTGGTGAGCGCGATGGTCATCGGCTCGGGCCATGCCCCGCTCGCCGTGACCTGGATTGCGATTGCAGTGATGGGATTCGGCAGCGGTCTGTCAGGGCCTTCGCGGGACATGCTCATCCGTTCGGCGGCGCCGAAGGGCGCTACCGGGCGGGTTTACGGCGTGGTGTATTCGGGGCTCGACATCGGGATTGCCGGCGGGCCGTTGCTGTTCGGCCGCATGCTCGACAGTGGCCACTACAACGAAGTGTTCGTCGGCATCGGGCTGTGCCTGCTGCTGGCGATGTGGACCGCCTGGCAAGTGGCGGCTCGCACTACCGCTGCGCTCGCCGCGGCAGTCCGCTGATCAGGAACTGCAGGACAGCATCGAACAGCCCGCCCTTTGCCGCGCCCACTCGGGACGCTTGGCGGCGTAGGCTGCGCGGCCGGCTTGCTCCTCATACGGCCGGCGCAGGACGTCCAAGGTCTCCCGCACCCGCGAAAAATCCCCGGCTTCCGCCAGATCGATGGCTTCCTGCGCGAGGTAGTTGCGCAGCACATAGAGCGGGTTCACCGCGTTCATCTTCCGTTTGCGCTCGTCATCCGCAGTGCCGTCAACGCGCACCCGTGCGCGCCAGGCCTGCAGCCAGGCCACGAACTGGCTGCGAATGTCGTCGGTCACGGCGTCCGGTTGGTACCAGGCGTCGGCCACTTGTTGCAGCATCGCTTCCGGCGTCAGGTCCCCGGCGCAGGGCACTTCGGCCAGGCGACGGTGGAAAATCGTCAGGTCGGTTTCGGTCAGCGCGAGCACGCGGAACAGTTCGTCGAGCAGCGCGTTGTCCTCCGCCGAACCCAGCGCCGCGATCCCGAGCTTGCCGGCAAGCATGGCGGCCGATTCAGCTTCGTAGGTCCTGGGATACGCAGCGAGCGCGGCTTCCAGCGCCGGCACGTCGGGCACCAGCGCGTGGAGGGCATTGGCCAGTTGCACGAGGTTCCACCAGGCGATCTGCGGCTGGTGGCCATAGCGATAGCGCTTGCCCTGGGCGTCGGTGGTGTTCGGCGTCCAGTCTGGATCAAAGCCTTCAAGCCAGCCGTAAGGGCCGTAATCGATGGTGAGTCCGAGGATGGACATATTGTCCGTGTTCATCACCCCGTGGACGAAACCGACGCGCATCCAGTGCACCACCATCGTCGCCGTGCGGGCCGCGACTTCGGACAGGCACGCGAGATAGGTCGCGGTGGACGGTTCGCCGAGATGCGGGAAGTGCGTGCGGATCGTGTGGTCCAGCAGGGCGCGCAGGAGCTCCGGTTCCCCGCGCGCGGCAAACAGCTGGAAGTTGCCGAAGCGGGTGAAACCGGGCGCCACCCGGCACACCACCGCACCGGGCTCCGCGCGCGGATGGCCGTCGTAGAACATGTCCCGCAGCACGGATTCGCCGGTGCCGATCAACGACAGCGCGCGCGTGGTCGGGACGCCGAGGTGATGCATCGCCTCGCTGCACAGGAATTCACGCACCGAGGAGCGCAGCACCGCAAGGCCATCGGCCGTGCGTGAGTAGGGCGTCGGGCCGGCGCCCTTCAATTGCAAGGTCCAGCGCTGGCCGGCGCGGTTCACGGTCTCGCCGAGGTTGATCGCGCGGCCGTCGCCCAGCTGTCCCGCCCAATGGCCAAACTGGTGGCCGCCGTAGCACATGGCGAAGGGATCCATGCCCGGCAGGACTTCATTGCCCGCGAACACCTGGCGGAACTGCGCGGACTGACAGTCGACCTCGGTGAGATCGAGCAGCGCGGCGACTTCCGCCGACCACGCGATGAGCGTTGGCGCAATGACTGAAGTGGGCAGCACCCGGGAGTAGGCGGCACCCGTGATCTGGCGGCGGTAGTTGTCATCGACCGGATCCGCCGGCAGCACGCGCGTGAAGGCATTGTCGAACTTGAGGCCTGCGAGCAGGGGTGCGTTCATGGTGTGGCTTTCAGGTAGTTTTCCAGCGCATCGATCGCGATGTCGCCGGATTTGAAGGCCACCAGCTTGCGCTCGGGATTGAAGATCATGTAGGTCGGCGTGCCGGTGAACGGGTCACCTGTAGCGGCTTCGAACATGCGGGCCATGACCTCGCTGTCCGCCACGACGGTCGGGTAGCTGAACAGCTTCTTGCCGACGTAGGCCTGGACGGTAGCCAGTTCTTCCGGCCCATCCAGCGAGACCCCGAGCACCACGGCGTCCTTGCCCTGATGCGCGTCGTGGAAGCTCGAGATCACGGGATACTGTCGGCGGCAGACGTTGCAGTAGGTGGTCCACATCACCACCACGGTCCAGTGGCCGGCGCTGATGTGTTCGGCGAAGGTCGAGGCCTTGCCGTCCAGCGTGGTGACTGCAATGCCGGTGGCAGCGGCCTGTGCCGACAGGCAGAGGCCGAGGAGACCGGTAAGAATCTTTGTGCGCAGGGAGGACATTCGCAGGGTCCCGGCCCGCGTCACGCCAACTGCGCCTTGAGCCACGCCGCCGCGTCGTCGAGCGAACGCTTGCCGTCGTCGAGCTTCGCCCCCATGCGTGAGAAGCCGTGGATCATGCCGTCATAGCAGCGGTAGTCCGCCGCCACACCCGCCGCCCGCAGGGCTTGCGCGTAAGCCAGGCCTTCGTCTCGCAAAGGATCGAATTCCGCCGTTGTCACCAGCGCGGGCGGCAGTTTCGCGAGGCTGGCCGCGCGGAGCGGTGAGACCCTGGGGTTCAGTCGGTCGGCGCGGTCTGGCACATACCAGTTGACGAACATTTCCATTGCCGTGCTGGTCAGCAGGTAGCCGCTGCCGTTTTCGCGCATCGAGGCCGTGTCGCCGGCGAAGTCCACCGAGGGGTACACCAGCAACTGGGCGCGCAGGAAATGTTCTCCTGCCTCACGAAGTTCGATGGCGACCAGCGTGGCGAGGCTGCCGCCGGCGGAGTCGCCGCCCACGGCAATCCTGCCGGCGTCCACGCCGAGCTCGCCGGCGCGGCGATGGATCTCGCGGGTCGCCGCCAGGCAGTCCTCCAGCGCAGCGGGGAAGGCGTGTTCGGGGGCAAGGCGGTAATCGATGGCAATCACCACGCAGCCGCCGGCCAGTGCGAGGTGGCGGCAGAGATGGTCGTGGGTTTCGAGGTTGCCCGCCGCCCAGCCACCGCCGTGGAAGTAGGCGAGGGTAGGGGCGGGTGTCGCCTGGCGCTTGGCCTGGTAGAGCCGGGCGGGCAGCGCGCCGCCGGGGCCGGCGAGCAGCAGATTTTCGACGCGTGCGAGTGGGCCCGGGTCATAGACGAAGTTCGCCGTGCCGGCTGCATAGGCCTGGCGGATGGCGGAGGCGTCACCAGCCCCGAACGGGGAACCGGCCTTGGCGGCAGCCTCGCACAAGGCGGCGCATTGTGGATGAAGGGGCATGGGGACTCCGGCGCTTGGAAAGTGGCCCTACGATAGCCGCGCGCTGACCGAAAGTCATAAGGCGGGGGACTTCTCCAGCGGTGGGGGGAATCTGTCCATCAAGCGCAACTCCGGAAAGAGCCGGATGCAGGTGGCCACCACCACGAGGGTCGCGGCACCCCCCAGCAGCACCGCAGGCACGAGACCCATCAGGCGGGCGGTCACGCCGGATTCAAACTCGCCGAGTTCGTTCGATGAGCCGATGAACACTGAATTCACCGCGCTGACCCGGCCGCGAATCGCGTCCGGCGTCTGCAACTGCACCAGCATGTGCCGGATGTAGATGCTGATCATGTCGCCGGCGCCAAGGCAGGCGAGAGCGACCAGGGACAGCCGCATATCGGTGGAGGCGCCAAAGACGAGGGTTGAGATCCCGAACACCGCGACCCCGCCGAACATCCACCGCCCGACGTGCCGGGTGATGGGCTTGAACGCGAGCAGGCTCGCCATGGCCACCGCGCCGAGTCCCGGGGAAGCACGCAGCAGGCCCAGACCCACGGGGCCCACGTGCAGGACATCGGCGGCAAACACGGGGAGCAGCGCCGTCGCGCCGCCAAACAGCACGGCAAAAAGGTCCAGCGAAATGGCGCCCAGCACGCTGCGCTGGCGGACTACGAAACGCAGTCCCTCAAGCGCTTCCGAGCGTTGCCAGCTGGCCCGGCCGCTGACCGGCAGTGGCGTGATGGCGAGCACCAGGGCGGTGGCGATGAGCAGTAAGCCGACGACGCTGCCGTAAACCACGTCCGGTCCCCAGAGGTAAAGGAGGCCGCCAATGCCCGGCCCGCTGATGGCGGCCGTCTGGTAGAGCGCGCCGTTGACCGCAATGGCACTCGGGAAGACCTCCGGTGGTACGAGCTTGGGGGTGATCGCCTGGCCGGCGGGCATCCAGAACGCACGCCCGGCGCCAAAGAACGCCATCGCCACGTACATCGCCCACACGTGATGGCCGCCTGACCACACCAGCCAGAGCAGTACCGCCGCGCTGACCACTTCGCACAGATAGGCGCCCACCAGCACAAGGCGCCGGTCGGCCATGTCGGCGATTTGTCCTGCCGGCAGGACCAGCGCCACGAATGGCAGGAATTGCGCGAGGCCGGCGAAGCCGAGCGCCAGGGGATCATGGGTGAGGTCGTAGAGTTGCCAGCCTGCCGCCACCGTGAGCATCTGCCAGGCCAGGGTGGCGGCGAACCGCGCGCCGGCGTAGAGCGCGAAGTTACGGTAGCGCAGTGCCTGGAGGAACTGCGGCAGGCGCCGGCTCACGGCTGGGCGCGGATCGCTTCGTGCAGGAGGTCCAGCGCGGCGCGGGTATAGCCCCACATATTGGGTTCACGGGCGTCGCCAGAGTTTTCGATGTGTCGCACCCGCCGTACCGGACCGTCGACCACCAGCCAGCACACGCCAGCGGGGATCCCATAGCGCGAACCCGTGGGCCCGGTGGTGCCAATCTCGGCCACCGACCACGTGGCACCCAGCTTCTCGCGAATGGCCACCGCACAGCGGGTGACGTAGTCCTCGCTCAGTGGCAGCAAATGGCGGACCTCGTCATCCGGGATGTCGAGCAGGATGCGGCGCGCTTCGCGGGTGTAGATCACGCCGCCGCCGAGGAAGTAGGCGGAAGCGCCCGGAATCGACAGCAGTGCGGCGGAGATGAGCCCGCCGGCGGAGGATTCGGAAACGGCCACGGTCTGTTCGCGCGATTTGAGTTCAGCCGCGACTTCGGTCGCCAGCGTCGTTAGCATGTCCATGTTGCCCGTACTCCTTCGGCGTGACGAAAGCATTGGAGAGTAAGTTGGAACGCACGATTGCTCAAATGCGTGCCTGGCGCTGTGCGGCCTTCGGGGACTACCACCAACTGCGCATCGAAGACGTGGCGATGCCCCAGCCTGGTCCCGGTGAGGCGCTGGTCGCGGTGAGGGCCTTTGCACCCGGCTTCCCCGACATGCTCATGGTGCAAGGCCTCTACCAAATGAAGCCGCAGTTGCCGTTCATCCCCTGCGCCGAGTTCAGCGGCGAAGTGGTGGCGGTGGGGGAAGCTGTTTCCCATCCGCGCATCGGGGAACGGGTGATGGGCGTTGCGCGCTTCGGGGCGGCGGCGGAATACATCGCATGGAAGGCCACCGAGCTGCTGCCGCTGCCACACCCGTTTGATTTCGCCAGCGGTGCGGCTTACCTCGTGGCGGCGAAAACGGCCTACGTGGGGCTCGTGGTGCGCGGAGCCCTGGCGGTGGGTGAAACCCTGCTGGTCCACGGCGCGGCGGGCGGCGTCGGACTGGCGGCGGTGGAACTTGGCAAGCGCCTGGGCGCCACGGTCATTGCCACTGCGAGCGGCGAAGAAAAAATGACCGTGGTGAAAGCAAACGGCGCAGATCACGTCATCGATGCGCGTGCCGGTGGTTTCCGCGAGGCGGTAAAGGCGCTCACCAACGGGCGTGGCGCAGACGTCATCTACGACCCGGTGGGCGGTGACGTGTTCGATGAGTCCCTGCACTGCATCGCGCCTTTCGGCCGCCTGCTGGTGGTTGGGTTTGCCAGCGGACGCATCCCCAGCGCTCCGATCAACCTTGCGCTCATCAAACAAATCGCCATCGTCGGCGTCCGTGCCGGGGAATACGGCCGCGTGAATCCAACCGGCGGCGCTACCGTCAACGCGGCGCTGCATGCGTTGGCGGAAAGTGGTGAACTCCACCCGTACGTCCATGCACGACATCCCTTCGAGGCGCTGCCGCAGGTCTTCGATGACATCGCTGAACGCCGGGTGATTGGCCGCAGCGTGGTCGAACTGCCGGCCCGGCAACAATAAGGAACCCGCCATGCGTCTTGGCATCATGCTTCGGAACATGGGACCGCAGTCCACGCCGTCGATTCTCCGCAACTGCGCTGCACGGGCGGAGGCTGTCGGGCTCGACGATCTCTGGGTACTCGACCACCTTGCCATTCCGCCGGACCAGTCCGAAGGTTCGGGCGGGCGCTACCTCGATCCCCTGGCCACCCTGGCCTTCCTGGCCGGCATTACCGAGCGCATCGGGCTTGGTGTGTCCGTGCTGATCGCGCCGTACCGTCCGCCATTGCCCACGGCCAAGTGGGTGGCGAGCATCCAGGAGTTATCGGACGGACGCCTCAACCTGGGCCTCGGCGTGGGCTGGATGGACGCCGAGTTCAAGGCGCTGGGCGTGCCGCGCGCGAAACGCGGCGCATTGACCGACGACCTGCTGGACTTCCTGCAGACGTGCTTTGCCAACGACGTCGTGACGGCGAACGGCCAGGACTTCATCTTCAAGCCGCGCCCGGCGCGCCCGCCGTTCCTGTTGGGCGGCGCTGCGGAACATGCCTTCGAGCGCATCGTCCGTGGTGGCGACGGCTGGATGCCCAACACGGGTGATGCCGGGAAGTTGCGCGCGCCGGTCGCTGAACTTCGCCAGCGTTGCGTCGAGGCGGGTCGCCCTGTGCCGCAAATCATTCCGCTGGCGGGGCTGCCGCTGGACGATATGGCGAAAGCCCGCGACCAACTCTCGGCGCTGGTGGAGATTGGCGTGACCGGCATCATCCACGCCGGACGCTATGCGGACGAGGCCGGGTTCGCTGCCATCGCGGCCTCGTTGGCAGCGCTCCGCGAAGCTTGAGTCCATGAATAAAGCCGACGAACGCGCCTCGCGCGATCCCCTGCACGGCGTGACCCTGGCGCGGGTGCTGGAATATCTGGTGGAGCGCCACGGCTGGGCCGCGATGGGTGAAAAGGTGCCGGTACGCTGCTTCCTGTTCGACCCTTCCATCAAGTCCAGCCTCACGTTCCTGCGCCGCACGCCCTGGGCGCGGGAGAAAGTGGAGGCCTGGTACGTGGCAGAGATCACGGCCGCCACGCCGGCAAATCCCTGGGCGCAGTGGCGGGCAAAGAAAGGCCCTGGTTAAGGCAGATCTCCGGCGTAGGTGGCAGCGTCCGGGAGTCCCTCGATTACGCGGGACTTATCCCACCACTACCCGGACCAGTCACCCGCTTCGGGACCCCGGGGTTGCCCATTCAGAGTTGAAGGAGCGCCTTCAACTTGGCCCGAACCTGGACCATGGCTTCACCGGACACGGCACCATTCTTCCTGGCCTTTCGCGCCTTCCAGTCCAGTGACTTCACCTGATCGGAGAGGACCGCGCTGGCCACGCCGTCCTGGACGACCTCGACTTCGAAGGGATAGCCCTTGACCTGCGTCGTCATCGGGCAACCAACGATGAGTCCGGTCTTGCCGTTGTAGGCGGCCGGACTCAGCACCAGTGCCGGCCGACGTCCGGACTGCTCGTGGCCTGCCTGCGGATTGAACTCAAGCCAGACGACATCCCCCGCGTCGGGGACATAGCCTCGCGCAGCCATCAAAAGGCTTCCTTGCCTAAAGGCTTGCCGAAGTCGAATTCCTCGTGGACGTTCTCCCTGGAGATTCCGGCAATCAAGGCGTCGAGTTCATATTCGACGATCGATGAGGGCGCGATGACGATCCTGCCTTCCTCGACAGTCACGTTCACTTTCTGCTCAAGACTGAAGTTGGCCCGCTTCAGGAGCGCCTTGGGTAGACGGAGGGCTGGGCTGTTACCCCATTTGCGGATGGTGGATTCCATGACGGCTTCCCTGCTTAGGTGTCTACACTGTAGATACCAGCATGGGCTTCTTCAAGCCATGTCGGGACCACGCGAAGAGACCTGCGATTGCTCCGACCTCCAGCCACGCAGATGTGTTTGCACCCACCGGGTGCCCCGTGGTAAGGCCGTTGATACCGGCGCATCAGACCGCGCCTTCCCCGCGCAATTTCGCAAGCGCATCAGCATCCACGCCCAGCGCGCCGAGGATTTCCGCGTTGTGCTGGCCGAGCGACGGCGCGGCGTGGCGGATGCGGACC